>NZ_LCTZ01000002.1:3317500-3635000 GCF_001413955.1 Flagellimonas eckloniae | reverse complement strand
AACCGCTCGACCAGTGAGCTGTTACGCACTCTTTAAATGAATGGCTGCTTCCAAGCCAACATCCTGGCTGTCTATGCAGTTCCACCGCGTTTTGTCAACTTAGCACACACTTGGGGACCTTAGCTGATGGTCCGGGTTCTTTCCCTCTCGGACATGGACCTTAGCACCCATGCCCTCACTGCCCTGAAACATTATATAGCATTCGGAGTTTGTCAGGAATTGGTAGGCGGTGAAGCCCCCGCATCCAATCAGTAGCTCTACCTCTATATAACTATCAGAACGCTGCACCTAAATGCATTTCGGGGAGTACGAGCTATTTCCGAGCTTGATTGGCCTTTCACCCCTACCCACAGGTCATCCCAAGACTTTTCAACGTCAACGGGTTCGGTCCTCCACTGTGTGTTACCACAGCTTCAACCTGCCCATGGGTAGATCGCACGGTTTCGCGTCTACTACTACTGACTCTGGCGCCCTGTTCAGACTCGCTTTCGCTACGGCTGCGCACCTGAAGTGCTTAACCTTGCCAGTAAAAGTAACTCGTAGGCTCATTATGCAAAAGGCACGCCGTCACATGTAAACATGCTCCGACCGCTTGTAAGCGTATGGTTTCAGGATCTGTTTCACTCCGTTATTCACGGTTCTTTTCACCTTTCCCTCACGGTACTGGTTCACTATCGGTCTCTCAGGAGTATTTAGTCTTGGCGGATGGTCCCGCCGGATTCATACAGGGTTTCACGTGCCCCGCACTACTCAGGATACCACTATTGGCAACGCTCTTTGCCTGTACCGGGCTATCACCGTCTACGGCCCCTCTTTCCAAAGGGTTCCAGTTCATTGCGCGCCAAATGTCGTGGTCCTACAACCCCAATGTTGCCGAAACAACATTGGTTTGGACTAATCCGATTTCGCTCGCCACTACTTTCGGAATCACTATTGTTTTCTCTTCCTCCGCCTACTTAGATGTTTCAGTTCAGCGGGTTTGCCCCTCTTGCGAGGTGACTGGCCTTCAACCAGCCGGGTTGCCCCATTCGGATATCCACGGATCAACACTCGTGTGCAGTTCCCCGTGGCTTTTCGCAGCTTATCACGTCCTTCTTCGCCTCTGAGAGCCCAGGCATCCCCCATACGCCCTTATTTTGCTTGTCGCACCTGTACCTAAGTACAAATGCCCTCGTAATCCTTTATTATATTCTATTCTACTTCGTGTTTCTTTTTTGACTTCGCCATGATGGTATAAACCATCACGCTCCGTCCCAATATGTCAATGAACTTGTGGCGGGCCGCCACTGGCAAAAAAATATGCCGTGGACAGCTTTTACGCCCTTGTGGAGAATATCGGAGTCGAACCGATGACCTCCTGCGTGCAAGGCAGGCGCTCTAGCCAGCTGAGCTAATCCCCCATTTCTAGGCGGCAGCTCACAGTTAACAGTCTGCAGTTAATTGTAACCTGTCAACCCATGGTTGCCCAACTTCTAGAATTTCCTTCAATATTTAATGAACGTAAGCAGCCATAAGACCGCAATACAGTAGTCTCAGGCAGACTCGAACTGCCGACCTCTACATTATCAGTGTAGCGCTCTAACCAGCTGAGCTATGAGACTCTTTGGTGAACATATTATAAGACAGCATAAAAGAAAAACAAGGACCACCCCGATGAAAGGACGGGACATCGTCCGGTCGTCTTTCTCTAGAAAGGAGGTGTTCCAGCCGCACCTTCCGGTACGGCTACCTTGTTACGACTTAGCCCTAGTTACCGATTTTGCCCTAGGCCGCTCCTTACGGTGACGGACTTCAGGCACTCCCGGCTTCCATGGCTTGACGGGCGGTGTGTACAAGGCCCGGGAACGTATTCACCGGATCATGGCTGATATCCGATTACTAGCGATTCCAGCTTCACGGGGTCGAGTTGCAGACCCCGATCCGAACTGTGACCGGTTTTATAGATCCGCGCCCACTTGCGTGGTGGCTTCCCTCTGTACCGGCCATTGTAGCACGTGTGTGGCCCAGGACGTAAGGGCCGTGATGATTTGACGTCGTCCCCACCTTCCTCACGGTTTGCACCGGCAGTCCCGTTAGAGTCCCCATCTTTACATGCTGGCAACTAACGGTAGGGGTTGCGCTCGTTATAGGACTTAACCTGACACCTCACGGCACGAGCTGACGACAACCATGCAGCACCTTGTAATGTGTCCGAAGAAAAAGGTATCTCTACCCCTGTCACACTACATTTAAGCCCTGGTAAGGTTCCTCGCGTATCATCGAATTAAACCACATGCTCCACCGCTTGTGCGGGCCCCCGTCAATTCCTTTGAGTTTCATTCTTGCGAACGTACTCCCCAGGTGGGATACTTATCACTTTCGCTTGGCCGCCGAGACCGAGGTCCCGACAGCTAGTATCCATCGTTTACGGCGTGGACTACCGGGGTATCTAATCCCGTTCGCTACCCACGCTTTCGTCCATCAGCGTCAGTACGTTGTTAGTGACCTGCCTTCGCAATCGGTGTTCTATGTGATATCTATGCATTTCACCGCTACACCACATGTTCCGGCCACTTCACAACGACTCAAGACCACCAGTATCAAAGGCAATTCTACAGTTGAGCTGCAGACTTTCACCCCTGACTTAATGGCCCGCCTACGGACCCTTTAAACCCAATGATTCCGGATAACGCTCGGACCCTCCGTATTACCGCGGCTGCTGGCACGGAGTTAGCCGGTCCTTATTCTTACGGTACCGTCAGCCATCTACACGTAGATGGGTTTCTTCCCGTATAAAAGCAGTTTACAACCCATAGGGCAGTCATCCTGCACGCGGCATGGCTGGATCAGGCTCCCGCCCATTGTCCAATATTCCTCACTGCTGCCTCCCGTAGGAGTCTGGTCCGTGTCTCAGTACCAGTGTGGGGGATCCCCCTCTCAGGGCCCCTAACCATCGTAGTTATGGTGAGCCGTTACCTCACCATCTGACTAATGGTACGCATGGCCATCCTTGTCCGATAAATCTTTAATCCATATGCCATGTGGCAAATGGATACCATGGGGCATTAATCCAAATTTCTCTGGGCTATTCCCCTGACAAGGGCAGGTTCCATACGCGTTCCGCACCCGTGCGCCGGTCGTCATCTTGTGCAAGCACAAATGTTACCCCTCGACTTGCATGTGTTAGGCCTGCCGCTAGCGTTCATCCTGAGCCAGGATCAAACTCTTCATTGTAAAAAGTTAAATATTCTTAACTCCCAAAACAATTCCCAAGTCCCTGCATCAAAATGGTTCTTTGTTATTCTCTTTTACGCTGTCTATACAATATGTCAAATGAACTTCTTCCTAATCAAAAAGAAAAAAAACAGACCCGAAAAAGACCTTTTTTATTCCCTTTTCAAACCCAGCCTTATCAGCTAAGCGGGTGCAAATATAGTCAGCTTATTTTTTCTCCGCAAATAGTTTCAGCCTATTTTTCCATAAAAAAATCAATAATTTTCTAAAGTGCTGTTTTTCAGCCAGCAATTAATGGAATATTATAGTAACTTCAAGAAAAGAAATTCCACACCAATCCAAAACGAATAACAAAGTCCCTGTATGGATAATTTGGCGCAGCATAGAAATTAGGTTCTGCGAAGAGAGAATTGAAGTGTTCTGCTTTTAAATATATTCTTGTCTGTCTAACTTTCGCATTGATAAAAAAGTCCATTAATGGATACCCGCCAAACTCTTCCCTATTTTGAATATAAAATTCACCCAACAAAGGATTATAGGCATTCATGTTATATGAAGTGAAATATTTAAATGTAACCCCTGTTTGTATAAACATTGCCCTTTTAAAGATATCCTTGGAGAAATACAATGTATTTCTAGTTACCAGTTGAGGCACATTCAATACTTGATTATCTTGAGTAACATTTTGATAAAGAACAGTGTTATTGAACGCCCATCTTCTCCATTTAAATTCTTTGGCATATTTTACACGTAGATGATTTATGGTTGAAGTTTCTTGAAAAGGCCGCACAAAAGCAGTTTCTTGAGCGGCTTCTATTTCTTCTTCTGTAGCTATTGATTCAAAATAGGTGTAATTATCAATATTGCTATACTCGGCATCTATCCTTCCAAATTTTTTAGAATCGAATGCAAATCTGATACTTTGTATTTGTTGGTTTTCAAAAGTATCCGTGTTCTGCCAATTAAAATTCCTATAATCGCTTTGATACAGCAAATAGTTAAAATCCGGCATCCTTGAAGAAGCATGAATACCACCTGAAATCACATTATTGTCATTCACTCGATAATCCAATCCTGCATTGAACGAGTTTCCGGTAAGTTCTCCCGACACGGTGTAATTTACATTTCCAGTTAAACTCAAACGGCCAAAATCATTATGGTACCTTCCACCTGCTATTATTTCTTCTCCTTTTAATTGATTTTGTATTGTGCCTGATTCCGTTATCAACAAACTATTAAAAAAATAATTGTAATTGTAAAGACCCAAAGTGCCTGTAATACTTCCTAAAATTTTATTTGAGAATTCAGCAGATACGGTGTTGGACATTGTCTTTAATCTAGCCCTGTCTTCAATTGGGGTAACAAACGGATCATCTCCAAAAGCATCATTTTGAGATGACTGTACAAAATCATATAGCTTTGACTCATAATTAAATTCATGTCCAATAGTCAATGTTGTAGGTTCTGTAGTTGTTGAATCCTTTTTATAATTAATCAACTTAAACTTGTGATCTAGATAGTATCGTTTGCCTACTAATCTATTTGTAGCATTTGTATACAGGACATCAATCCTTGACCTATCCGTAAAATCACCTTCAGGGTCGTTTTCAAATTGCTCTAGGTTTGACAGCCCTCCGTTTTCCTCAGCTTCAAGTTTCTGACCAGCAAAATGCCCCCTTAGGGCATACGTGTTCTTTTTATTTGTATAGTTAAACGATGTCCTAAAATTACCCGACTTGGCCTCATCATATTGGTATTTTCCCAAAGACCTAAATCCTTTAAACGCAATTGAAACATTTAATCTCTTAGATGTGTTAAACGTTAATAAGGCATCTAACAATTGCCCTTGTTCCAAAGTGGTCTTAAACATTAATTCCGTAATTGGAGTGGGCACATTGTAATACGCAATGTCCTCAACTTCAAAATAGTTGTTGTGCTTTGTGGTTGCACCCAATTGCGGATAGAATGTATTGTTTGAAAATGTTCGTCCCAGAACATTGTACGGACGACCTATGTTTGAAAAGGGCATCAGTTCAAAATCATCTTTTCTAAGGTAATTGTATTTGTATTCCTTTTTAATTGTTAAAGTAGTGTCCAAGAAAATAGTATCCCGTGCATGGGATACGATTTTATAGTCTTTGATGGATACAGAATCGACTTCTATTTTTTGTTTTTTTGGTCCTTTAAAAAAAAGAGAGTCTTTAGCGGTAGAATCTTTCCTTTTTTCCATGGGTATTGAATCCTGGGCAATGGAATCCATTTTTTTTGCTTTGGGGATAGAATCCTGCTGGGGAATAGAGTCCTGTTGTGTATATGCTTTTAGACCTAGAAAAAAAATCAGGGTAAAAAATAAAAATCTCATTCCATATTATTGGTCAAGCAAAGGTATATGTTTTGTTTCTAAAGAAATGTGAAAGTTTATATCCTACAACACTGCTTCACTATATTTACCTTTACATTAACATAGTTCAAGAAAAAAACTTGCTCAAGAGTATTTATAAATATCAGAATGAAGCAGGGACCGATGAAGCGGGAAGAGGTTGCTTGGCTGGTCCCGTTACGGCAGCAGCCATTATATTACCTCCTGATTTTGAGAATACATTATTAAATGATTCCAAACAATTGTCAGAAAAGAAAAGAGAATTTTTAAAACCTCTTTTAGAAAAGGAAGCTTTATCATTTTCCGTACGTCATGTTTTTCAAGAAGAAATTGACACCATTAATATTTTGAATGCTTCCATTTTAGCAATGCACAAAGCTCTTGATGGATTATTAAATACCCCAAGTTTTATTCTTGTTGACGGCAATCGATTCAAACCATACCCATCCATTTCACATGAATGCATAATAAAGGGAGATGGGAAGTTTATGAGCATTGCAGCAGCTTCTGTATTGGCTAAAACGTATAGAGATGAATATATGGCAAGAATCCATGAAGAATTTCCCATGTACAACTGGAAAAAAAATAAAGGATATCCTACCAAAGAGCACCGCGAAGCAATTAGAACCTATGGCCTTACCAAATATCATAGAAAAAGCTTTAGACAACTTCCTGAGCAATTATCACTGGATATTTAAAAACCCTAAATTTGTTTAAACTTTGAAAATGAAAACTAAGGCGCTCTTCACCTTATTAACCCTTTTTCTAATCTCCTGTCAAACCAAAGTAAAAACTACAGATTCTTTGTTGGATTACCTTCCTGCAAACTCTTCAGTAGTAATTAAAATAAATAATCTGTCAAATTTAAAAAGCGAGCTAAAGAACAGTTCGGTCCTAGAAAAGACAGATGATTTTCTGCTCAGTAAAGAGCTAGCAAAAAAACTAAAAGGCCTAAAACATGTTGAAACAGAAGCACGCTGCGTATTAGGTCTTTATGAGGTTGGAAAGGATAATTATGAATTTATTCTTATTTCCGAGAATACTCCCAACTTGGTGAATGTAGAGGACATCTCAAACAAAAGTGTTGAAACACTAACATATCAAAATAAAAGCATAGAAAAATATAGATTAGATGATTATGAGGTCTATAGTATCTCTTTAGATAGAACCATGATACTAAGCTCGTCTTTAATGCTTATTGAAAATATGGCGCGAGCAAAGCCCAATGCCGTAAACAACACACTGAAAAAACTCTACCAGACTGCCAATCAGAACAAATCTGCCACATTATTTTTGAATCTGGATGAACCATCTTCCTTGGTTGCCTCCCAATTAAATAAGGATGGCAATGGCATTGAATCTTTCTCCGATTGGATTTCCATGGATTTTTCGGCCAATTCTGACAATATTAATTTGAATGGGGTTGCCATAGCCTCTGATTCGACTAAAAATTTCATCAATTTGTTCAAAGGAACAACTCCATTGGCCACTAGAACCCCACTTTTTGCACCCTTGAACGCACAAGCCATTGTTTCTTATACATTTGATGATTACCAGGTTTTTGCCAAAAATCAAAATACATTTTTGGATAGAATAAAACCTGTAGACTCCCTTTTTAACACCATTGAAGAACTGGGTATTATATATGCCAACAACAAAAAGGTGGTTCTTTTAAATTCCTTTGGAACGGAAAGCCTATCAGAATTTATAAATACCGACAAGACCGCTTCAACCACCTATCAAGGAAGTGAGATCATTACGCTAAAAAGCACTAATCTGTTGACAGAAAACTTCACCGCTTTGTTGGCAGATTTCAAATCCAGTTATTGCACAATTCTTGAAAACACCTTTGTTTTTTCAGAGAGCAAAGAACCCATCCAGACTATAATCAGCAATTATAAAAGTACATCGGCATTTACCAATGCTCCCGTTTATAAAACTGCCATAACGCCGCTTGCAACCGAGTCTAGTATGCTTTTTGTTTCCAATGCATCGGGAATAGAGTTTTTTTCAGAACAAGAACTTGCCCCCAACCTTTTCAATTCGGTTAAAAAAGCTGATTTTTCTGGATATTCCTTTGCTTCCCAAGTGGTGGCTGACACTGATTTTGCCCATTTCAATACTTCTATATCCAAAATAGAGAAAACGGTCAAGAACAATACCGTAACGCCACAGTTTACTCTAGAACTTGACACGGATTTGGCAATTGATCCACAATTTGTCAAAAACCACAGAACCAACAAGCAAGAAATTGTGGTGCAAGACCAGAACAACTTTTTATATCTAATTTCCACTGATGGAAAGGTGCTTTGGAAAAAGCAACTAGATGGACGTATACAAGGCCCAATTCAACAAGTGGATATCTATAAAAATGGTCGTTTACAATTGGCTTTTTGCACAAATAACCAGTTTTTGATCATTGATAGAAATGGTAAGGATGTCCCTCCTTTCACAAAGACTTTTGAAGGTGGCAATCTAAACCCATTGGCCGTTTTTGATTATGAGGGCAAAAAAGACTATCGCTTTATAGTTACCCAAGGTGAAAAGGTCTTTATGTACAACAATAAGTTGGAAATTGTGAGTGGATTTACCTACACAAGAGCTCAAAGTCCAATACTTAGAGCTCCCAAACATTTCCGTATTGCCAATAAAGATTATTTGGTATTTCAACTGGAGGACAAAAGCCTTAAAATACTTCATAGATCGGGAGGAGACCGCATAAAAGTATCCACAAAAATTGATTTTTCTGATAGTGAGGTTTTCTTGTACAAAAACAAGTTTTCGGTAACCAATAAGAAAGGGGTCCTACACCAAATTGACACAAAAGGAAAGCTTACAAGTACCAATTTCAACCTGAGCAATGATCACGGTATGTATGCTACAAGTAAGACTTTGGTCTTTATGGATGATAATATTCTAAGTATAAGGGGAAAGAAAGTGGAATTGGATTTAGGGGTTTATTCCAAACCTAAGATCTTTTATATCTATGATAAAATTTATGTGAGTGTCACTGACATACAGAACCAAAAAATATATTTATTTGATAGCCAAGCAGTATCAATTCCTAATTTTCCAGTTTTTGGAAATTCCTTGATTGATTTAACGGACATGAACAATGATAAAAAATTGGAACTGGTCGCAAAAGATCAGGACAATTCGCTCATTGTTTACAAAATGAATTAGTGCTACTTTTTATGCAGCTTATACATTAGTTTTAACAAGTTACACATCAGGCACTCAAACTCATCCACATTTTTGTAGTTTACTTAAAATCTAGTATCTTAAGTAACACACAATCAAAACACTATAAATGAAAACCTCTTTTGTAAGCAAAATCCTATTGGTTTTTGCCATGGCCTTCTATTCGAATGGTAACGCACAATTCTTTAAAAAATTAGCAAAAAAAGCAGAGCAGGCGGCAGAACGTACCGTAGAGCGCCGCGTAGAAACTGAAACCACAAAAAAAACGGATCAAGCACTGGACAGTATCCTTGAAACAGGTTCGGGCGGGCAAAAAGCCCCAAAATCTCCTGAAAATACCGGTTCCGGCAATCAGGGCAACACTGGAAATGGAAACCAAGATGCTCCTAGCCCTGAAACATCGGAAACCAGTGGCCCAAAAAACATCCGGGTATACAGCAAGTTTGACTATGTTCCCGGTGACAAACCCATGTTCTTTGATGACTTTGTAAACGATTTTGTTGGTGACTTTCCATCTAAATGGAATACCAACGGTGGTGGTGAAGTAGTTACCTTGGGAGATTCTCCAGAAAAATGGTTGGAATTAATTTCAGGATATTCACTTTATTATATTCCAGATGTGCCTCAGTTACCAGAAGAATACACTATTGAATTTGATCTAATGACCGTAGGAACAGATAACAAAACCTCGTCCAATGCAATTCTTCGTATTGATTTAAGCGACGATGATAAGTTTAAAGATGGCAGCAACTTTGTTCATGCTCGGATTTCACCATGCGAATATACACCTATAGGAATTACCATGTCTAATCGCATCAACAACAAAAGAGAAATTTACAGCGTGGTAAAAGCTGATCTTAGAGATGAATTTGAAGGCAGACCACACATTTCCATTGCCGTGAACAAACAGCGCTTTCGCCTATGGGTAAATGAAGAAAAACATATTGACATTCCCCGTATTGTACCCACAGGGGCTGTATTGAACACCCTAAAATTTCATGCAAACGGATTCAAGGATGGTAAGGAACGTCTTTTTATCACAAATTTAAAAGTGGCCGAAGGAGGTGTAGATCTTCGTAGAAAACTAATTTCAGAAGGGAAAGTTTCTACTAATGGAATTCTTTTTGACGTCGGTTCTGCCAATATTCAACCACAGTCTATGGGGATTATACGTCAAATTTCGCAGGTGTTGAAACAAGAAACTTCAATAGGGCTTAAAATAGTTGGACATACAGATGCCGATGGTTCTGATGGCAACAACCAAACATTATCCAAAAACAGGGCTGAAGCTGTAAAAAATGCACTGGTATCCGTTTATGGCATAAGTTCAGATAGATTAATTTCCGAAGGCAAAGGAGAGTCCGAGCCTGTTGGGGATAATAGCACAGCAGAGGGCAAAGCCCAAAACAGAAGAGTAGAATTTATAAAAATGTAACCCATGTATAGAAAATTAGGATTATTGACAATTTGTCTTTTTTCATTCCAAATGATAATAGCCCAATCGGCATGCAGTAAATACTATCCCTTAGAAGAAGGAGCCTCCTTTCAATACGCAAATTATAATAGCAAAGGAAAATTAGAAGGAAAAGTAGATTATACGGTAACCGAAGTTTCCAATTCCGGAGATATCACTTCCGCTACCATGAACATGAAATATCAAGATCATAAGGGTAAGGAGATAATGGCTTCAGATTATGGTTTTAGCTGTGAAGGTGAGGTGGTAAGAATAGATTTTCAATCGTTGATGAACCAACAAATGATGCAACAATTTGCTGCCGTAGAAGTTGAAGTCACCGGTACCGACATTGAACTCCCAAACGACCTTAGTGTTGGGCAGGAACTTGCCGATGCAAGTGTCAACGTTGCCGCCGACATGGGAGGCATGACCATGAACATAAATGTTGAAACCATTAATAGAAAAGTTGAGAAAATGGAAAAAGTATCCACACCGGCGGGAGACTTTGATTGCGTTGTAATCTATAGTGAGAACAAAACAAAAATGTCAATGATGGGGAATAAAATATTTCCCTCTAGAGTTTGGTTGGCAGAGGGCATTGGAATGGTTAAACAGGAAAGTTTTAACCAAAAAGGAAAATTAATGACTAGTACTATGCTTACCCAACTCAGTAAATAAGCGCAACAAATGGAAAGAAAATAAAAAAACCGAGGTTTAAACCTCGGTTTTTTGTTTTGTAAGTTCAGCTTCAAAAAGAGTTTCAAAATGATGAAGTAATTTTTGCTTTACTTCATCCATATCCACTTCTTTTTTTCCTAGTTCCACATTTAATGATGTAACGGCCTTGTCTTTTATACCACAAGGAATCATCAAATCAAAATAGCCTAAATCAGCATTTATATTTAAAGCGAATCCGTGCATGGTTACCCATCTACTGGCACGTACACCCATAGCACAAATTTTTCGGGCAAAAGGTGTTCCTACATCCAACCAAACCCCAGTTTCACCGTCAGAACGCTCAGCTTTCAATCCATATTCTGCCAAGGTTAAAATGACCATTTCCTCCAAAAAGCGAAGGTATTTGTGAATATCCGTAAAGAAATTGTCCAAATCCAAAATGGGATAGCCCACAATCTGTCCAGGACCATGATAGGTAATATCCCCTCCCCGATTGATTTTATAGAATTTTGCTCCCTTTTTCTGAAGCATTTTTTCATCCACCAACAAATTGTCCATGTCTCCACTCTTGCCAAGGGTATAGACGTGCGGATGTTCTACAAAAAGAAAATGATTAGGTGTTTCCAGGTTGGCAGCTTCTCTCCTATTCCTGATTTTTAAATCAACAATTTCCTTGAAGAGTGTTTCTTGAAAGTCCCAGGTCTGCTTGTAATCCTTAAATCCTAAATCCTGTAGAATAACCTTTTTATTCATCCCACAAAGATACAAAGACGTTTACCTGTAACCTAGTTCTCCAACTCTACCTCTAGGTCTAATGAAGACGGATCTTTCATCAAATCCATAAACCCAACTTCATAGAAAAGTGTCTTGCCATCGGCACTAAAAGTGGCACCTTCTATATTAGTGGATTTTACCTTTCTGGGAAAATGATATTTTAAGGTATAGGTAGATCCTGAAAGAAACATTTCTGCCCCTGCCAGACTATCTAAACCTTTTTTAAATAGTTCTTCGTCAAGAATTTTAGCTTTTCTTGAAAAGGTATTTTTAGAAAAAGCATATTTCACTTCGCTAGTAGGGTCTTGCATACTCATTGGAGAAGGTTTTCCCTCTCCGCCATTTGGACCCAATGCAGAGGCGCCCTGAAAAGCATTAAATGCATCATTAACCTCATTTACATTTTTGAATTCGCTGAAAAGGTCAAACTTCATCAACTTTTCTTCAGGGTTCATCACCATATGCATATTAAAAGGTTCAAGTCTTTTTAATTTGGCCTGGTCCTCTGGAGATAAACTTGCGATACTATCCTTTTTTTCTTCCAGCATATCTTTAAAAGAAATCAAGGAGTCAATAGCTTTTTCATTGCTTTTCATCATTTCTTCGCCAGCCATTTCCATAAGTTCAGACCCATCAAAATTGATGGATAATTTGCCTGAACCATCTTCTTCCAAAAAAATTTCTTCCGTAAAATTGCATGATAACGTAAAGGCAGTTGCTAGGAACAATGCCAAGATTTGGGCTTTTTTCATAATACTACTTTTAGTTTGTGTTATTTAGAATGACAAGTGCTCCTATTATACCCGGCACCCATCCACAGAGGGTTAAAAGTAATACAATAACAAAAGAACCACAACCTTTTCCGATAACCGATAAGGGCGGAAAAATAATTGCCAATAAAACTCTCCAAAAACTCATTGATTTGATTTTGATTGATGTACTTATATGTATCTTTTTAATATAATTTGTTACATAAAACCTGTACTTTTATTTCTGCTGAAAATAATTTTTCTAAACAACAGTAGATGAAGAGGTTTGTTACCATTACACTTTTTTTGATTTCATGCAGTATCGTTCTAGGCCAAGACCAGAATTTTGATAAAAAAAAGCTGGATAGTCTGCTGACATACATCGATGTAAACAGAAAAGGAATGCATAGCATTTCAATTTTTGAAAACGGGAAAGAGGTCTATCAAAATTCTATTGGTTTTGCTGATGTAAGCAACAAAATAATGGCCAATGGGCAGACCAAATATAGAATTGGTTCCATTTCAAAGACATTTACTGCTGTATTGATCATGAAACTTATTGAGAATGGCAAGTTGGATTTGACCACCAAACTCTCAGACTTTTTTCCAAGCATTCAAAATTCAGACAAAATAACCATTGAACATTTATTAAGGCACAGAAGCGGAATATTCAATTTTACCAATGCCAAAGATTATAGCTCCTGGATGGAAAAACCGATATCCCATGAAGCATTGATTGAAAAGATAAAAGAAAACGGAATTGTCTTTGAACCTGACTCCAAGGCAGAATATTCAAACTCAAATTATGTTTTATTGTCGCAGATTTCTGAAAAAGTAACGCAAAAAAAGTTCGCAGATCTAATTCAGGATGTTATCTGCAAACCTTGTGGACTTAACAGCACAGGCTATGGAGGAAAAATAGACCCTAAACGCAATGAAGCTCTATCCTATAAATGGTCTGGAAATTGGGAATTGGCCTCGGAAACAGATATGAGCGTACCCGCTGGTGCTGGCGCCATTACTTCAACACCTACGGAACTGAATAAATTTTTAACTTGTCTCTTCGGAAACCATATTCTACCCGAACCCACACTTGAAACGATGATGAAAATCGTTGACGGTTATGGCATTGGAATGTTTCAAGTACCTTTTCATGAAAAAAAAGGGTATGGCCACACAGGTGGTATTGATGGGTTTCAATCCAATGCTTTTTTCTTCCCAAAGGAAAAAATGTCGATTGCATTTACAGGTAATGGCCAAATTATGTCCATGAATAATATTTTGATAGGGGCTCTCAGTGTTTACTTTAATAAGGAATATAAATTCCCTGAATTCAAAGAGGTTTTCATCTTGGAAGCAGACGATTTGAACACTTACCTTGGTACATATGGAAGTCCATCGTTCCCCTTAAAAATAAAAATATTCAAGAAAAAAAATATCCTATATGGCCAGGCAACAGGACAATCTGAATTCCCTATGGATGCATTGGGAGAACATCAGTTTAGATTTGAACCAGCAGGTTTAAAAATTACGTTTGCTCCCAACGAAAATACTTTAGTGTTGTACCAAGGTGGTGGAGAGTTTAAACTCCAAAAAGAGGGAGAAAATTGACTTATTTATGTTTTCCGACAAAACAAAATATCTAGTACTAAGACTTGGATGCTTTCTTTTATTGGCATTCGCAAGTGAGCCTCTCTTTGGGCAATACAACTTTTCTGGGCAAGTTTCAGAAGATAACAAAGGAAAAGCCATATACCTGTCTTTGGTGGAGGATTATAGAAAATCTTCTAGAATCTATTTGGAACAAATCATCCGAAAAACTCTAATAGACTCTCTGGGTCATTTTCAATTTGAGGGAAATAATCTATTGAATGATAACCGGGTTTACCGAATTCATTTGGATGGTTGTTCAGATGAATCTGATGAAAAACACTTTTTAGGACAGTGCAATAGTAGCAAAAGTGTGCTTTTTATTGCCAATAATAAGGATACTGTTGAATTTCCCACCTCGTTTGAAGATGAAGCTTTATGTTCCATTACCTCCACCAATCCAAAATCATCTGCTTTTTTGGAAATAAATAGCCTTAAAGAAGAAATGATCTTCGACTTTACAGATTATAGAAGTGAAACAAATAGAAAATTGAATTCTGGGAAATGGTTTGAGAAATTTCAAGATTTTGGTGTTTCGCTAAATGAGCCACTGGCAGAACTTTATATTTTTGATTTTTTATCAGATAAAAGGAATGAAACATTTGATTTTTATCTAAAGGATATCTCAACCAAAAATTATTACAGCGACCTTCTGAAACGATTACAAACAGCGTATCCCAATACTAGTTTCACCCAACAGTACGAAGCTGAAATAACCACGGATAAACAATTGGCAACTTTCAACAAACCTATGAGTTGGGATTGGAAATGGATAGTATTAGCCCTGTTTTTACTTTCTGTAGGTCTAAACGTGTACCTTCTACTATCCAATCGAGCAAAAGCTCGGTCCAAAACCAATACGCTTTTACAAAAGCTGACTGCGCAAGAACAAAAAATAGTCCATCAAATCATTCAAGACAAGAGCAATAAAGAAATAGCCACAGAACTTTTTGTGAGCCATAGCACCATTAAAACGCACATCAACAATCTATATAAAAAATTAGAGGTTTCTTCCCGACAGGAAATCATCGCGCTCTTTAAAAAATAATTCCACCCCAGGTCTAGTACCCATTTCCATCCACATACATCCTAACAAAACCCTGTTTTAGTTGAATTTTCGGTTCAAATTTTAAACTGAAAAATCATGAAATTAATTGTTGCAACTTTTTTATTGGTCAGTAGTTCCTTGCTTTCCCAAGATTTCAACAAAGAAATTATACCGGAAAATGGAAAAAAGTATATGTTGGGAAAAATCAACAAAGAAGGTTTGACCTCAGAACCTTACAATGCGTGGTTCACAAAAGGGCATGATGTCTATGCCGTAGATAAATCCATGGTAAAACTATTTAAAAAGAAGCTGGGCAAACACCATGTCAAACTGTTTTTAGGGACATGGTGCGGAGATAGTAAAAGAGAAGTTCCCAGATTCATTAAAATCCTGGAAACGGCCAAATTTCCCATGGAACAATTGGAAATTGTGGCACTGGATAGAAGAAAGGAATTTTACAAATCCAGCCCTACCGGCGAAGAAAAAGGACTTAATATTGTCAAAGTGCCTACATTCATTTTTGTGAAAAACGGGGAAGAGGTAAATCGAATTATAGAACGCCCCATTGAAAGCTTGGAAGAGGACATAGAAACCATTGTAAACGGAAAAAAATATACGCCAAACTATACTGATGTCAAAAGAACCTGGTGATAGATATTTATCAATCAAAAAGTGGTTCTAATATTAAAGCGCAAAAGTGTAATTTTGCGCTTTAATTTTTATAGACTATGCAACTATCGGAACAGGAAATCGTTCGAAGGGAAAAATTAACCAAGCTCAGGGAAATGGGAATCAACCCATATCCTGCGGCATTGTATCCAGTTGATGCCACTTCAAAGAGCATCAAAGACGATTTTAAAGAGGGCAAACAGGTAGTGATTTCCGGTAGATTAATGTCCAGAAGAATTCAGGGCAAAGCCTCCTTTGCAGAATTACAAGATAGTGAGGGACGAATTCAAGTCTATTTTAATAGGGATGAAATCTGCCCAAATGAAGATAAGACGCTATATAATGAGGTGTACAAAAAACTATTGGACATTGGGGATATTATAGGCATAGAAGGTGAACTTTTTACCACTCAAGTAGGCGAGAAAACAGTCATGGTAAAGAACTTTACTATTCTTTGTAAAACACTTCGTCCGCTTCCATTACCAAAACAAGACGCAGACGGAAACGTTTATGATGAATTTAATGACCCTGAACAACGCTACCGCCAACGCTATGTGGATTTGGTTGTAAATCCGTCCGTAAAAGAAACCTTTATCAAGCGCACAAAAATCACGAACAGTATTCGTGAGTTTTATAATGAAAAAGGGTATTTGGAAGTAGAAACCCCCATTTTGCAACCGATTCCCGGAGGTGCAGCGGCACGACCTTTTTTAACTCATCACAATGCATTGAACATTCCATTGTATTTACGAATTGCCAATGAATTGTATCTAAAACGGTTGATTGTTGGTGGTTTTGATGGCGTTTATGAGTTTTCAAAGGATTTCAGAAATGAGGGTATGGATCGCACCCATAACCCGGAGTTCACAGTTATGGAACTCTATGTAGCCTATAAGGATTACCATTGGATGATGGATACTACGGAGCAACTATTGGAAAAAATAGCCCTGGATGCCACAGGAGGTACAAAAGTTACTGTGGGAGAAAATGAAATAGAATTTAAAGCTCCATATGCTCGAGTTCCAATTTTGGAAGCCATTAAAATACATACTGGTCATGATGTGGCTGGAATGGAGGAAAATGAGCTAAGAGAGGTTGCCAAAAGTCTTGGAATTGAGGTTGACGACACGATGGGCGTTGGTAAATTGATAGATGAAATTTTTGGTGAAAAATGTGAAAATCACTATGTGCAGCCTACCTTTATAACGGACTATCCAAAGGAAATGAGTCCTCTTACAAAAGAGCATCGCGATAACCCTGCATTGACCGAACGTTTTGAGTTGATGGTGAATGGTAAAGAGTTGGCAAATTGTTATTCGGAATTAAATGATCCCATTGACCAACGCGAACGTTTTGAAGAGCAATTGCGACTTTCAGAAAAAGGCGACGATGAAGCCATGTTTATTGATCAAGATTTTCTACGCGCATTAGAATATGGAATGCCTCCAACCTCTGGTATCGGCATTGGAATTGATCGTTTGGTGATGCTAATGACCAACAATTCATCAATTCAAGAAGTTTTGTTCTTCCCACAAATGAGACCGGAGAAAAAAGCCGTGGAACTTACCGAAGAAGAAAAAATTATCATGGATATTCTTAAGCCCGTTGGAGAGATTCCTTTGTCCGAACTTAAACAGCAAGCTGGCCTTAGTGGCAAAAAATGGGATAAAAGCACCAAGAATTTAGCAAAATTGGGCTTATTCGAGGTAGAAAAAACAGAAACCGCGCTTTTAGCAAAATTAAAAGGATAAAACCTCACTAAGATTTGTGCAAATTTTGGCAAGTATTTAACGCCTTTTGTTTTATACAATAGGCTATCTTGTCCTTAGCTATTATCAAATTTATGGAAGAGGTTTATATCAATGCCTTAGGCACATACTTACCAAATGACCCCATTTCTAACGAGGAGATGGAAGAATATCTAGGTAAAATAAATGGTAAAGAAAGTAGGGCCAAATCGAAGATTCTTAGCCAGAATGGAATCAAAAACCGGCACTATGCACTGGATAAAAACCAGAAAAGCACCCATACCAATGCACAATTAGCGGCCAATGCCTCAAAAGCCGCACTTAAAAGAAGTGGCCTTTTAGAAAATAATCTGCAATTAATCTGTACGGGCACTACCCAAGGAGATCTGCCCGTACCGGGTTTTGCTAGTTTGGTACACGCCGAACTTGATGCCAATCATTGCGAACTGGCCAATTTTCAAAGTGTTTGTGCCAGTGGAATCATGGCCGTTAAAAATGCCTACCTCCAAATTAAGGCAATGGAAAAACAGAATGCGCTATGTGTTGGGAGCGAATTTGCCAGTAGACTTTTCAAGGCATCAAGATTTGAGGCCCAAAAACAGAAATCCATCCCTTTTGATACCGAATTTCTAAGATGGATGTTGTCCGATGGTGCAGGGGCAATGGTCCTAGAGAATAAACCCAATACAAACGGACTTTCGCTTAAGATAGAATGGGTAGACATTAAATCACATGCCCACGAACAACCCTTGTGTATGTATGTAGGGCAAATGGACCAACCAGATGGACCTTTAAAAGGGTGGCTGGACTATCCGGATTATGAAACAGCTTCCAGTGCGGGAGCCATCAACCTAAAACAAAATACCCGTCTTTTAAACAAAGTGGTTGAAGTTGGTGTGGCCCATTATTTTGAACTTATTGATCAAGAAAAAATAGTTACTGAAAATATTGATTGGCTCTGTTGCCATTATTCTTCGCTCTATTTTAAAGAACCCATTCAGGAGTTGTTAAAAAAAGGAGGCGCCCATATTCCAGAGGAAAAATGGTTCAGTAATCTTACGAGCAAGGGAAATACAGGTGCAGCTTCAATTTTTATAATGTTGGAAGAGTTAATGTATTCGGGGAAATTGAAGGAGAATGACACCATTATTTGTATGGTGCCGGAAAGTGGCCGGTTTATTACCTCTTTTATGAAACTCACCGTAGTAGGGAATTCCAAAAATACCGCACCAAAGTATGCCATTAGAAAAGTAGAGGCCCCAGATTTAAATGTTGATAGCAACCCAACATCGGAATGGTTGGTACGGCAACTAACTCAAATCTGGATTGATTTTGAAAATAAACTACTGGAAGTTCCTATCGTTAAACAGATTCATCAAGGTACCTTAAGTCTTGACAATTACAAACTACTCTTATTTGACTTAAGGCAACAAGTAATTGATGGTTCGCAATGGATTTCCAGGGCAGCATCAAATATTGATATTGGTCTATTTGAATTACGATCAGCTTTTATAAAACATACCGCCACTGAACACAAAGATTATCAGCTACTGGAAAAAAACTATGTGGCTCTTGGTGAAACTTTGGAAAAAATACAACTAGGCCAAAAAAACATAGGAAGCACAGCCTTATCTGCCTTTATGTTTCAACAAGCCAGCAAACCTAACCCTATTGATTTGTTAGGTGCCATGTTTATTATTGAAGGTATTGGAAAACGGCTTGCCGGGTATTGGGGAAATCTTATTCAGGATCAACTTGAACTAGAGGATAATCAGGTTTCTTTTTTGACGTATCATGGAGTAGCCGATGAGAATCATTTTCACCGATTGGAAGAAGCCTTAAACCATCCGTTAATGAACATGGAGCTGGCCAAGGAAATAGCAAAAACCGCAAAAACCACCGCTCTCCTATATCATTTACAACTGAAAGAGTTGGGAAATTATTAATTTACGGCCATGGACAATCAATTTGACATAAGAAATCATGATACCAGAGACCCGAATCCCTGGTTAGCTATGTATTTGGACAGCAGTATCCCCATAAATACGTTGACCAAGCAGGCCTTAATGCGGGATAACAATAGTAGATCTACACGATATTTTCTTCCCTTCATCAAGTTTTGGTCAAAAATATCGATGTTCTTTATCCATATTTTCAAGTTTTTCTTTCCCAAATTTTTCAATTCATCCAAAGCACTTCACCGTATATTAGCTTGGGGATTGAAGCGTTTTGTAAGCCCAGATGCCAACCTGCTGATTTTTCGTCATTTTCATGCAGGAAGCGAGATTTTGGAATTCATTGCCAAAAATGTAGATGGCATTCAAGTAACAACAAGCCCTTTAAAACCATACGATTTTGATGGTGTAAAAGATGATCTTTTCTTAAATCATGATTTAAACTTATATAATTTCGTAATTAAACTGAACAGTGAGCTGAAGGAAAAAGGTCTGGGAATTCACAAACAAAAAAACCTGAATCTGGATATGATTTCCGAAAATCAGTTTAACCATATCCAATTTCCAAAGAAATGGACAAACGTTTTGGACCTTAGATCTGCAATCGAATTATTTACCCCCTTTTATCAATTGTTTCTTACCGCAAATGACTTTGTCAGGGCTTCAAATTCATTGCAATTGGACGAAACTGTTGCCATTTACACCACACAAATATTAGGAACGCCTGGTCATTTAGGCTTGGTAAACAACAAACATCCCATGGTGCCAACTTCAACATATACCGCTGCTTATCGATTGGTTTTACACGGCTTGGCGACCGAAACTTTACATGAAATCTTGGTCAACATTAAGCTTGATAAGTCCAAAGACGGTGTGGTGACTCCAGCCTAAATATTCATTGAAAAGATTATAACATTAGCATGGAAGCGTTCTCTCTAATTATGCGGAGCGCCTTTGACATTTGATTTTCGACAGTTTTAATGGATATACCCATATCTTCAGCTATTTCACGGTATTTGCGACGCTCTAACTTGTTCATAATAAAAATCTCTTTGCATTTAGGAGGAAGTTTGTCAAGCAATTCGTCAAGTTTTAGTCGGGCTGTTTTAGGATAAACATCATCTTCCTGTTTTTCGAAATAACTATTGTAGATGGTATCCCATCGGATTTTATCCAAAAGATCTGGTTGCTTCTTCTCTCTTCTTACATGCATTAAAAATTGATTGTGGCAAGATTTAAAGAGGTAGCTCTTTATAGAGCTCTTAATATTGATTTGATTTCTTTTCTCCCAAATCCTCACCATCACATCTTGCACTATATCCTTCGAAAGATTCCTGTTCCCTGAAAGTTTAAAAATATAGTTACAAAGCCAATCATAGTAATGATCAAAAAGATATTCATAAGCATGAATATCTCCCTGCTTCAATTTCCCAATAAGTATTGGATCCTCCATAGGTCAGTAAAACTGATTAAAAGTAAAAAAATAAAATTAATAGGGGTTTTTTGATCATTCTGCATCATTAGTTTATAACAAGTGCTAAAAATGCAAGATATAAATGTTTTAATTGAAAAGTTCCTAGCGCGGACCATTTCAATAAATGAGCGAAAAATACTCAAAAAATGGGTGCTCCAAAACAAAGAAAATTTGGAGTTTTTTAAAGGTGAAATTCGAAAACGTTCCGAAGGAACCTTGTACCACCATTTTGATGAGAGCCAAGCTTTTGAATCGTTTTTGACAACAATCAATAAGAAGCAGTCCCATAAAATGAGATACAATGCTATACTTAAGTACGCTGCAATCTTTATTGGATTAATGTCTTTGGGCTATTTGGCATTTCAAATAAATAATTCTCCTTCATCTCAAATGGATACGATCACCAGCACAGGAAATACAGGAAAAGAAAACAACATTATCATTTCACTTGCGGATGGCACCCAACAAATCATTTCTTCCACGGGTGAAACCTTGCTCACAGATAAAAATGGAAAGACCGTGGCCAGAAAAAAAGGTCAAGGTCTTGATTTTAGACAACAGGATCCACAGAATTCACAAAATCTGGTTTTTAACGAGATTTATGTCCCCTATGGCCAAACCTTTACGATTACCCTATCTGACGGAACCAAAGTATGGTTGAATGCAGGTACCCGTCTACGGTTTCCACAAAACTTAAACACGATCTCCCAAAACAGAGTGGTTTATTTGGATGGAGAAGCTTATTTTGATGTTACCAAGGATGAGAAAAGACCGTTTATTGTAAATGCACAGAACATAGATATAAAAGTACTTGGCACCCAGTTCAATGTTACCGCCTACGAATCGGATGACAATATTGCCACCACTTTGGTTGAAGGTTCTGTAAATGTTTACGAAAACTCCAACCCTGATGCAAAAGTTCTACTCCGCCCCAATTACCAGACAGCATTTATTAGAAGTAGTGGAGCCTTTTCAACCCAAAAGGTAGATACCAGAATATTCACCAGTTGGATGGAGCATAAACTAATCATTGACAATTTGACCTTTGACCAGATTCTTAAAAAACTGGAAAGAGCCCATAATGTTATCATCGTCAACAACGCTTTGCATTTAAAAAACGAAGTATATAAGGGAGAGTTTGATAACGAACGTATTGAGAATATTCTCAACATCATTGCATCGAGTACACCATTTAACTATACAATTGAAAACAATGTAATCACAATTTCAAAATAGAAAGGGAAGGTGTTGCTGCACCTCCCCTAATATCAGATCGCTAACAAGGATAATTACTAACAATCAAACATGTAAAATTATGAAAAAAAGCATGGTTTCGGGGTCGTTTCGTTTTCAAATGCCCCACATTAAACCCAATTGGAAAATGAGATTAAGTTTTTTACTTACTTTCTTTATTATTTGCCAGCTTACTGCGAACACTATGTATTCGCAGAAAAAGGTACGCTTTGATTTTGAAAATGTACCTATGAAACAAATCTTGAACGAAATCAAAAATCAGTCAGGATTTAAGTTCTTCTATAACGTTAATGAGATTGACGATAACAAAAAAATCTCTTTAAAAGCCTCTGATGAGCAGATATTCAGGGTTTTGGACAGACTTGCTCTTCAAGAAAGGTTACAATATGCAATCAATGGAAATCAAATTGTCCTCAAAAAAAATGTTGCTGAAAATGTTGAGGACTCAAAAGAAAAAGAACAGCAAGAGATTCGCGGTTCTGTAAAGGACGAAGGTGGAAATCCATTGCCCGGAACCAACATTCTGGTAAAAGGCACCACAAATGGAACCCAGGTGGATTTTGATGGAAATTTCATCCTTGAGGTTGCTGACAACAACGCAATTCTTGTCGTTTCCTATCTCGGTTTCAAAACCGCTGAAATATCTGTCAACGGACAAACAGTCATTGATATCATTCTTGTCGAGGACGCTGCAAGATTAGAGGACGTTGTGGTAGTGGGATCTAGAAATCCCAATCGAACCGCAACGGAAACTACGGTTCCCGTTGATGTGATTGATGTTGAGACAATAGCAAACCAAGGTCCACAGGTTAGTGTAACCCAAATTTTGAACTATGTTGCCCCTTCTTTCACATCACAATCACAGACAGTCTCCGATGGAACAGATCATATTGACCCAGCTTCACTTCGTGGGTTAGGTCCAGATCAAGTGCTTGTATTAATCAACGGAAAAAGAAGACATACTACCGCATTAATCAATGTAAACGGTACAGTGGGTGCTGGAAGCGTAGGGACGGATATGAATTCCATTCCAGCTGCAGCCATTCAGCGTATTGAAGTTCTAAGGGATGGAGCGGCTGCCCAATATGGTTCCGATGCCATTGCCGGGGTCATCAATATAGTGCTGAAAAAATCTACTGGAAAATTGGACCTCTCATTGACCACAGGTGCTAATTTCAGTGAAAACAGTAATCAATTTGATGGAGGAAGTGATGGAGAAAAATTTCAATTGGATGCCAACTACGGACTACCAATTGGAGATAACGGGTATATTAACTTTACAGGTTCACTTTCTACGCGGGAACCGGCATTACGAAACAAAGACTATGCTGGAGATATCTTTCAGGGATTTCATGGTGCTGAGCGAGTTTTTGCTGCAGGAGGAGGTGTTGTGGCAGACATGACGCTTCAAGATTATGCAAATGCAGCTCAAGGTATTAGCTATTTGGACCAGACAGTAAAAGATGAAATAGCTGGCCTTAACCTTAATGATGCAACTGATGTTGATACTTTTCGAGGTTTGCTTGGCTTTGATGCAGATGAGGATGAACTTGCAGCTAGAGGACTCACCCGAGAAGATTTTAGGTTTAAGGTCGGAACCTCACGACTCAGGGAAGGGAAGTTTTTTGCTAATATGTCCATTCCAGTTTCAGAAACAACAGAAATTTACGGTTTTGGTGGGATAAGCTATCGCCAAGGATTGGCTTCTGGTTTCTATCGCAGACCTGCGCAGGGTGATGGTCGAGCCAATACACCTGCATTTCCAAATGGTTTTTTACCTAACATTGGAACCGATATTTTGGATCAGTCGTTAGCAATTGGAATACGAGGCAAGGTCAATGAATGGGATGTTGATTTTTCCAATACCTACGGTAGAAACACCTTTGATATTACCGTGGGCAATTCAAGCAACGGAACCCTAGGTGTAGCCACCCCACGTTCATTCGATGCCGGTGGTCTAGGGTTTTCCCAAAACACTACTAACCTGGATTTCAACAGGTTCTATGAGGACATTTTTGAAGGTTTCAATGCTGCCTTTGGTGCAGAGTACAAGGTTGAAAAATATGAGATTATCGCAGGAGAAGAATCATCATATACCAGTTACGATATTAATGGAAACCCTGTTACCAGTGTTACTCCAGATGACCAATTGGTGGTGAATAATTTCACTGGGGCTCCTTTAGGTGGGGGTGCACAAGTTTTTAGAGGGTATGATCCAGGAAATGCCACTGAAAAATTCAGAAATAATATTTCACTTTATGCGGATTTTGAAGCAGATTTTACTAAAAACTGGCTATTGAGCCTAGCGGGAAGATATGAGAACTATTCAGATTTTGGGAGCACGTTCAATTATAAACTTGCCACACGAATAAAGTTATCTGAGAATCTTGCTTTGAGGGCTGCAAGTAGTTCTGGTTTTAGGGCACCTTCACTCCATCAACAATTTTTTAGCCGGACCAGTACCGTATTTGTGGACAATGTTCCCTTTGAACAAGGAACCTTTACTAATGACAGTAGGGCGGCTTCATTAATAGGGATAGACAAGCTGCGGGAAGAGACTTCAAACAGTTTCAGTGCGGGTCTCACGGCAAAGTTTGGCGATTTTACCATTACTGTCGATGGTTATCTTATCAATATAGATGATCGCATTGTATATAGTGGGAGTTTTGGAAACGGTGGTGACCCCGAACTCACTGGAATTTTTGAGTCGGCGGGTGCAACAAGTGCGCGTTTCTTTGTTAACGCCATAGATACTAAATCCTCAGGTTTGGATATTGTGCTTTCACATAAGGCCAACTTGGGAGATGTTATTTTAAAAAATGATTTTGCAGCCACATTCAACAAAACAGAGGTAGAGAACATATTTGTTCCTGAATTAATTGAAAATGCAGGACTAAGCGGTTCGTTCTTTGATGGACAGGAAGAGGCTTTTTTAACGCTGGCCCAACCTAGGACTAAACTCAATCTTACGAATTTGATTTCTTATAATTCCTGGGATTTTATGTTGAGAAACGTATATTTTGGTGAAGTAACGGATCCAGATGATTTTAATGGAGATGCACGCGTAGAAGGAACTACCGTGAGCGATGATGCCATTTATGCTGGTAAATTGGTTACGGACCTTACGGTAACCAAAACTTTTACTGAAAACCTTTCACTTACGGTTGGCGCAAATAACCTTTTAGATGTATACCCAGATGAAAACCGGGAAGGTGGAACCTCTGGAAATCAGTTTGTGTACTCCAGGAGAACCTCACAATTTGGATATAGCGGCCGATATCTGTTCGCAAGATTAAGATTTAGCTTGTAGTTTGCTCATTAATGTTTTGAATTAAGTGAGTTATGTTTATTGTGAAAACCTTCCTGTAGTGGGAAGGTTTTTTCATTTGTGTAAAGACGTTATCTTTAACTTTTTTGAACGTTAATTTTGCGAATGGAAAAATCCAAAATTGCTGGACTCATTCTAGGTCCAATTGCCTTTTTAATACTATCCAATCTACCATTTGAATTAGTTTCCCAAAAAGGAGACCCTGTTATAGCCGTAGCAATATGGATGCTTATCTGGTGGATTACTGAAGCTGTTTCTATTTCCGTAACCGCACTTTTACCTCTATTGCTTTTTCCACTACTTAAAATATTACCCATTGCAGAAGTAGGAGCCAATTACGGCAGCCCAATTGTTTTTTTATTTTTTGGGGGATTTGTCATGGCCTTGGCTCTTGAAAAAGTAAACTTGCACAAGCGTATTGCGTTAAATATAATACGCCTTACAGGCACTACACCAAACAAGGTAATCCTTGGTTTTATGATTGCCACGGCATCCCTCAGCATGTGGATTAGCAATACGGCGAGTACCGTAGTCATGCTGCCTATTGCACTGTCTGTTATCAATTTATTGATAAACGATGAAGATGGTTTTACAAAAAATGATAAAAATTTTGCATTGAGCGTCATGCTTGGTATAGCATTTTCCGCAAATGCAGGTGGAATAGCTACGGTCATAGGCACTCCGCCAAACTCGGTTTTGATAGGCCTGCTTGAAAGTCAGTATAACACCGAAATTTCTTTTTTAAAATGGATGACCCTTGGGCTTCCATTTTCAATAGTCATGGTTGGCATTTGTTATTTGGTTTTGGTAAAATGGATGTTTCCCAATAGGGATTTACAATTCAATGCTTCAAAAAAAATTATTCAAACAGAACTTCAGAAACTTGGGCCTACCTCGGGAAAGGAAAAAATGGTTTTGGCCATTTTTGGGGTTACGGTGTTTCTCTGGATTTTTAGGACCCTGATCAACGGCATATTCCCCAATCTTGGACTTTCAGATACCATGATCAGTATATTTGCCGCTATAGCATTTTTTGCCATTCCCTACAACGTAAAAAAAGGAGATTTCATTATTAAATGGAAGGATACATCTAAATTAGCCTGGGGTATTTTGATTCTTTTTGGTGGCGGACTCGCCCTTGCCAAGGGAATGTCTACCAGTGGAATTGTGGATATGGTCGCTAATGCTATAGCCGCAAGTGAGATTAGCATTTTACTCACGGCTTCTTTATTGATATTGTTGATGTTGTTTATGACAGAACTCATGAGCAATGTAGCACTGGTTGCCGTTTTGGCTCCAGTAGTCGCTGGTATTGCCATTGGACTTGATATTCCAATACTTTATTTATTGATTCCCGTGACCATTGCAAGTAGCTGTGCTTTTATGCTTCCTATGGCAACCCCTCCCAATGCCATTGTATTTGCTAGTGGCTATGTGAAGATTCCTCAAATGGCCAGAGTTGGCATTATTTTAAACCTTATTGCAGTAGGGCTGTTGATCTTGGTATTCCAATTTGTTCTTCCCTTTCTATTCTAAAACTAAATAGCCCCTCCAAAAGGAGAGGCTATTGACAAACTAACTAACTCAAAAAATAGTATAAAACTAAACTAACTACTGTATGTAAGGATCAAAATCTTCTGGCAAATAGCCAACTGTTTCAAATCCTAAATCAATCTCATCACAAACATCAACAAAGTTGACAGATTCAATAGAGATTATAGTGCTATATGGATCAAAGTTTTCTGGTAGATATCTTGCAGTATCAAACCCTAATTCCAAATCTTGGTCTTCTTCTATAAATACAATATTATTTATGTCAAAATCCATTTTCGGCATATTTGGTTTTGCTGCATTAATCGTTGCAGAAATCAATATCATTCCTAGTGCGGTCAACAAATAACTCCTGTATTTCATAACTGTTGTTTTTTAATTTATAACAAAGATAAAACCCACAAATGAGGGGATTATTGCAATTAATTTTTTATTAACTAATGTGAAAAAAGTGAGTAAGAAAGAATCGTCAAGTCTGGCATTTAATCATTGAAAAAACTTCAGCCAATGACAGTTTAACTTGTCAGATTGATAGTGTTAAAACGGTTTTATTGCCATTTACACTTAGTCGATTTTTGTGTTATATTTTTGTTAATCACCTTTATCCGATGAATTTACTAGGCAAATTAAATTTCTAGGCATTGGAAAAGCCCTCTTTCGGAGGGCTTTTCATAACTAACTAACTCAAAAATTTGTAAAATGAAAACTAAAACATCCTACTAGTTTGTCCCTAAATAAGGGTCAAAATTTTCAGGTAGATACTTGGTTGTATCAAAACCTATGTTTATTTCTTCATCCTCAATAAAATTAATCGAGGCTATTCCCAAAACATCAGAGTAAGGATCAAATCCTTCAGGAAGGGAATAGGTAGCATTTAAGCCTAATTCCAACTCTAGATCTTCCTCTATATATGGAATGGTATTTAAATCCACATACATTTCATAGGGAGAAAATCCTTCAGGAAGATAATCTGATGTGTCGAATCCCAAATTTAGATCCTCTTCCTCTATATAATTAATGGAATGTACATCCACAATCTCGCTATACGGGTCAAAATGACTTGGTAAGTACCATTTGGTTTCAAAACCTAGGCCAGATTCAACTTCGTCTTCGACATATATAATGGAATTCAAATCAAAATACATTTTATAAGGATTAAAACCCTCTGGAAGATAATCGGATGTGTTAAAACCCAAATCTATCACAGAGTCTTCCTCTATAAATTCTATTTCGTTCAAATTTAACTCGTAGAGCCCTTCATTTATGTCTCTAGACAGATTTGAAGTTGCTTCATTTACCTCAGCATTGATGTTCAATACTGTAAAACTGTTCTCAAACGTATCGGCAGTTTCCTTTTGGGTTTCTACAACAGTTGTTGCCGTACTTTGTTGGTCTTCTACTACGGCGGGACTACCTAAGAGTACCCATCCGTAAATCATTAATAACTTGTTCATTTTTGATTGAATTTTTTGATTGATGTAATATGCTTATAAGACTATCCTAATTTTAAATTGTTACAGCTTTTTTGATTTTTTTTAGAAAAATTCATTTGCGCTCAGCCCAAGTATAGGTGGGATTTCAGCGGAAAGTACCAGTAAAACGCAATACTCCCAAAGATTAGTCTTCGTTAGAAAAAAATGAAGAGTTAGTATTTATTTAACAGTCGATTTTCCCGTTTTTTAGGTTCTTTGAATCCATCGATTGAATCAAATTGACTTAAAATGACTCAAAAATTACTACTCAAAACTTGTGCTATTCTATTTTTATTGGGCTCTTTTCAAAATACTGAAGCCCAACTTTTCAAAAAAAAGGAGAAAAAAACTAATCAGGAAAAAGATTCCAAACCTAAAAAAGGAGATATTCAACCTTATGGTAAGGTAATTACCAAAGAAGCCAAAACTGATGGGGGTCTATTCAAAGTTCATCAGGTAGATGACAAGTATTATTATGAAATTTCGGATTCCCTGTTGAACAGAGAAATGTTAATGGTGAGCAGGATTTCCAAAACGGCAACAGGAATTGGTTTTGGAGGCGGAAAAATCAACACCCAAGTATTGCGCTGGGAGAAAAAACAAAAGAAAATATTACTTCGGGTAGTTTCCTATGGTAATGTTGCCGCAGATTCCTTACCTGTTCACGAAGCAGTGGTCAATTCAAATTTTGAACCGGTTCTTTTTGCATTCGATATAAAAGCATTCAATAAAAAAGACTCCTTAAACCCAGCTACTGTTATTGAAATTAATCCAATGTTCACCAAAGATGTAAATGCAATCGGGATGCCTGAGTTTTATCGTAAAAGATATAAGGTAAGCAGGTTGGATGCAGATCGTAGTTATATTGAATCCATAAAAAGTTATCCTTTAAACATAGAGGCACGTCATGTAAAAACCTATGTTGCAAAAGAACCTCCAAGTAATCAAAGTTTGGGATCCATTTCAATAGAAATCAATAATTCCATGATTCTTTTGCCAAAAGAACCCATGAAACGCCGCTACTTTGATGAGCGTGTGGGCTGGTTTGCAAGAGGACAAGTAGATTATGGCCTGGATGCCCAGGAAAGCAAAACTGTTCGGTATTTGGATCGCTGGAGATTGGAAGTTAAAGAGGAAGACGTTGAAAAGTACAATGCCGGTGAATTGGTGGAGCCTAAAAAGCCTATTATCTATTATGTAGACCGTGCCACACCAAAAAAGTGGATTCCTTTTATAAAACAGGGTATTGAAGATTGGCAAGTTGCCTTTGAGGCCGCCGGATTTAAAAATGCAATTTTGGCCAAAGATCCCCCAACAAAAGAAGAAGATCCAGAATGGTCTCCGGAAGATGTACGCTATTCCGTTGTTCGCTATTTGGCCTCTCCTATCCCCAATGCCAACGGACCTCATGTAAGTGACCCCCGTAGTGGTGAAATTTTAGAATCCGATATTAACTGGTACCATAATGTTATGACCTTATTGCGCAACTGGTACTTTGTGCAAACCGCTGCCATAAACCCTGAAGCGCGTGGTGTAGCTTTTAAGGATGAAATCATGGGGCGTTTGATTCGATTTGTTTCCGCACACGAAGTTGGACATACTCTTGGGTTACCCCATAATATGGGAAGCAGTGTTGCTTATCCTGTAGACTCCCTTCGTTCCAAGGAATTTACCCAAAAATATGGCACAGCACCTTCCATAATGGATTATGCAAGATTCAATTATGTGGCGCAACCTGGTGACGAAGGTGTGGCCTTAATGCCCAATATTGGTGTTTATGACAAACATGCCATACGATGGGGGTATAAACCTATTTTAAATGTATCTGCCAAAGATGAGAAGCCCATTTTGAACGATTGGATCCGTGCCCATGAAAATGATCCAATGTATCGTTTTGGGCATCAACAAGTAGGTGATATACATGATCCCAGCTCACAAACCGAGGATTTAGGAGATGATGCCATTAAAGCTAGTCTTTATGGTATTGAAAATTTAAAAAGAATAATTCCCAGTTTAAATGAATGGACCACAGAAGACGGAAAGAACTATGACGATCTAAAAACTTTATATGGCCAGGTTATAGCCCAATACAGAAGGTATATGGGTCATGTGTCCAATAATATAGGTGGTGTTTACGAACATCATAAAACCGCTGACCAAGAGGGTGCCGTCTACACCCACGTGGATAAAGACCATCAAAAAAAATGTATGGCATTTATAAATGAACAGCTTTTCAAAACACCTGAATGGCTGATTGATCAAGAAATTTTTAATAAAATCCAATACTCGGGTTCAATAGAACAAATTAGGGCTACTCAGGAAAATTATTTAAAAACCATTTTACAATTGGGCAAATTGGCTAGAATTATAGAAAATGAAACCATCAATGGGAATAAAGCGTATGGCCTATTGGAAATGACAGGTGATTTACGCAAAGGAATCTGGTCTGAAACCCGCAATGGAAAACCAATTGATACCTATAGAAGAAATCTTCAAAAAGCCCATATAGATCGCTTGGAATATTTAATGACCGCTGAAAACCAGAAAAAACTATCCAGCGTTGGAGGTTATCGCAAATCAACGGCAATCAATACCAGTCAATCTGATATTCGTTCCGTTGCCAGGGCCGAGCTCAATAATCTTAAAAGGGACATTAGAAATGGATTGGGTAGAATTTCGGATCAAATGAGCAGGTATCATCTTCAGGATGCTTTGGAGCGTATTAATTTGATTTTGAATCCTAAATAGGAGCTTTTAAATTGTAGGAATTTACCATGTTATTTTGGAGTTTTTGGACAAACCATGTATTTTGTCGATTACACTTTGCTTTTAAGCGGATACACATCTAAAAAGAGATGTTACACAACATATCGCGGAGATTGCAAGATGGTTTCTTTACATTAGTAGTCCCAAATTTTAGTAACATGACCTACAAAATCAAAAGTCTTATCTATTTGTCCTGTTTTGTAGTTGCCTCCTTTATCTATTATGGCATTGAACAGGAAGACAAATTCCAAAATCAAATTTTGTCCGAAGAACTAGTCGAAACAGAATTTGAAGATGATTTGGAATCAGAAAAACTTCAAGAGGAAATATTGAACCAACAAGAGTAGGTTTACCAATCGTATTGTTAAAGACTTCACAAATGATTTATTGGTTTTAAACCATTGGACATTCCTTATGTCCAAATGTTAAATCATTAAAAGTTTAAACATATGAAACGATTAGTAGTAGTATTGGTCTTATTGGCCACAGTTGGAGCCATAGCTCAAAAAAGAGATAATCAAAGAATTGGTAAAGGACAAAAAGCTGATTTGTCAGTAGAACAGCTTGCCACATTGCAAACAAAAAAACTGACACTTGTACTGGATTTAACTTCCGAACAGCAAAGACAGGTCATGGAAATCAATTTGGAGGAAGCCGAAATGCGAAAAGAAAAATTTGCTGAAAGAAAGGCTAAAAAAGAAAGCGGTGAAGTTAAAAAACCAACCGCTGATGAACGATTTGAAATGCAGAGTGCAAGATTGGACCATCAAATTGCACAACAGCAAAAGATGAAAGAGGTATTGAACGAAGAGCAGTACCAAATCTGGAAAAAGTTAAAGCTGAGAAAAGCTGAAAACGGTAAAAAGAAAATGCAGGAGAAAGGAAGAAGAGGATAATGTTTTTTGTTGATTTTAGAAGCCACGCCGGCCATGGACGTGGCTTCTTCTTTTTTAATTTATCCTAAAAACGGCACCCTCTCTTAAAATCATCATCTTGTTATCACATACTTCCCAAGTGTATTGCGGTAAACTATTTTGCTATTTTATACCGTATATACCTTAACCTCCCTAAGAACTGTCTTAATCCTAAAATAAATACAGATGAAAGCAGTTTTTTATATCACGATTCTATTTACTCTATTTTCCATTACCTCTAACTTTGCCCAACGTTTACATTGTCCAGGTGATGAATGTTCTTTTCAACCTGGAGATCAGGTCTATTTATTTGGCAATGATGTCAAGTTAAGAGCTACACCCAATACAGAATCCAAAGTTCTGGAACTCCTTAAAATTGGGGAATGGGTCGAAATCATTGAAAAAACAGATTTCTCATGGCCCTATAATGGTTTTGACTCCCCTTTTTACAAAGTAAAATACGATACTTTGACCGGGTATATTTTGGGTGGATTACTCTCCTTGGAAAGGAAAACCATGGATGGAACCAATTACTTTTTTGCCTATTCCAAAAATAACGATGCCCTTTTTTTGAACATTAGAAATATTAAGGATGGGCAATATCTTGAACAAAAAATTCCTTTGGACAATTCAAACATCAGTATTAAAACTCATTCCGGAAAAGGGCTCCCAAATCTAGATGGAATTTTATTAATTGATTATTTTGGAGAAGCCTGTGGTGTTGAAAGCGGTGGGGTTTACCTTTTTTCATATAAAAACCAATTGCAGAAGGTTGCTGAGTTTTCTCAAATTTCAGATGCAGGTATCTTCTATCGTTACGAAAAATTCATATTTCCCGATGATGACGGAGGTATTCCAGAAAAAATACTCTTTAAAAAAGAGCAAAAGCAATATTTGGATGAAGAAACACTTTGGACACAAACTACTATGGAAACCAGACAGCTAACTTGGGCAAACGGACAATTGACACCTGATTATAGAGATAAATCCTCAGATTAAGTATTCGCTTTTATTGGGAAACTAAAAATATACGTCATTTTACCGATATTCTTAATTATCGGCTATTTTACCGATATTTTGAATTATCGGCTATTTTACCGATATTTGTGCTTATGGATAGAACTATAGCTATCATAACTGGAGACATTATCAATTCTAGAAAGGCAACACCAGAGGTTTGGCTGCCTTATCTAAAAAAGGCATTGAACACCTATGGCAAGGAACCTTTACAATGGGAGATCTATCGTGGCGATAGCTTTCAATTGGAAACTTCCCCAGAAAAAGCACTGGAAGCGGCTATCCATATCAAATCGTGTCTAAAGCAAAAAAAAGGGATAGACGTAAGAATGGGCATAGGCCTTGGAGAAAAAGAATATAGCTCAGAAAAAATAACCGAATCCAATGGTTCGGCATTCATTCGCTCAGGAGAATGCTTTGAAAACTTAAAAAAACAGACCCTGGCATTAAAATCCGGTTCAGAAAGTTTTGATACTCCCATCAATCTCATGTTACAACTTGCATCACTGAGTATGGACAATTGGTTGCCTGCTACTTCCCGAATTGTAAAAACTGCCTTGGAACATCCCAAAGCCAATCAAAAAGAGCTAGCCGCATCTTTGGAAAAATCGCAAAGCAATATTAGCGAAGCATTGATAAGAGCTGGATTTGACGAAGTCCAAAAATTAATTCAATTTTACAAAACCCAACTCACACAATTATGACGCTACTTGCCCTAAAATTAATACTGGCTCATTTTATTGGCGATTTTGTATTGCAGCCCGGTCATTGGGTAGACGACAAACTTGAAAAAAAGTGGAAATCAAAATACCTTTACTGGCATATTGGCGTCCATTTAATAGCCCTTTTGGTTCTACTGCAATTTCAACACTTTGGACTCATTGCAATTATCATTGTAACACATTATTTGATTGACTTGGGAAAACTGGCTTTTAGCACCAAAAAAAATTACCGGTGGTTATTTGTGGTGGATCAAATACTGCATTTATCTGTAATTGTAGCAATTGTTTATTGGATAACTCCTTTTGAACTGGACTTCCAAAACATATTTGGACAAGAAAATCTCTTGCTGATTACCTTTCTGGTATTTGTTACCTACGTTTCAGGAATTATCATGCGAATGCTATTGGCTCCTTACATTGAAGAGATTGTAAAGGACGATGACCCAAAAGAAGGGGGATCTTTGAAAAATGCCGGAAAGTATATTGGCATGTTGGAGCGACTTTTTGTGTTTGGATTTATTATGATTGGCCAATGGGCAGCTATTGGGCTATTGATTGCTGCAAAATCTGTCTTTCGGTTCGGAGATTTAAACAAGGGCAAGAATAGAAAGCTTACTGAATATGTTCTTATTGGTACTTTACTAAGCTTTGGATTAGCCATTTTAGCCGGTCTTACTTATGATTATCTAGCTGAAATTTCATAAAAAAACAGGCAGACCAGCTATATGGTCTGCCCTAAAGTTCCAAACATTTGGTTTGGATTTATACATGAACTTTTTGATTCCATATTCCCGTTGCAGCAGTTTCTCTAACATAATCAGAAAAATCTTTGGGTTTTCTTCCCAAGACCTCTTCAATACCATGTGTAATCACCTGATTATTATCATTACCCAAAACTTCAGTAAATAAGTAATTAATCAACCAAATATAATCTGAAGGAATTCCATGTTCTTCCATCATTTTGGTATATGCCGGCAAGGAGATAGCGGTAAATTGGATATCCCTTCCAGTAGCCTCTGCTATCTCATGTACCACGTCTTTAAAAGTCAAAAATCTAGAACCTGTCAACTCATAAATTCTTCCATTATGCCTTTCGTTCAACAATACATCCACAGCTACATCCGCAATATCTTCGGCATCAACATAAGGAACTTTCACCTTGTCTTGGGGAAGAGCCACATGACCTGCTAAAATAGGCTCTAGAAAAAAGCTTTCACTAAAATTTTGATTAAACCAACTGGCACGTATAACGGTATAGTCTAAACCAGAATTTATCACCAATTGCTCACAACGTTCCGCTTCAATTTCTCCCTTACCGGAAAGGAGGACTAATTTTTGAATTCCCTTCTCTTTGGCTACTTTGACAAATGCCTCGATCGCTTCTTTGGCTCCAGGGACCGCCAAATCTGGTTGATAGGTAATGTACACCCTTTCAATACCCTCTAATACTGTGGGCCAACCTGCGGGTTTGTCCCAATCAAAGGCTGGATTTTCCGATCGTGAACCAATGCGTACATTGTGTCCTTTTTGAGTCAATCGTTCTGCAACACGTCTTCCCGTTTTTCCTTTTCCTCCCAATACTAAAATGTTTTTTTTCATAATGCTTGTTTTTGATATTTATATTATTGTTTACTTGTTTATTCCAGCGATGATCAACATCGCAAATGAGATGATCGCACTTATAATTCGAATTGTATGAAAACGATTCCAAGGGTTTTCAAATCTTCTGCGTAGTATTTGTAATTCCTCAAGACTACTTCCCGCCAAATCTGTTTTGTTCAATAACTGATTGAGAGGTATATTTCCTATTATAGTTACCAGAATCACACCAAAAAAGTAGATGCCAACTGCTATCAAAATCATCCAAAAATGAGTAGACGAAATAGCTCTATTTGTAACTATGCTAGCGATTCCTATAAAAAATGACCCGATGAAAATCACAAAAAACAAAGGGTTTTCTATGCTACGATTCATTTTCTGAAAAGATTGTAAATAGCCAAGATTATCCAATTGTCCAATGCCAGGAGTTACAGCGTTTCCCCATGTAAAACATAGTCCTGCAACCAACCCAAAACACAAGGTGGTGGCGAAAAGTGTAAGATTGCCCATTGAAATTTCCATGGTGTATAGTTTTAATCGGTTATACTATTTTTTGTTTTTTACGTAGACCTTCACGTACCAATACAATATGGCCACAGCAATGAACTCAAAGGCTATCACCCAGAATCCGATATCAGTATAAAAGCCATAGTAACTGCCTCCATTTGGTATAATCAAAAAAGGAACAGTGATAATGGCATCTAAAACTGCGCTGGTTAAAAACAGTGCTAGTCCAACACTATATCCATTGGTATTCCTATCCTCATTATAGTATAGCCAACATCCTACCCAGACCAGCGGTAGTACTGCTATAAATAAAACCATATTGGCTTGTTGTTCGGGATTTTCTATAACTGGAACATAAAATGACAGAGTATATAGACTTACCCCAAAAATCCAAATCAATGTCCCAATTGCAATTACCCTAAAAATTTTCATGACTGTTCGTTTTTAATTATAGAGCAAAACTAGAACAGCCCGTATGGGAAGATTTGTTCAAGAAGGAGGAAGATTTGTTCGAAAAGTATTATGATTTGATTTCGCTGGGGCGAAAACCAAATTTTTTGGCGAAGGCATTGGAAAAAGAGCTCAAACTATCGTATCCAACATGCCATGCCGCTTCTTGTACGGTGGCATCTTTATTCCGAATGAGATCATGGGCCATTGTCATACGTTCATTTTGTAAGTATTTGAAAACTGGCACCCCAAAGAGCTCTTTGAAATCCTTTTTGAGTTTAAAGGTATTAAGTCCAATTTTTCGGGAAAGCTCTGTGAGTGAAGGAGGCGTATCCAGATTCTGGGAAAGTATTTCTTTGGCCTCATATAATTTTTCCCGTTCAACACTTTTAATTCCTTGATCTTTTAAAGTGGATAATTGCCAAAAAAAATGAGATAACAATGCTGTTATTTGGCTTCGGAAAAACATCATTTTCGCCTTCCCTTCATAGGAATTGTTAAAAATGCCATCGACAATATGTTGCATCTCCGGTGTCATAAAAAATCGGGGGCCTTCCACATAATGGTCGGAAGGGTTCACCAGTTGCTCCAGCAGTTCAGTAAAAAGTTCTCCCTCATCATTTGGCAATTTTTGCAAGTTTTTGGGAGAAGTGGCAATTACGATACATTGCAAAGGTTTTATTGAGGAAACGGTATGTACGCATTCAACGGTTTCATCTGCGTAAAAAGAAAGCGCGAGTCCCTTGGTATTTTCATATTCCTTCTCTTTGCCCGCATACTTCATGGCTAAATGGACATTGCCGGAACCATATAGTGCTACCGCAATCAAAGGCTCATCAAAACTGCACGAATCAACTATGACAGTCTTAGAATTTGCTTCCTCTACCAAAATGGTAAAATCATTAATGTCCAGTATATCCCTAACCATATGTATCTTATCGATATGAATAAAAGTACTTATTTTGTGCTAATTCTTTATGTTTTCAATTGTAGCCCATGAAACCACCATTCAACACCTATAAACCAGACGGATTTCATACAGTAAATGCTTACTTGTTTGTATCCGAACCGCAGAAGCTAATCGATTTTTTACAAAAGGCTTTCTATGCAGAAGAACAAAACCGCTCTATAGATGAAGAGACTGGAGACATTGGAAATGTTATTCTAAAAATTGGAGATAGTTGTTTTATGATCAGTCAGGCCAGAGGTGAGTTCGAAAATATGCGAACCGCTTTTTATCTCTATGTTAAAGATGTGGATACAATATATCAAAATGCATTGAAATATGGGGCAACTAGTGTTTTTGAACCGGCAGACATGGATTATGAAGATCGTCAAGGTGGTATTACCGACCCAGTGGGAAATTATTGGTGGATTTCAAAACGATTGGTAGAAAAAGGATATAAGGACTAATATAAATTCTCCCGTTCTTTGATTGCTTTTTGGGTACTATATTTTACAAAATTCCTTCAGACTTCAATATTCCTACACTTTTGAGCACATCATTCACCGCCTTGGTCATTGATTTGGCGGAAATTGTTGCCCCTGCAATGGCATCAACATCCTCTCCATAGCGTATTACCCTATCAACTCCCATACCAATAAACTGCTTTAACCATCGCTGACTCCCTATTTGTCTACCATGGTTTTCGCGATAGATCAATACTTTAGATTTTTTTATGCTTAAATCTGTATTGAACAGCACCACATAATCAAAAACATCTTTCATACTAGGAGCCTCTCCCAGATAGGCGTAACCAATTAGCTTTTCATTTTGCACTACCTTAAAAAAATTCTCGCCACCAAGTTCAATAGCGGTTTTGCCGTTCAAACTAGAACTAATGGAAACTAAATCCAACGAAAATTCTTCAACTTCAAAGGTGGTTTGAACCGCCGAATTTAGTTTCTCCTGAAGGCGCGGAGAAATCTTATTTACGGAAAAACTAAAAAACAAAAGGGCCATGCAACACACGGCCCCAATGTAAATTCCATTCTTACTTTCCTTCTGAAGCATCTGAAGTTTCTTTGGTTAATACAAACTTTGAAATAACCTCGTTTATTTTGGCATTATCGGCACCCGCTTTCTCTAACGGATAAAAATGCATGAATAATGGCTTTTCATCCACTTTTTTGGCAAGTGTCAAATCCCCTTCACGATTATATACTTCATCCCATGCAGTTCTAACATTTGCCCAAAAACCATTATGGGATGCCCACCAATCTTTAGCCAATTTACATTTTTCATCAGCTACTTTTGTATACGTGTTCATCCCCTTTTCTTGAGCTAAAAGAAGATCTTCTTCACCATCTGCGCGAACTACTTTATCATTATCCTGCTCATGGAGCCAACCGTATTCCGTAATTTCCTGACGATTACCACGAAGCATAACATTGTAGTCCTTTCTCTTGGTATATTCCCTTCGCGGTAGGGGTGAATCCGTTTTGTTCTCCCAGTAATGTTTCCCATCGGCATGAATCCAAGTTGCAGAACCAGAATAACGCGGACTATCATCCACTTGAAACACTTTCTGGGTCCATTGGCCCTTTACTTCTTCTGCCGGTAAAGTTTTAAATACCCAATTATTGTCTTTGTCATAATGGAACACTTTTTGGTTTTCATATTCCCAGTCCTGCCGCCAATGCTTAATGACCATACTATCGTTGACCACCAACAAATGTTGAATAGAAATTTTATTCTCTTCATCCACTATAGGTAAAGCCAATTCTAGAGCACCCGCCGTGTAATCCATCTTTTTTTCGTAATCAATTTCAGGAGCAAAGGTCTCGGTGTACTTAAATGTAATTTCATAACAGCCACACATATCTTTTATGGCCTGTCTGTCAAGTTCTTTTTTTTCTTGCGCGCCCAACAAGGCAAACACAAAACTAAAGGAGATTAAAAATGCTACATTCTTCATTTTAAAAGTATTGTTTTCTGGATTTAAAAAAAAATAAAAAATTACTTATTATTATTTAGACTGATTTAAAATAAGATATATATTTGCGACAAATTTAAATGGAATGAGTCTAAATAAAAATTATATTCTCTTTTATTTTTTATTTTTTTTTAGTGTTGTAGGATTCTCTCAAGAAAACTACACAAAGGAAAATGATTCCATTTCCATAAAGAAATTGGACGAAGTTGTGGTGACAGGTGAAAGCAAAGTTATGTCACTAAGCAAAAAGCTGTTTGCTGTTCAAGTTCTAGATCAAACAGATATTGCTAAAGTTGCTGGCAATAATTTAGCAGATGTTCTTACCTATAGCTTAAACATTACCATTACCCCTGACCCATCTACCGGCAGGTCTACAGTTAACATGTTCGGGTTAGACGGACAATATGTAAAAGTACTGCTAGATGGAATTCCTATGGCTAGCGATAATGGAGTTGGAAATAACATAGATATTACCCAGATAAACCTTGAAGATGTTGAAAGAGTAGAAATAGTGGAAGGTTCGATGGGTGTGCTCTATGGGGACAATGCAGTAGCTGGAGTTATCAATATTGTAACCAAACGCGGTTTAGAAGGAGATAAAGCTTGGCAGATACAACTTGCTGTTCAAGAAGAGACTGTAGGAAGTGAGTATGAATTTTTTGATGAGGGTAGGCATATCCAAAATTTTAAAATCAGTAATCGGCTAAATGATAAAGTCTCATACTCAATTGGTGCTTCCAGAAATGATTATGCAGGGTTTTATAATGGATTTAGAGGTAAAGATTACGTCAATATTGAAGATAATGTAGTCGTTAATGATGGATTAAGAGGAACCGAATGGAGCCCTAAAGAACAACTAACCGCATATGGCAATCTAAATCTTTCTCTAGGAAAACATATGTTTCTCTACAAACTACAATATTATGACGAAGCTGTAACCGTATATGACCGTAATGTAATTGGCAGGCTGGATAGTGGAACCGGGTTGGTAAATCCAACTGCTCTGGATGAGCTTTTTGAAACTGATAGGTTTGTAAATAATCTTACAGTATCAGGACCTATAAATGGGTTGACAACCTATAACTTTTTCTTTTCACAACAAAACCAGAAACGTTACTATCAGCAGTATGTATACAATATTCTACAGCAGGGTATAGAGTCTTATATCACAGATGACTTAAGCCAATCCAGTGAGATATGGTACTCCAAAGGTTTTGTAAGCAACATTGTTCCAAAATCCAATTTTTTTAATCTACAACTAGGTTACGAGTTCACTCATCAGTCAGGTTTTGACGCAATTGCCACGGGCGAGTACTCTAATGATGTCGTTAAAAACACCCTGGAAAATTATGATTTCTTCGGGGTAGCTGATTTCAACCTAACAGATAAACTCTCCATATACCCCGGAGCACGACTAACCAACAACTCACAATTTGGAAACAAACTCATATGGTCACTTTCATCAACTTATAATTTCAATGAAACTTTGAAGTTAAAGGCAGTATTTGGTTCCGCATTCAGGGCTCCTAATTTTGAAGAACTTTTCTTCTATTTCGTTGATGCCAACCATAATGTGCAAGGCAATCCAAACCTTCAACCAGAGGACGGAATTTCCATTTTCCTAAATCTTGAAAATACATTTAAACTTAGTGATACTGGGTTTTTAAAATCTGCCATAAAAGCATACTACTTTGATATTAACGAAAAAATAGCCAGTGTAGTTGTATCTGATGAAAATGATAGAAGCCTTTTCACTTTTGCAAATGTGGACTATTCCAAAATTTTAGGTTTTTCATGGGAAAACAATGTGAAAGTGGGGAATTGGCAAGTAGGTTTAGGAGGTACCTATATGGGAGAGTCCACTGAAATTAGTACATCCGAAGCCAATAACAACGATTATCTATGGAGCTTTAACCTACAATCCACACTTGGGTACACCCTTCCATCTCTAAACACAACGTTCTCTACCCAACTAAAATATACCGGAAAAACACAGGTTATTTTGGATGGTATTGATGGTTTGGTTGTGGGTCAAACCGATGATTTTACATGGATGGATGCTTCTATAAAAACCAATATAACCAAGGATTTGGGAATTACCCTTGGTGCTCGAAACATCTTCAATATCGTTACCGTTAATGCCTCCGATGTGCCTTCGGGTGCGCATAGTTCCTCTGCTGTTTCCAGCAGACTGTTCGGTAACGGAAGGTCCTATTTTTTTAAACTCTCATATAATTTAAACTTTAATTAAAGTCATGAAAAAAACCATTTTTTTAAAAGTAATTTTGTTTTTGTTTGTTCTAAGCTCATGTAGTGATGATGACACCAAAGACTTGATAGATTTCACTGTATCTTTTGGTAGTGATACTATTAGCACGGCCGAAGAGGATACTACGAAAGAAATCACCCTTACCTTCTCTAGGGCAGCTACTGAGGCAGGAACCATTTCAGTTTCCTATTCTGGAATAAATGCGGAATACGGAACAGATTTCACAACAGCGCCCGTTGGCAGTTCGGGTACAATTTCTGTTCCTGTGAGCGTTGGAGACTTAGGTTCAACCATAACATTCACCAAATTATTAGACCCTATTGAGGGCACCACAAAATCTCTTGTTTTCTCTATTGATGGTTTTGATGTAACTGATTGGACTACCGGCTCAACCTCATCTTCAACAGTTAGTTTTTCGCCAATTGCTGCCTTAAGTGGTATCATCGATTTAGAAACTGGAGGCTCTAACATGCCAAATCAAGTATATTTCGATTTTAGTACAGGGGTGCAAACTCCGGTTAAAAGGGATACTTGGGAAATTGCTTTATATAATGGGGCAGAAAACAGAGTCTATCTTAATTCAGCTATGTTAGTATCCGCAGCAGAACTATCTGGCATTACTGATATTCTTTCTGTTACTGAAGAAACTGATTTAACCACTCCATTGGAATTAAATGCCCTAGACCCTATGACATTCCAACCTACCACGGTAACTGTGAATACTATTGAAGAACTGCTCCAAGGTCTTCCTATAGGGTATTTCCAATATGGTGATATTGATGAAGGTATTGTCTTTACAGATAGCTGGCAAGGAGATTTGGAAGGAACTGCCTTTGCAGAAATTTCCACCACAGCTGATGAAAACAATATATATATTGTCAGCTTGGGTAGTGCAATTCCAACAGAATCAGCAGATCCGGGAAGCATCAGCACAACTGGTGACCATAGAGGTTTTATGAAAGTTAGGATATTAAGTGATGGTAATAGTTATACCATTCAATACGCGGCCCTTGATGAGACTACTAATTATTCTGAGATAACTGTACCCAAGAACTCTAGTCACCTATTGTCCGCCTTTAGTTTGACAGATGGACAAAGTGTAAGTGTAGAACCAGCCGGTGATGAATGGGATATCAATTTTAGCGGAGTGTTCTCTTATTATGGCTATCAAGGATCATTAATTGCAGGATTGACCTATTCCGATTATGCAGTACATAATACTTTAGGTGGTGTTGGGCTCTACCAGGTAACTACGTATGAAAAAGATTCAGATGGAGTAGTAACAGAATTTGATGTTCCTTCCTACTCAAATTTTACTATTGGAGACATAGAGGAGTCCTCTTTGGTATATGATGATCGATCAATAATCGGTAGTGGTTGGAGAGATGCATTTGGAGGAATACTCAAAGACGATAGATATTATGTGCTTAAGGATGCAGCAGGAAACTATTACAAAATGATGTTTACGGCTTATGTGAGCAGTGAAGGAGAAAGGGGCAACGCCCAGTTTACTTATGAGCGACTGTAAGTACTTAAATAGAATAAAATGAGCGTAACAAATATTATTTTTATAATTCTCAGACTGTTTTTGGGCGGTTTTATGATTTATGGTGGAATCCAAAAATTCCAAAAACCAATTCCAGCTCCCATTGAAGTGGTCGAAAAAGCGGAGAAGTTTAAGGCACCTGAAAAAGAAAGCACACTCCAGAAGATTTTGTACATCAGTGGGGCAAAACAGACCGGGTATTTTTGGCAATTGTTGGGTATTTGCGAACTGTTTTTCGGATTGCTGATATTACTACAGGGAAGCAGTTTTGTTGGGGCAGTTTTCTTGTTGCCCATAACTCTTCACATCTTTTTGTTCCATCTGTTTTTAGAGGCTGATGAACTTGGTGAACTTATACAAACGGGAGGTTTATTTATTGCCAACATCGCTTTAGTATTAAAAGAAAAATCCAAGTGGAAACACTTGCTTTGGATAAAACCGATTTAGTTTGGTTTAGTTGCAGTTAGTTTGGTAGGAAATCGGGGCATTGCCCCGATTTTTCTTTTTTTGGCCTAATTTCTTCAAAAAGGATACCTTTAAAGTGTGATTGCTTTCTTATCCAAATTACTTAATAAACGTAGGTGGCGCATCATCCGATTTTATATTGTTGGATGGTCCTTGGCATTTGTTTTTTTGGCAATTGTTCGCGGTGTCGGTACTGAAGAACAGGGGCAGTTAAAATTCGATTTCAAATCAAGTATGATCATTGGTCTCACAATGGGACCAATCTTGGGTGTTATTTCAGGGATTGCTTCCATTTGGGCGGAGAAAAATATTTATCGAAAGCTTAGCATTGGAAGACTCTTATTGCTAAGGACCATGTATACCTTTTTATTCATCATTGCGATGACTTTTGTAGCATATGGGGTCTACCAATTTTATTTTGGCACAGAAATAAGCCTGCTCACCTTTGCTTTTGATGCCGGTAGTGGTGCCATATACTTTTACATATGGATAACTGACTCTTTTCTGACCATACTCCGACAAGTAAACCTCATGTTGGGAGAGGGGAACCTTTTAAAATTGATACGTGGTAAATTCTATACCCCACGGGAAGAAGCTCGAATCTTTATGTTTTTAGACCTACAGTCTTCCACGGAATTGGCAGAACGTCTTGGGCATGTTAATTATAGCATGTTGGTACAAGATTGCTTTAACGATTTAGGCATTGTTGTTGAGAATGATGCTGAAATATATCAATATGTAGGTGATGAAGCTGTCCTTACCTGGAAATTAAAAGAAGGGCTCCAAAATGAAAATTGCCTTAAGGCCTACTATAATTTCACTCAATTACTTTTGAAAAAACACGAGCATTACCAAAAAAAATACGCCTGCACACCATTTTTTAAAGCGGGCCTGCATGCGGGAACAGTTACCGTTACAGAAGTAGGAAAATACAAAAAGGAAATCGCTTACCATGGTGATACCATAAATACCGCTGCAAGAATTCAAGGCCAATGCAATAGTTTAAAGAGCGAATTATTGATATCTGAAAGCCTTAAAAACCAATTATCCTCTTCTAATTTTATGTATAACCCTATGGGAAGCATTCCCCTTAAAGGAAAAAAAGACAATGTGGCGGTTTGTGCGGTTTCCCAACTAACAGAATAATACTAGCCATCTAGACTTTCTGAAGAAAAAATGGAAACAAAAATTTACTGCTTGAGATTTCTAAATATGATTTCCTTCCTCACCTCAAAATGACTATTTTTCAACTTGAAATTATAGTGTGAATCCACCAAAACATATTCTTCCAAGTATTGTAATTGCACAATTTTTTTGCACATCCTTATGGTTTGCAGGCAATGGGGTTATGGTAGATTTGATAATCAATTTTGGGCTAAAACCAAATGCCTTGGGGCATCTTACCTCAGCTGTACAATTTGGGTTTATTGCCGGCACACTGCTTTTTGCTGTTTTTACTCTCACAGATCGCTATTCCCCTTCCAAAGTTTTTTTAGTGAGTGCTTTGCTTGGAGCTTTGTGCAATGCTGGGGTTATTTGGCAAGGCAATACATTAATCAGTATTTTAGGGCTTCGCTTTTTAACTGGGTTCTTTTTAGCAGGGATTTACCCCGTAGGTATGAAAATAGCAGCAGACTATTATGATAAGGGGTTGGGCAAATCCCTGAGCTATTTGGTGGGAGCTTTAGTGGTTGGGACCGCACTGCCGCATCTCTTAAAAGGGTTCACAACCATTTTTTCATGGCAATCCGTTTTGTTGACAACTTCTACCCTTGCTGTATTAGGCGGTGTATTGATTGTAATCCTAGTACCTAATGGTCCCTATAGAAAAGCCAGCGCGCATCTAAACTTTACAGCCTGTTTTACTATCTTCAAAAAACCAAGTTTCAAGGCCGCAGCATTAGGGTATTTTGGCCATATGTGGGAATTATATGTTTTTTGGGCCTTTGTCCCAGTAATGCTTCAAACCCATGCCCTTACCCATGGACGTATGGGACTAAACATCCCGATTTTATCATTTATAATTATTGCTTTGGGAGGTTTGGCCTGTGTACTTGGAGGATATGTTTCCCAGAAAATAGGAGTAAAAAAAACAGCGGCTACCATATTATTGCTATCGGGAATTTGTTGCTTTGCATCACCTCTATTTTTTATAGTTTCTTCTGAAGTCGTATTTCTTGGTTTCCTAGTTTTTTGGGGTATGGTTGTTGTTGCAGATTCCCCGCTCTTTTCCACCCTGGTTGCCCAAAATGCCCCTGTAGAAATTAAGGGTACTGCATTGACTATTGTCAATTGTATTGGTTTTGCCATTACCATACTAAGTCTTCAGTTGGTTACAGCACTTCAACCAGTTCTACAATTCAATTATTTGTATTTGATTTTGACTATTGGGCCCGTTTTAGGGTTATTGGGATTGTTTAGGAAATAATGCAACCCTCCAGCTTTTTGTTCACACCTTCTTTTTTACGGGAAAAAGCATATTTATATTTAGAAAATTGTTTTAACCGCATCTATGGTTTTATCCAAATCGGCATAGCTGATGGCATCGTTTAAAAAATAGCTTTCGAAAGCAGAGGGTGGCAAATAAACACCTTGATTCAACATGCCATGAAAATATTTTTTAAAAGTATCATTGTTCCCTTTTGCGGAGGAAGCAAAATCAACTACGGGTTCCTCACAAAAATGTACTGAAATCATGCTCCCATAGCGGTTAATTTGATGTGCCACACCCTTTTCCGTCAATATTCCGGCGATGCCCTTGTGTAAGTATTCTGTTTTCTTGGCCAAACTGGTAAATACTTCCGGCTTATTGTTAAGTTCCGTAAGCATAGCAAGTCCAGCGCTCATGGCCAAAGGGTTTCCACTTAAGGTTCCTGCTTGATAAACGGGTCCATCCGGAGCCAAATGATCCATAATTTCAGTTTTTGCGGCAAACGCACCTACGGGAAGTCCACCTCCTATCACCTTTCCAAACATCACAATATCAGCATTTATTCCTAAGGCTTCCTGGGCGCCACCTTTTTCCAAACGAAAACCAGTCATCACCTCATCAAACAACAACAAAATCCCTTCTTCCGTACACAATTTTCGTAATCCATGGATGAATTCATCCGAAGGAATTATGCAACCCATGTTTCCTGCCACGGGTTCTAAAATTATCGCGGCGATTTCACCTTTATTGGCTGTTGCAAGTGCTTTTACACCTTCCAAATCGTTATAATCGGCCAAAAGGGTATCCTTGGCCGTACCTTGGGTCACCCCAGGACTATTTGGGCTTCCAAAGGTTACCGCACCACTCCCAGCTTGTATCAAAAAAGAATCTGAATGCCCGTGATAACATCCGGCAAATTTGATGATCTTATCTTTTCCGGTATAGCCCCGGGCCAAACGAACCGCACTCATGCAAGCTTCGGTACCACTATTTACAAAGCGAATCTTATCGATATTGGGAACCATGGAAACAGCCAATTTTGCCAGTTCCGTCTCAATTTCGGTAGGCATTCCAAAAGAAGTTCCTTTTTTGGCCTTTTCCACCACAGCATTTATTACGGGTTCGTAGGCATGACCCAAAATAAGTGGACCCCACGAAGCGATATAATCAATTAATTGATTTCCATCTTCATCATAGAGGTAAGCACCTTTAGCTTCTTTTACAAAAATGGGATCTCCTCCTACTGCTTTAAAAGCTCGCACTGGAGAGTTTACCCCACCGGGAATATATTTTTTTGCCTCGGCAAATAAGGCACTGCTTCGTTGGTATAGCATGTACTATTTGGTGTTTAATGATGTGACACTAGATTATTTTACGCTTCTTTCCTTTCGGATGTTTATGACCTGCCCAATGGATAAATTAGTGCTGTCCAAATTATTGATTCGCATTAACTCATTCACCGAGATGGAGTATTCTCTTGAAATTCCATATAGGGTATCCCCTTTTTCAACTTCGTGGGTGAACACATCGTAATTTTTGGGTTCACGAACCGTATCCAATCCCCCACGAACTACTTCTTCATCATAGTCATCCAAACTGTAGCGTTCAATTAGGGCAATGAGTTTCTGCGGATATTTTTTATCGGTGGCATATCCTGCTTGTCGCAAGCCATAAGCCCATTTTTTGTAGTCATTTCGCCGATAATTGAACAGGAATTTATAACGGGAGCGTGAGGAAAGAAAAATACTATGGTCCCGGAATGAGTACATGGGGTGGTTGTATTTTCTAAAACATTCACCTTTGGCGTCATCATCATGAAAATCGAACTCGCCATCCCAACCGGTATGACATTTAATTCCGAAGTGGTTGTTGGTTTTCTGTGTAAGTTCCCCTTTGCCCGACCCACTCTCTAAAATACCCTGTGCTAAGGTAATGCTGGCCGGAATACCAAAAGCCCGCATTTCGTATTGTGCCATCTGCGCAAAGGTTTCTATATATTCTTGGGTATTGGCGATGGGAAATTTCACAAATCTGCCGGGATTAACAGGCAAGGGATATAATTCAGATTCCTTGGGGCCGTCTGTGGGAATTCCAGCATTCGGATTCCTATGTTTCCTAGCTTCGGTTACAGCTTTTTGTTCTTTGGTTACTGTCCTTTTTTTTGCCCCACAGCTTACCAACATCAATGTTAGCACCACAATACATCCTATTCGCCTGATCATATGTCCAATAACGGTAATTTTTTCTTCTTCAATACAAGGTTCATGCCTTTTATGCCTTGCAATCCTCCACTATGGATTGCCAAAATACGAGTGCCTGGTTTAAAAAAGCCTTGTTTTACTTTTTCCAATATCCCAAAAAGCATTTTCCCTGTATAAATAGGATCCAATGGAATCTCTGTCTCTTTTTTAAAGATGTTGATGAAATCTATCAGACTTTCATCGACCTTGGCATATCCTCCAAAATGGTAATCGGGAACAAGTTCCCAATTTTCATTACGGGCAAATTTAAGAATATCTTGCTTTAGAAAATCACCTTTTAACGCCGGGAATCCCAAAACAGTTTGATGCGGCTTTACCGAATTGATGAGTCCCGCGACTGTACCACCCGTTCCCACACAACTGCAAATAAAATTGAATTCAACATCTGAATCTGTTAAAATTTCTTCACACCCCTTTACGGCCAGCGCATTTGTTCCTCCTTCTGGCAATTCATAAAAATCACCAAAAAGAGTCTTCATTTTTTCATGAAAAATGGGACTGTCCTTCTCCTTGTATTCACTTCGGGATACAAAATGGAATTCCATTCCATGTTCTGCCGCCAGCTGCAAGGTGGGATTTTCACTCCAGTTTTCTTTTAGTTCTTCACCACGGATAACCCCAATTGTTTTTACATCCGATTTCTTACCCGCATAGGCCGTTGCAGCAATATGATTGGAAAAAGCACCTCCAAAGGTGAGGAGTTTGGTCTGGTTTTCCTTTTTGGCTTCCAGTAAATTATATTTTAGCTTTCGGTATTTATTCCCGGAAATGAAGGGGTGAATGGTATCTTCCCTTTTGATACAGAGAGTTACATCTTTTTCCTCAAGAAGAGATAAGTGTACTTTTTGATTGGGGATTAACAAATTCTGAATTTATCGCGTCAAATAGTCCAAAAAACCAAAGGTTTTTCGATGCGAAAGATAACCCATATTATTCTCATTTGCATATGCCTCTCTTTCAAAACTAATGTTTTGATAGGCCCGATAACTGTTCAAGTACAGTATCGTTCTTAAAATCCATTCCGAAATGTAAAGGATATAAAAAGGAACAATCAACAATTCTTGTTGTTGTTTTAGGTGTATACGTTCATGGTTTATCAGAACCTCATCTTTTTTAAGTGATCCCTCTTTTAAAAAGATGAACGGCCATAAAGATAGACCTACATAATTTCGATAAAAGAAATGTTTAAAAACTAATATCAAACTAAATTATAATAAGATTCCTACAAATATAATGGCTAGAACACATAGAAATTTGATTGTTTCGATAATAACATTAACAATTTCGATGAACTACCTAGGTTCTTACAAATCATAAAATCCTAGTGGTATTCATGGGAATATCTTAATTTTAGGGGAAACGAAATTGGTTTCGTAGCATATGAAAGAGCTTATTCCCTTGGAAGAGGGTGATTTTTATCTCTCTGAAGAGGGATATAAAGTATTCACTGAAAAATACCACTTAAAACGCGGGTACTGTTGTGAAAGTGGTTGCCGGCATTGTCCTTATGGTTATGACAAAAAAACAAACGCCAGACGTTGAAAGCAAATGTTCGGCATAATATTTGTGACTAAAAAATAGTCATTTTAATGAACTCAAAAAAAAGATTACTATGAAGAATTTAAAACTATTTTCCTTGGCTGCACTGGCAGTTGTTTTCTTGACGTCTTGCAGTTCCGTTAGGGTTATTGCGGATTATGATAAAGAAGCTAATTTTAAAACCTATAAAACTTACGCCTTTTATAAAACCGGAATTGACAAGGCCCAAATCTCTGATTTGGATAAAAAACGAATTTTGAAGGCAATTGATGCTGAAATGAGTTCGCGAGGCTTTGTAAAATCCGAACAACCCGATGTTTTGGTAAGCATTTTCACTAAAGAACGTGAACGTGTTGATGTCTACAACAACAACTTTGGTTGGGGCTGGGGTTGGGGAGGCTTCTACAATCCATGGCTTTGGGGTCCGGGCTGGGGTGGTGGCTGGGGTGGCAACAATGTTAGTACCCGTACCGAAGGTTCCTTATATATTGACCTTATCGACACCCAAAACAGGGAACTGGTATGGCAAGGGCGCGGAGTTGGCACTTTGAACAATATTAAAAATATTGAAAAGAAAGAAGAACGGATTAGAGAATTTGTTTCTCAAATTCTACAGGAATATCCGCCAGCAATAACTGTTGCAGCCAATTAAAATATTCCTATTCAAAATTGAGCGAAGAATCTACAACAACCAAAATGGAAGTGTTTATCCCAATTGGAAAAATAAGTTAGATTCTTCGTTCTATTTTAATTTAAAGTTCTACAATAGCGGGAAGGTATTTTCGTTCTTTGCTTCCTTTAAAACAAAAGCACTTTTCACAGCTCCTATATTGGGTAAAGACGCAATTTTAGTCTTGGCAAAATCGTAATAAGCATCCAGATTTTTAACAATCACCTTCAACAAAAAATCAAATTCACCCCCCACTACAAAGCACTCTGTTATCTCTGAAAATTGTTTTACCTGATTCAAAAAATCATCCATCAAGTGACCCTTTTGGGCTTCAAGGGAAACAAAACTAAATACAGTAATACTACTCTCAATTTTTTCTTTGTTGATAACGGCCGCATAGTTTCGAATAAAACCCTCATTTTCCAACCTTCTAATCCGTTCATATACCGGCGTCTTAGTTAAACCTAGTTTTTCCGCAATGGTTTTTGCCACGGTTTTGGCATCCTTTTCCAATATTTTTAAAATTTCACGGTCAATGCTGTCTAATTGTTGCTGCATACTTTTTCCTGATTGATGAAGATTGATATATTAAAAATAGTGTTTATTACTATAATATAGTATAATAAAAGTTTTTATTCCTTATAAAGCATAAATAATAGTCTTTAAATTCTTTTAATACTATATTTACAGGAAATTATATAGTATCACCCTATAAACTCTAATACTACTTAAATGATTAATCCCAAATACGAAAGCAATCCTATTTTAGATAAACTGCCCATACATTTAAAGCAGTTTATAAAACCGCAAAATTATGATGATTATTCAGCAATAGATCAAGCGGTATGGCGCTATGTAATGCGAAAAAATGTGGATTATTTAAGTAGGGTAGCACATAAATCATATGTAGATGGCTTATTAAAAACAGGGATTTCAATTGACCATATCCCCAATATGTATGGAATGAACCGCATTCTAAAAGAAATTGGATGGGCAGCGGTCGCAGTGGATGGTTTTATTCCACCATCGGCATTTATGGAGTTTCAAGCTTACAATGTGTTGGTTATCGCATCAGATATTAGACAACTTGAAAATATTGAATACACCCCTGCACCGGACATTATTCATGAAGGAGCGGGACACGCTCCCATAATTGCAAATCCGGAGTATGCCGAATATTTAAGACGATTTGGGGAAATTGGAAGTAAGGCTATTTCTAGTGCCAAAGACTATGAACTGTACCAGGCCGTAAGACACCTTTCCATTATAAAAGAGGCCACAGAAACCCCAAAAGAGGAAATTGACAAAGCCGAAAAACAAATAGAAGAACTACAGAAAAATATGGGAATTCCCAGTGAAATGGCACTTATTCGCAACTTACATTGGTGGACTGTGGAATATGGTTTGATTGGCACTCTGGATAATCCAAAAATTTATGGAGCAGGGCTGCTTTCATCTATTGGGGAAAGTAAATGGTGCATGCAAAGCGATGTTGTTAAAGAGCAGTATACCATCGATGCCGCGCAAAAAGCATTTGATATTACCAAACCGCAACCACAACTTTTTGTAACTCCAAATTTTGCCCATTTGAGTCAAGTTTTGGAAGATTTTGCAAATACCATGGCGCTACGAACCGGAGGCCTATCTGGCATACAAAAATTAATAGATTCCAAGGCTCTTGGAAGTATTGAACTAAGTACAGGAATTCAAATATCTGGGCATTTTCATACTATAATTGAACATGAAGGCAAACCCATTTATGTACGAACAGTTGGTCCTACGGCATTGGCATATCGTGAAAAAGAATTAGTTGGGCATAGTACTTTGGACCATTCTGAAGGTTTTGGCTCTCCAATTGGTAAACTAAAAGGCATTAACTTGGCTATTGAGGATATGGGGCCTCGCGATTTAATGGCCTATAAAATTTTTGAAGGGGAACAGGTTTCTTTAGAATTTGAGGGAGGAGTGAAAATAAAGGGCACCATTGTTACCGGAACCCGAAACTTACAAGGTAAAATCATTTTGATTACGTTTAAAGATTGTAAGGTTACCCATGACGGTACAATTTTATTTCTGCCCAATTGGGGACTATATCATATGGCCGTGGGTCAAAAAGTGGTTTCAGCATTCAATGGCCCAGCCGACCTGAATAGTTTTAATCTTATCTCGCACAAGATTACGGAAACTACGATTAAGCCAAAAACAGATAACAAAAAAAAGCAATTGGAATTGTACTACGCACAAATCAGGGATTTTAGAACAGGCATAAATACAACCATTTCCAGAAACAAGGTTTTCCAAGAACTCAAAAAGGATTATCCAGACGATTGGTTATTGCCCACAGAGCTTTACGAACTGGCCAAGGAGAGTAATGACCAAGACTTTCAAACCGATATTCTAAAGCATTTGGAAACTGTTAAATTGAATAATCCAAAAGTGGGACATCTTATTGATGATGGAATTTCATTGGTGGATGCCACTTTAGTTGACTAGAATCCAAGTATTTGTGTATTTTCTTCAGATATTTGGATTTGGGGTACTTCGGCCATTTTTACTGGATAAAAGTCAATAGCAACTTTGTTTCCTTCTTTCAGTACTCCTAATTCTACTTTTTTGGAAATATTCCCATACCATATACTTCTTGAATATAATTTGTCACCACTTCTAAGGCCCGCTTTCCATGCTTCACTATCCTTGTTAACTTCATCTACCTGTGTTCCATCTTCAGAAAGTTCAAAACCTAGTTCAAAAAGCTGGGTGGTTGGCTCGTATTCCAATTTCATTTCATTATAAAAATCCGCTAAAGGAAGTAATTTTCCATCTACAATAAATTCTTTAAAAACTGTATCGGTTCGATTGGGAAAATACTTTTTCAATACGCTTTTAAACACGGTATGGTTCAACTTTTTATTTTCATCCGTTGCCACTTTCAACAAATCCTTCATGACATTATCCAAACTATACTTTCCATTTGAATCCTTTTGAATTGAATAATCCAAGTAAAACGCAAACAAGGTCCCCCTGTAATAGGGCAATTTTCGATACTCATAGTCGGACCAAAAGTTTTCATAGTTCATTTCTGAATTTGGCACTTCTTTTATTGAAAGCGAATGCAAATTCTTTGCAGTTTCATTTATAGAGTTTATAAAAAAAGCTCCATCTAGCTCCTTAATTTTGTTTTTGGCTACATTCTTATAAGTGTAATACTCTGTAAAACCCTCACTAAACCAATACTGCTCTTCTTCGTTTTCATTTTCAATGGTGTTACCAATCCAATTGTGCATCAATTCATGATTGAACAAGTACACCATCTGATCTATATCAGTAAAATCATTATTGGAGACGGAGGTCGCGAATGAGTTGGTCAATCCGGTTCCTTGAAAGCTGCTACCTGTCTCTTGGAAAAAAGGCTGCATGGTAACAGTAAAATATTCTTGTGAATGATCCTCCCAAAAATCGCGCTGACACTTTAAGGTCTGTTTTAAAACTTGCATTACCTCCTTTTCCCCAAATGGAACCCATTCTCCCCTAGTGGCCAAGCTTATTGCATTTCCATTAATTTCATCTTCCAATATTCTAAAATCACCCCCAACAAAAATGGCACTCTCAAATAACTCCACATCCATATTCTCTAGGAATTGATTTCTTTTTTTACTTCCAAAACTATTGTGAATTGTATACTGCTCTGGAAAATCAATCCAATCCAAAGTGATATCAAAATTGGTTTTTGAAGTCTTGGGAAACATGAATAAATTATGTGAAAACACATGGAAGTAATCCTCCGTTATAACAGGACGATAGGCCTTGTCCGTTGCTAAATTTCCATAAAAATCCTGCTTTAAGTCGTACTCAAATTCCAGCGTTTTAAGATTTTTGGGATGCTTTAGAATTATCCAACCACTGTCCAAATCCTTTTCAATATCATCATCAACATCTATCAATTGTACATTGTGGAGGGTATTAAAAAGGTCTTTTTGACCCCAAGCTTCATTATTGAATTCCAATATTGTGGTTCCCGATGAATCCGCAGGAAATTTCATGTTTATTTTAAGTAGTGAAAGACTATCCTCAGTTACATGGGATATCGAAAAAACAATGTTTGATTGTGATTTTTCTTGGCAAGAAAAAGCCAAAATTAGCGCAAAAAATAAAACTGTTCTTTTAAACATGGTACATGAATTAATCATCTAACAGACGAAAAGAAAGTTAAAATGTGACAGATTTAAGGCAAAATTTCCTCTAAATTTTTAGAATCATCAATAGGATTCCCTTCATAATGCAAAGTCCACCCCAGTGTCTTTGTAACAACAAATATCTTGGAAAGTTCACTAATCAAACGATTTTCCGCATTGGATTTTAAGGATGATGCTTTCACCTTTTTCAATAGCGAAATGGTTACATCTTGTTTTATGGTATTGTAATCTTCCGCTTTAAATGGATTAAAATAATCCGCTGTAACATCATAATATTCAAAATCTGGATTAATCTTAATTTCAGCCTCTGGAATAGCGTTGATATAGATTGTTTTTTGCTCCTCATCCATTTCATAAACAACCTTAGAAAGGTCATAGGCAATTGTGGCCTCTGCGTTTACAACTACCAATGCTTTCTTATCCGCTGTGACCAATGTGCCAAACAATTCTTTTGAATCGGCATAATTGTATACCTCAACAAAATGTCCTTCGGTTACAATGAGTTTGGACACGTTTTGCAATTCTTGCTGAATGAGCAATGAATTTTCTTTTAAAATGGACAGCTGCTCCCTATCATCTGCACAAGATTTATAAATCAAAACTGATGCTAAGGCAATGATTGCTCCAACAAGTACTTTTTTCATTTAGTCAAATTTCATAAAAGGATACCTTTCCTTAAGATACGTAATTTTCGTCTGGAGCGACTTTTTAAATTGTTGATGTTCCTTGGAATCTGGATTAAAGGGTCGATGCTGTAACCCTTTTTGAATGGCCTCCACCTCATCCATAATTTCATGGGAATGCGAAGAAATCCAGATCGTTTTAAACCTTTCCCATATATAATCAACGGCAAGTTCGTTGGGATGAACCATATCCATTCCATAAAAACGATAGTCGCGTAATTCATCCATCATAATTTCATACGATGGAAAATAAGACACATCATGTTCCTTTGTCAATTGATGGACTGCAGCAATGAGATTTGCCTTGCTTCTTTGGTTTTCGACAAATCCATCTTTTAAATGGCGTACCGGGGAAATAGTAATAACAATCTGAACTTTTGGGTTGATGGATTGGAACAAACCTATCAGCCTTTTCAAGCTTGCCTGAATCACTTCTGTAGCTAATAATTCCTTGGAAAACTCTTTCTGGGGAACTTTATGACAATTCCCAACGACTTTCCCCGAGTTGACATTCCTGTAAATCCAGGAAGTTCCCAATGTAATAAGAATATGGGTTGACTCTTCAGCTTGCTGTTTGGCTTCTTTAAGGGTGTTATTCAGGCTTTGCAGCAATTCTTCTGAAGTATTGGCACTTAAATCTGAATGGGCATCAAAGCAATGCCATCTTCCATTTTGTTCAAAAACCTCATTTTCCTGATAAAAATGACCTTCAATAGCACGTTCCACCAAATTTTCAATGGCCAAAGGATGAAATAAAATTCCAAAAGGATTTTGTACTTGCTGGAACTTATAGTATCCAAGCTTACCCCCTATATTTTCAACAAAACAGGATCCCAGCAGCAAAAGTTTGCTTTGATAATCTATTGGATTATCTGCTTTTTCGATAGGGATTTTGGTTTGAAGTTTCATCAGGAAATATATTCCTTCACCTTATCCAAAGCTTCTTGAATACCTGATGGGTTCTTACCCCCTGCAGTAGCGAAAAATGGTTGTCCACCACCTCCACCTTGAATATGTTTTCCCAATTCGCGAACAATTGTTCCTGCATTCAAGCCTTTTTCCGAGACAAGTTCTTTGGAAATATAGCAAGACAGCAGGGCCTTTCCATCCTTTTCAGCAGCAAGCAATAAAAATAAGTTTGAATACTGCCCTCCTATCTCAAAGGCCAAATCTTTGATTCCCCCGGCATCTAAATCCACTTTTTTGGATAAAAACTGCACCCCGTTGATTTCATTCAACTCGGATATCAACTCATTTTTAAGTCCCTTCGCCTTATCCTTAAGCAGCTGTTCCACCTGCTTTTTTAAGGTTGAATTTTCTTCTTGTAATCCAACAACTGCCTTTACTGGATCCTGCGCATTGTTCAACAAATCCTTGATTTCAAAAAGCATTCTATTGTTTTTGAAGTAGAATTCTTTGACCGCATCTGAGGTAATAGCCTCAATTCTTCGTATTCCTGCTGCAACAGCACCTTCGGATACAATCTTAAAATGCCAAATATCCGCAGTGTTTTTCACGTGGGTCCCTCCGCAAAGTTCAATGGATTGCCCAAAACGAACCGTGCGCACTGTATCACCATATTTTTCTCCAAACAGCGCCATTGCACCTTGGTCCATTGCCTCTTTGATGGGGATGTTTCTACTTTCCTCAAACGGTAGCTGACCTTCAATACGGGCATTCACGAAGTTCTCTACATCCCTTAATTCCTCAACACTCAACTTGGAAAAGTGTGAAAAATCGAAACGGAGGTATTTGGAATGTACTGCCGAACCTTTCTGTTCTACATGGGTGCCTAAAATTTCCCGTAATGCTTGATGTAATAAATGCGTTGCCGTATGATTACTAGCGGTTCTCCATCGCTGTTTTTTATCTACTGTAGCTTTAAGTATTCCTGAAACATCCTTAGGTAAATTCTCAGAAAAATGAACTATTTCATTGTTCTCCTTCTTGGTATCAATAATGTAGATTACATCTCCATTTGTAGTCTCTAAATATCCTTTATCGCCTACTTGACCACCACCTTCCGCATAAAATGGAGTAAGGTTAAAGACCAGATGATACTGATCCCCTCCTTTTTTACTGGTTACTTTTCGATATTTTACCAATTTCACATTAGCTTCCAAAGTATCGTAACCTATAAATTCTTGCTCCGCATCTTCAAGTAAAACCACCCAATCTTCTTTGGATACTTCGGAAGCAGCCCTAGAACGGTCCTTTTGAGCTTTTAACGCCTTTTCAAACCCTTCAACATCGAGCTTATATCCTTTTTCCTCCAGAATCAAAGAAGTCAAGTCAATAGGAAAACCAAAAGTATCGTAGAGTTCAAAAGCTTTTTGCCCATCAATGGTTTTATTTTTTGACGATTTAATCACGGAATCCAACAATACCAATCCTTGCTCTAAGGTGCTCAAAAATGAATTTTCCTCTTCTTTGACCACATTTTCTATCAATTGATACTGCTCGCGTAGCTCCGGAAATGCTTTCCCCATGGTCTCGCCCAGCACCTTTACCAATCTATAGATAAATGGTTTATTGGTTCCTAAAAACGTAAATCCATAACGGATGCCACGTCTCAAAATCCTTCGGATTACATAACCAGCTCCTGTATTGCTCGGCAATTGCCCATCTGCTATGGAAAATGCAACGGCCCTGATGTGATCAGAAACAACCCGTATGGCAATGTCGGTCTCCTCATCTTTACCATATTTACGACCTGTGATGGTTTCTATTTCGCGAATCAACGGGGTAAAAACATCCGTGTCATAGTTGGACTTTACGCCCTGTAAAACCATACACAAACGTTCAAAACCCATTCCGGTATCAACATGTTTCTCAGGTAGATTTTCAAGCTGTCCATTGGCTTTTCTATTGTACTGCATAAAAACCAAGTTCCAAATCTCCACAACCTGCGGATGATCTTGGTTTACCAACGAAGCTCCAGTTACTTTAGCTTTTTCTTCCTTTGATCTAATATCCACATGAATCTCAGAACATGGCCCACAAGGACCTTGATCTCCCATCTCCCAAAAATTGTCCTTTTTGTTCCCCATGATAATTCGGTCTTCAGGAACAATGGCTTTCCATAAATCAAAGGCCTCCTTATCCATTTTCAAACTATCCGCATCATCACTCCCTTCAAAAACAGAAACATAAAGACTATCCTTATCAATTTTGTAGACATCGGTCAACAACTCCCAAGCCCATTGAATAGCCTCCTTTTTAAAATAATCCCCAAAACTCCAGTTCCCCAACATCTCAAACATGGTATGGTGATAAGTGTCCTTACCAACTTCCTCCAAATCGTTATGCTTGCCGCTAACTCTAAGACATTTCTGGGTATCGGAAATCCGTTTCGATTTTGAGATGGAATTTCCCAAAAAGAATTCCTTGAATTGGTTCATTCCTGCATTGGTGAACATCAAAGTGGGGTCATCTTTCATGACTATTGGCGCCGAAGGAACTATTTTATGCTTTTTCCCTTTAAAAAAGTCTAAAAACTGGGCTCTAACCTCTTGGGATGTCATTGGAATTGCTAGGGTTTTATTAAATTTAACATTTAAAGCAAAACAATTTTTATATTTGTTTGTTTTCTTTAAAAGAATGCGCAAAAATAGGATAAAATCCCTTCATGTCTAAAGTTAAGTACTATTACGATCCTGATACACTTTCATATCGAAAGATTGAACCTAAAAAATCCAAAAGGTATCGGAATCTCTTCTTTTTCATTGTTGGGGCCGCATTATTCGGATTTCTAGGCCTTATTGTATTATTGAACACCAACTTGTTGAACACTCCCAAGGAACTTTCTTTGGAACGTGAGGTACGTAATTATGAACTCCAATACGAGATCTTGGGGAAGAAGATGGAGCAAATGGAGCAGGTTCTCGGTAACATTGAAGACAGGGACAACAATATTTACAGACTATATTTTGAAGCAAACCCCATTCCAGAAGAGCAACGTAGAGCTGGTTTTGGTGGTGTAAATCGATATAAATCTTTAGAAGGTTTCAACAATTCAGAAATCATTGTCAATGCTACGCAGCGTTTGGACATCATTCAGAAACAAATGGTGATCCAATCAAAATCATTGGATGAGATTGCTAAATTGGCTGAAGAAAAAGAAAAACTTTTAGCGGCTATTCCTGCCATACAACCCGTAAGAAATGAAGACCTAACGAGAATGGCATCAGGTTACGGGTGGCGATCCGATCCTTTTACGAAAGCCCGGAAAATGCATTGGGGCATGGATTTTACAGCACCAAGAGGTGTTCCCATTTACGCTACTGGAGATGGAACTGTTAAAAGAGCCGATAACCGATCATCCGGTTATGGCAAACACATTAGAATAGACCACGGTTACGGCTATATGTCCCTGTATGCACATTTAAGCAAGTACAATGTTAGCAAAGGCCAAAAGGTAAAACGTGGCGATTTGATTGGCTTTGTGGGAAACACTGGCCGTTCTGAAGCTCCCCATCTTCATTATGAAGTCTTTAAGGACGAAGAACGCATCAACCCCATTAACTTCTATTATGGAAGTTTGACGGCGGAAGAGTTTGAAAATATGCTCAAATTCGCCAACCAAGAAAACCAATCTCTGGATTAATGCACGTAGATCTTCCTGAAAAACGATATTACGGCATTGGAGAAGTAGCCAAGGCATTTGGCGTAAACACATCTTTAATTCGGTTTTGGGAAAGGGAGTTCGATGTACTTCAACCAAAAAAAAATGCAAAGGGAAATCGAAAATTTACCCCACAGGATATAACAAACCTGCAACTGATCTACCACTTGGTAAAAGAACGTGGATTTACTTTGGAAGGGGCCAAAACACATCTAAAAGAAGAAAAGCAAAAAACACTCTCAACTTTTGAGGTGGTACAAAAACTACAAAAAGTACGTGCTGAACTTCTCAAAATAAAAGAACAATTATAATAACACTACAAACACTAAAACCGAGAACATGAAAAAGGGTATTCTTGCCATAATCGTACTTGTTGTGCTAGCCGTTTTGCTTGGGGGCTGGTACATAAAAACCAACAACACTTTGGTTGATATGAAAGGACAGGCCACAAAACAATGGGCCAATGTTGAAAGTTCCTATCAACGAAGGAGCGATTTAATAGGTAACTTGGTAAAAACAGTACAAGGAGCTGCGGATTTTGAAAGGGGCACCTTAAAAGATGTTATTGAAGCCCGTGCCAAGGCAACTTCCACAACTATAGATGCCAATAATATTACCCCAGAACAATTGACACAGTTTCAGCAGGCCCAGACCGGCCTTTCTTCGGCACTTTCACGGCTTTTGGTCACTGTGGAACGCTATCCAGATCTTAAATCCAATCAGAACTTTTTGGAATTACAGTCACAATTAGAGGGCACGGAAAATAGAATTAACGTAGAGCGTAACAGATTCAATGATATAGCTGGTGAATACAATATTACCATTGAGAAAATCCCAACCAATATAATTGCCAGCATTGCCAATTTTGACCCAGTTGCATTATTTAGCTCCAATCCAGGCGCTGAAAATGCTCCGGATGTAAACTTCGATTTTAATTAAGTATGTCGCACGTAGAGAAATTTTTAACTGCTGAAGAGGAACAGGAGATTGTTGAAGCCATTCTTGAAGCCGAAAAAAACACTTCAGGAGAAATCAGGGTCCATATTGAAGCTACAGCCAAAATAGATCACTTTAGCAGGGCCCAGCAACTATTTCATTTTCTTAAAATGGATAATACCAAAGAGGAAAATGGTGTTTTGTTATATGTGGCCGTTGATGACAAAAAATTTGTCATTTATGGAGATAGTGGCATTGACAGGGCCGTTCCAAAGGGTTTTTGGGATACTACAAAAGACCTGATTTCATCGCATTTTAAAAATGGTGCTTTTAAACAAGGTATTGTTGAGGGCGTATTAAAAACTGGAAAGGAACTAGAAGCTCATTTTCCATGGAACTACAATGACACCAATGAATTGAGCGATGCCATATCCAAAGGTTAGTCTTCTTATTGCCTTATGCTATGTTTCCATAGGATGGGGACAGTTTGCCATCCCGGAAAAACCTAAAAAACAAACAAGTGTTTATGATTATGTGAATCTACTGCCCGCCTCTCAAAGTAAGGCTTTGGAACAAAAACTGATTCGATATTCCGATAGCACCTCCACACAAATTGTAGTTGCAATAATACGTTCTACAGAAGGCGAAAACATTAATTATTTAGGTGCCCAATGGGGTCAAAAGTGGGGAATTGGGCAAGCGGAAAAAGACAATGGTATACTTGTTCTGTTAGCCAAGGATGACCGAAGGATAGCCATTAACACCGGATATGGGGTAGAAGGCGCCCTAACAGATTTTATGTCCAAGCGGATTATAGAATCCATTATTATCCCGGAATTTAAAAAAGGTGATTATTACGGTGGATTGGATAAGGGTTCGGATGCTATTTTCCAAGTATTGAACGGCGAATTCAAGGAAGAACGCTCTTTTGGCAATGATCAAGGGTTTAAATTTGAATCATTGCTTCCGTTCATCATCTTCATTATTATCATCATTATTCTTTCCAGACGAAACAAAAACAATCGCGGAGGTCGCGGTGGAGGTCGAAAAACAGGAATGGATATCTGGGATATGATTATCTTAAGTAATATGGGCCGTAGTTCAAGATCTTCTGGAGGAGGGTTTGGAGGCGGTGGTTTCGGTTCTGGTGGATTTGGTGGAGGCTTTGGTGGAGGCGGTTTTGGAGGCGGTGGTGCTTCAGGTGGTTGGTGATATGTATTGGATTCATAAGAACGGTTATAAACTTCCAGCGCAACCTTTCACTTTACCAAACATCTTCAAACAAATCAAGTAAATGTTTCTAAAGAAATGTTTTTTTGCCTCAATGCTCTTGGCCGCCACATTATGTAGTGATGAAGAAATTGAAATAAATTGTGCTACAGTAACCTGTCTAAGCGTTGATAATTCAATATCGATAAAATTCATTGATCAGGAAACAGATGACAACTTAATTTCCAATGGGGTCTATTCTCCTTCCCAGATTACAATTACCGACTTACAGGATACCGCAACGAATTTTGAAATTCAAAAAGATTTTGAGGATGAGGATGTTTTGGTACTGGATTTAGAAAACCAAAGTTTTGGTGAAATTGGATATGAAGTTAGGATTACCGACGGAGTTGTTTTTAATTTCACTCTAAATACTTCCTATGGAGAAGGTAGCGAATGTTGTGGCCCATACATAAACATTGATGACGTATCTGTACATAATGTTGTCAATGAGTTTAGCCAGTATGGTACTTTACCATTAAGTCTCACTATATTTATTTCAGATTAAAAGGTTAAAAACTTATTTTTAATTGCTGTTTTGTTATTCTATAATTCAAAATAAATCACTCATGATCCTAAAACGACTTCTATCACTTTGTTTACCACTATGTTTATTTATTTCCTGTTTAGATACAACAACCGATAGCTGCTCTAATGTATTGTGCGCTGGACTGCCTGTTTTGGGTTTTGAGGTGCTACAGAATGGAGAAAATGTTTTTGATTTTGGCTCCTACAGTGGAGATGATGTGGTTATAGACGATACCAATGCGCAAACTGCTGTTGAATTCTTATCAAGCATAAATGACCGTCCAGCTCTTTTGATTCAGGATTCAGATTGGACTGCAGGCAACTATAATTATGCTGTAGCGCTTGGAGATGATGACTCATTCACAATACGCACAACTTTTGAGCTTTCCGATGATAGCGAGTGCTGTGGCGGCATTCCTTTTCTAACCGCAATTGAAATAAATGATGTAGAAATCAATCTGGCAGAAGTTAGTGGAGGAGTATTTACGGTTAACCTTTAGACTCTAAAATGAATCTATAACTGGATAAAAAAGTACTTGCCCAAAACCAACACCATACCTTTATCACTAAAGTCATTATTTTGAACAATAGTCCGTTGGTCAAAATCATAAATCTTTCCTAACGTGCAATCCGTCCCATAACAGCTATCCGTAAATACTAACGCACCACCTATAAACTTTAAAGCCCCTCTACCTATTTTTAAGCTATCTTGTCTTTGGTTAAACACATTGTGTAATTAATTCCTTTTTAGATGGTACGCTTTTTTCGTTTTTTTTTGATTTCCGCACTTGTTCTATCCTTTTCTTGTAAAAAAAAGAGCTCGTCGGATACTGATAACTTGTTTAAATTCAAGGATTATATTAGTTACCACACCAATGGAAATCAAAGTATTTCAACTCCCATCACTATTGTCTTAGCCCAACAACTGGATCAGTTTGAGCTTGCTCAAGAACTCCCATCAGAATACTTGAAAATAACACCAAAAGTTGAAGGGAAACTGGCTATTGAAAACGGAAGAGAACTAACTTTTCAACCTTCTGAATATTTAAAACCGAATACGGAATACGTTATTGATCTTTCACTGGGTAAGCTTTTTGAGAATATTAAAAGTGATTTCAAAAACTATACGTTTAGTTTTAAAACGATTACTCCAAATTTTAAAATCAATCTAGGAAATCTACAATCCTACAGTAAAAATTGGCAGTATTTAACGGGTACCTTGGAAGCTTCTGATATTCTCAATGCAGAAAAAACTAACACTGTGTTGGCTGCCACGCTGGGTGATAAAAAAATTCTCGTAAAATGGGACAATAGCAGCGAAGATGCTAGATATTTCAGTTTTAAAATTGATAGCATCCCACGTAAAACAGATGATAGTGAGCTAATCCTTAGTTGGAACGGCAAGGAACTGGGTGTTGATAACAAGGGTTCGGAAAAATATACCATTCCAGGATTAAACAAATTCGTTGTAATAGACGCTAAAACTTCAACCGCACCCAATGCCGCATTGACATTAAATTTTTCAGACCCGCTAAAGCAAAATCAAAATTTAAATGGTTTGGTCACCATTGAAAACGCTCAAAGTCTTCGGTATGAAATAAATGGTAATGTATTGAAAGTATATCCTTCAAACCGAATTATGGGACAAGTGCACGTAAACGTATTTGAAGGCATTAAAAGTGATTATGGTTATGCGCTAAAAAAATCATTTTCTGAATTGGTTTCTTTTGAACAGTTAAAACCAAGTGTGAGGTTAATTTCAAAAGGTACAATTCTACCAAACGCCACATCAACCCCCATCTACTTTGAAACCGTTAATCTATCTGCGGTTGAAGTGCGGGTCATTCAGGTTTTTGAGAACAATATGTTGCAATACCTTCAAAACAACAATCTGACCCAAGAGTACAATTTGGATCTTAGACCTGTAGGTAGAAGAGTAGCTTATAAAGTAATATCACTTGCAGAAACCAAGGATGATGACATGAGTTTCTGGAAAGCACACGCCCTTGATCTATCAGAATTGATAAAAGTGAATCCCGGATCATTATATCGCGTAGAATTTAGCTTTAAAAAAGAACATACTTCCTATGAATGTGCAGATTCCGCCACTACTGAAGATGAAACAGAAAGTTATACTTCTAGCGATACCGATTCACAAGATTTGAGCGAACAAGCTTTGGAGGAACGCTATTGGGACAATGAGATTTATTATTGGAGAAACTACAACTATAATTGGGAAGAGGAGGACAATCCTTGCCATCAAGCCTATTATAACGCAAATAGAATTGTAACAACCAATCTTTTAGGTAGTGATTTGGGACTTATTGTAAAAAAAGGGAGCAATCGCACATACCATTTTGCCACAACCAACCTTTTGACCACAAATCCGGAAGCAAATACAAACATCAAATTGTATAATTTCCAACAGCAACTACTTGCTGAAATAACAACGGATGCCTCTGGATTTGGAGTTTACGATGGAGAAGCAACCATAGCAGTTGCCGTAGCAGAAAAGAATAACAATTTTGCCTATGCAAAACTTGCAGATGGCAATGCGCTTTCATTAAGTAAGTTTGATGTTTCTGGCCAAGAATTGCAAAGCGGCCTGCAAGGTTTTATCTATACGGAAAGAGGGGTGCATCGTCCTGGCGACCCTGTCCACCTTACCTTTGTATTGGATGATAAAGCTAATCCACTGCCCACAAATCATCCTGTAACCCTTGAAGTGAATGATGCACGAGGGAAATTAGTGCAACGAAATGTACTTAAAGACGGTACCGTACCCGTTGCTGATGGACTGTATGCCAAAAAAGAGGGTAGTTTTTATTACTTCCCTATTCCAACAAAAGCCAATTCGCCCACAGGAACTTGGAATGCCAAAATCATCGTTGGAGGAGCACAATTCAATAAAAGTTTAAAGATTGCTACTGTTAAGCCCAATAGATTAAAGGTAGATTTTGCTTTTGAAGATGAAGTATTAATGGCCAACAAAAATAGCAAGGGAAAGGCACTAGTGCAGTGGCTTCATGGTGCACCTGCTCGAAATTTAAAAATTGATATCAATGCTAAAATACAACGAGCTTCCAATGCGTTCCCCAATCATAAGGGGTATATTTTTCAAGACCCAGTTCGAACTTTTAATGAAACGGAACTTCAATTTATTTCTTCAAAATTGGATGGAGAGGGGCTACTCAATATTGATAAAAAAATCAATGCCAACACTAATGCTCCAGGCATGTTGCAAGCCACTTTTACTACAAAAGTATTTGAAGGCGGAGGAGATTTTTCCATCGATGTTTTCTCAAAGAAATTAGCGCCTTTTTCACATTTTGCTGGGTTACGTTCCCCAAAAGCAAGGCAATACGGTTCGTTTTTAACCGATGAAGACACAACGTTTGATGTAGTTTCGGTTAATGCAGATGGCAAAAAGGCTGGAAACCGCAAGTTAAAAGTCAAAGTTTATAAAATAGAGTGGCGGTGGTGGTGGAACCGTGGTTACGATAATCTTTCCCGATATGAAAATGCTACAGTGCATCGTCCGTTTAAAGAATTGTCCGTTACGACCGCATCCGATGGAAAAGCAAGTTTTAAAGTAAACATTCCTGATGACGATGGCGGGCGTTTTCTGATTCGGGTTATTGATGAAGATTCTGGACATGCCACTGGGCGGACAGCTTATTTTTATAGAAACTGGTGGAGAAGACAGGCGTCTGGAGATACTGAAAGTTCGAAAATTTTAATTTTTTCAGCTGACAAGGAAAAGTATTCGCTTGGAGATCAGGCAGTGGTTACTTTTCCATCAGATTTAGGGAGCAGGGCTTTATTAAGTATTGAAAACGGTTCTGAAGTTTTATCACAACAATGGATTGAAACCTCAGCAAAAGAGACCAAAGCTACCATTCCAATCACTGCTGATATGGCTCCCAATGCCTACATCAACATATCCTTGTTACAACCTCATGGACAAGTAGCAAACGACCTGCCCATTCGTCTGTATGGCGTTGTACCTTTATTGGTTGAAAACCCAGCGACCTTTCTAAAACCAGAGCTGAAAATACCAGAAGTTTTGGAACCAGAAAAATCCTTTAAAGTCACTGTATCTGAAGCCAACAAAAAAGCAATGACCTATTCCTTGGCAGTTGTTGATGAAGGCCTTCTGGATTTAACCCGATTTAAAACGCCAGATATCCATGCTTCGTTCTATGCCAGACAAGCTTTGGGGGTAAAAACCTTTGATATTTTTGATGATGTTATGGGTGCCTACTCCATCAGTGTAGATAACATTTATGCCATTGGCGGTGGTGGAATTGGTGAAGGAGCCAAAAACAGAAAGGCACAACGATTTAAACCAGTTGTCACTTATTTAGGGCCATTTACTTTAAAAGCTGGTGAAAAAGCATCCCACACCATCGAAATGCCTAATTATGTAGGTTCTGTACGAACGATGGTCGTTGCAGGAAATAATAACAGTGCCTACGGTAATGCTGAAAAGGCTACTCCAGTTCGGAAACCATTGATGGTATTGACCTCGATACCCAGAAAATTATCTCCAGGCGAAAAAGTGACCATTCCCGTTACCGTATTCGCCATGGAAAAAAAGATTAAAAACGTAAAGGTTTCAATCGATGCAGGAAAAGCTCTGGAAGCTATTGGCCCTACATCAAAAAGTATCACCTTCAATTCCGTGGGCGAGCAAATTGTAAATTTTGATTTTAAGGTAAATCCAACAAAATCATTTCAAACCATAAAAGTCACAGCATCTGGGAATGGAGAAAGTGCAAGCAACGAAACTGAAATAGATGTAGAAAATCCCAATCCAATAACTACCAAAAGTGCGTTGTATACGATAACCGAAAATCAATCAGAGACCATTTCTTTTGAAACTTTTGGAACATCTGGCACCAATTCTGCATTTGTTGAGTTTTCCACGCTCCCACCTATGGACTTTTCAAAAAGAATGGAATACTTGCTGCAGTATCCCCATGGCTGTGTGGAACAAACTACGTCCGCAGCTTTTCCCCAGCTATTTTTAGCAGAAGTACTTGATATCACTTTTGACAAGAAAAAAGAAATCGAAAAAAATATAAAAGCTGCCATTAAGAGGCTTAACGATTTTCAAGTACCAAATGGTGGTTTAAGCTATTGGTCCGGTTATGGAAGTGCAGATGATTGGGGAACATCCTACGCAGGGCATTTTATGTTGGAGGCCAAACAGAAAGGGTATCAACTCCCATTAACATTTTTGAGTAATTGGCTACGTTATCAAAAAAACACAGCTCGTCAATGGAGTAATCAAAGTACGAGTTATAATAATGATATTGCCCAAGCCTACCGCCTATATACATTGGCTTTGGCTCAACAACCAGAATTGGCGGCCATGAACAGATTGCGTGAATCCAAAAACCTGAGTAATGAAGCTAAATGGAGGTTGGCTGCTGCTTATGCGTTGATGGGCAAAAAAGAAGTGGCAAAAGAACTTGCCCAAACGGCTAACATTAACTTTAGACCTAATTCCTATAATTACAGAACCTATGGTTCAGTATTCAGGAATAGGGCAATGGCTTTAGAGACTATGGTCATACTTGAAGATTCCCAACAGCGAGAATTGGCTGTTTCACTAGCAAAAAACCTGTCCTCACAAAGATGGTACAGCACACAAGAGACGGCATTTGCGTTGTTGTCCATGGCTAAAATGGTTGCAAAAAATGGGGGTAAATCCCTTGATTTGACTTTTACCAATAATGGAAAAGAAGTAGCGGTAAAAACAGATAGGGCTATTGCGCAACGAAGTATTTCAATCTCCTCAGCAAAAGGTGAAATACTTATCAAAAACAATCAAGGCAATACCATTTATGCCACGCTTACCCAAACTGGAAAACTACCCGTGGGTCAAGAATTGGCGCAACAGCAAAATCTAACACTTTCCGTAAAATATTTGGATGCTGTTGGAAATTCTATTAATGTAACTGAGCTTCGTCAAGGAACTGAATTGCAAGCACAGCTAACCGTGTTTAATTCCACCAATGATTATTATGATAATCTGGCTTTGACTCAAATTGTTCCTAGCGGGTGGGAAATTGTAAATACATCTTATGCAGGAGGAAGCGACCCAAATTCAAGTAAAGCTGATTACATTGACACACGTGACGACAGAACCAATTTCTATTTTGATTTAGGGGCAAGGAAGACAAAAACTTTTACTATAAAATTGAATGCTTCCTTTTTAGGTGACTATTACTTGCCAGGGTCTCAGGTTGAAGCTATGTACGACAATACCAGCTATGCCCGTAATAAGGGCAAATGGATTAAAGTATCACGATGATGTTGTAAATGAAGGTTTTTTTATTGGCATTGAAGAAAATTATACTGAAACACCGAATTAAACTTTCGGTTGTTCTCATTCTTTTCTTGTTTTGGTTTTTCTGTTTACCCAAACAACTTTTTAAAGACCCAACCTCGACTGTAGTCACCAGTTCTGATAATGTATTGATCGGGGCGCGAATTGCAAGTGACGGGCAATGGCGTTTTCCTGAAATGGATTCCATTCCAGAACGTTTTAAACAAAGTATTTTACTTTTCGAAGATGAATATTTCTATCACCATCCCGGTTTTAATCCGATTTCTATTTTTAATGCCATAAAGCATAACCTCACCAAGGATACGCGAAGAGGAGGAAGTACCATTACCCAACAAGTTATACGGTTGAGCAGAAAAAACAAGCGTCGAACCTATATTGAAAAATGCATTGAAATCTTCATGGCAACTAGACTAGAGTTGCGCTATTCCAAGGAAGATATTCTAAAACTGTATGCCACGCATACGCCTTATGGCGGTAATGTAGTAGGCTTAGAAACCGCTTCATGGCGTTACTTTGGAATTCCCGCACAAGAATTAAGTTGGGGTCAGTCAGCTACATTGGCTGTTTTGCCCAATGCGCCATCGCTTATTTTTCCAGGCAGAAATGAACAATTGCTCCTGAAGAAACGTAATCGGTTGCTCAAAAAATTATGGAGTGAAAACCATATCGATGAAACTACCTATGAACTGGCCATTGCAGAACCTTTACCACAAAAACCCATTGCTTTGCCCAATATAACGCCACATCTTACAGAACGGATTAAAAAAGAGCACCGAGGCAAACGAATACAGACTTCGATTGATAGACATTTGCAGTATCAAGCAAATATTGTGGCAGAACGACATTACCAACGATTAAAAGGTAACGAAATCCATAACCTTGCCATTTTAATTTTGGATGTGGAAACCCGAAAGGTTTTAAGCTATGTGGGCAATTCTCCTTCGGGAAAACAACACGGAAACTACGTAGATATCATCACCAAAAATCGAAGTGCCGGTAGCACTTTAAAACCTTTTCTTTTTGCTTCACTTATGCATGAAGGCCAATTGTTGCCTAATACTTTGGTAAAAGACATTCCAACTGTAATCAATGGTTACAATCCAAAAAACTTCAATAAAAAACACTCTGGCGTTGTACCAGCCAGTAGAGCTCTTTCCCGTTCATTAAATGTGCCCGCAGTTCGGTTATTGCGACAATATGGGCTTCAAAAATTTTATAACAAACTTCATAAAATGAACTTGAAATTGAATAGCCCTTCCAGTCATTACGGTTTGGCATTAATTTTAGGTGGAGCAGAAAGCTCACTATGGGGTCTTACCAAAACGTATGCATCGGCCGCTTCAACTTTAAATTATTTTGAATCCAATTCTAGTACGTATCGCACGAATGAATTTGTAGAACCCAGTTACTTGCTGAACACTAAAATCGATTTTGGGGAGCAGCAATTTGAAGCTCCTGTTATAAATGCAGGAGCGATTTACCATACCTTCAAATCACTACAAGAAGTAAATAGACCGGAAGGTGACGAAAATTGGCAATTTTTTGATTCTTCTAAACGTATTGCATGGAAAACAGGAACCAGTTTTGGTTTTAAAGATGCTTGGGCCGTTGGAGTAACCCAAAAATATGCCATTGGTGTTTGGGCAGGAAATGCCGATGGCGAAGGAAGACCTGGATTAACAGGAATTACCGCCGCGGCACCCATTCTTTTTGATATCCTGGATATATTACCCAATAGCAGTTGGTTTCAGCAACCGTTTGATGATCTGACTGAAATGGAAATCTGCGCGCAAAGTGGACATCTCGCTTCCTCTTTCTGTGATAATATCAAGAAAGAGCTGCTCCCAAATAATGGAATAAAAAGCAAGCAATGTCCTTACCATAAACAAATTTTCTTGGATGCTTCAAAGGCGTTTAGGGTAAATTCTGAGTGTTATCCACTAGAGGATATGATAGCAAAAAATTGGTTTACCCTTACTCCTGTAATTGAATATTATTATGCTACTTCAAATCCAAATTATAGGCCTTTGCCTACTTATTTACAAGGATGTTCTATTTCAGAAGTACAGTTTATGGAATTTATCTATCCCAAGAAAAATGAGGAAGTTTTGCTTCCAAAAGACCTGGGCAACAATACAACTGAAATCATATTCAAGCTGGTGCATCAACAAGGAGAAAGTACTGTGTATTGGTATTTGGATGAGACTTACATCGGCACTACCGAAAATTTTCATGAACTGATTTATCAAATTAAGCCTGGAGAATATGTATTGACCGTAGTTGACGATGAAGGCAATCGCATTCAACAAAAATTAGCTGTAAAATTAGCTTCGGAGAACTAGGTCTCTATTTCTTACGCATAAAAACAGTAATAGGCACTCCGCTAAAGTCAAAGTTCTCCCGCAATTGGTTTTCTAAAAAACGTTTGTAAGGTTCGCGTACGTACTGCGGTAGATTACAGAAAAAAGCAAATTGCGGATAAGGTGTTGGCAGTTGGGTACAGAACTTTATTTTTACAAATTTTCCCTTATAAGCAGGTGGTGATGTTTTCTCAATTATGGGCAACATGATGTCGTTCAATTTTCGGGTAACCACTTTTTTTGAACGATTTTTATAGACATCCACAGCGGTTTCAATCGCTTTAAAAATGCGCTGTTTAGTCAACACGGAAATGAAAAGAATCGGCACATCATCAAAAGGTTCTATGGCCTTTTTAATTTTTTGCGTGTATTCTTTAACGGAATTGGTTTCTTTTTCAACCAAATCCCATTTGTTCACCAAAATTACCACTCCTTTGTGGTTCCGTTGTGCTAACCAAAAGATGTTCTGTACTTGTCCATCAAACCCACGTGTGGCATCCACCAATAATATACAGACATCACAGTGCTCAATGGCCCTTACGGACCTCATCACCGAATAAAACTCCAGATCTTCCTTTACTTTGGCTTTTCTACGGATTCCAGCGGTATCCACTAAATTAAACTCAAATCCAAATCTGTTGTATTTTGTATCGATACTATCGCGAGTTGTTCCCGCGATATCAGTAACAATGTATCTATCCTCTCCTATCAGGGCATTTATAAAAGATGATTTTCCGGCATTGGGTCTTCCTACAACCGCAAATCTTGGCAAGTCACTTTCTTCTTCTTCAACTTCTGGAAGTTCTTTGACCAGTGCATCCAATAGCTCCCCTGTTCCACTTCCATTTATACTCGATAAGGTATAGTAATCCCCAAGTCCCAATGCGTAAAATTCCACTGCATCGGTTTCTCGTTGGGCGTTGTCAACTTTATTAACAGCAAGGAAAATGGGTTTATCCACTTTACGAAGCAACTTGGATACATCTTCATCCATCCCAGTAACTCCAGACTCTACATCAACCATAAAAATAATGGCATCAGCTTCATCAATAGCGAGTTCTACTTGTTTGTCGATTTCCTGCTCAAAGATATCATCACTACCAACCACATACCCTCCAGTATCTATTAATGAAAATTCTTTCCCGTTCCAATCACTTTTTCCGTAGTGACGATCACGTGTAACACCACTTACAGCGTCCACGATGGCTTCGCGACGTTGAATTAATCGATTAAAGAAAGTGGATTTACCCACATTTGGTCTTCCCACAATAGCTACAATAGCACCCATCCGCATTAAATTTTGGCAAAAATACCACTATTTATGAAGAAAAAATGATACCTTTTTTAATCAATTTCAATTAGTTATGAGTGATTTCGCCAATGAAATTGTTTTGCGTCCACGTTTTGAAGTTTCTTTAAAAGAAGATATTGAAAAATTAAAGTTACTTTTTGACAAAAGTGCCAAGGAACCTTTTTTGATAAAACGATTGGATGAACACATTTACATTAGGTTTAAAAAGTCGGCTACCACCTTTTGGACCCCACAACTCCATTTAGAACTTACATCGTTTGAAGATGGAATTAGTAAAATACATGGTGTTTTTGGACCCAACCCTACACTATGGAGCTTTTTTATGTTCTTACACTTTGGGGTTGGAACCCTCTTTATTATTCTGGCAGTTTTTGCATACTCCAACTACTCTCTTGGCCATGACATTACATTTTGGGCCGTTGGAATGGTCTTTTTGATACTTATCTGGTTTAGCTTATACGCTTTTGGGCGATTGGGAAAATCAAAAGGAAAACCTCAAATGGAACAATTAAAAGGCTATATGAGGGATTTAATTTCAACTTTAAAAAAGACTGATTAGCTATTGTAACCAAAACGTTTGAGTTGTCTTGAGTTACTGCGCCAATTTTTATTCACCTTAACGTAGAGTTCTATATGAACCTGCTTATCGAAGAATTTTTCAAGGTCTTTTCTGGATTCCACTCCTACCCTTTTTAGCGCACTACCCTTATGCCCTATAATTATGCCCTTTTGTGTATCACGTTCAACCATTATTACAGAACGGATTCTAATAATTTTTTCATCCTCAAAAAATTCCTCAGTCTCCACCTCAACGGCATAGGGAATTTCTTTTTTATAGTGCATCAATATTTTCTCTCGAATGGTTTCGTTCACAAAAAAACGCTCTGGTTTATCCGTTAATTGGTCTTTGGGATAATATGGTGGTGCTTCTGGAAGTAATTCCAGAATCCTGTCAAAAACTTCCTTTACATTAAAGTTTTCCAATGCAGAAATGGGATGTAGTTCTGCCTTTGGAAGGACATCTTGCCAGTGCTGAATTTGTTCTTCCAAAACCGATTGCTCGGAAGTGTCTATCTTGTTTAGAAGCAGCAAGACCGGAATATTGCTGTTTTGAATCTTTTTGAAGAAGGCCTCATCTTTCAATGCCTTTTCTCCAATCTCAACCATATACAATAAAACATCTGCATCTTCAAAGGCCGATTTCACAAAGTCCATCATGGAGCTTTGTAGCTCATAAGCTGGTTTTATGATTCCAGGAGTGTCGGACAGAATTACCTGAAAATCATCCCCATTGACAATTCCCAAAATCCGATGTCTTGTGGTTTGTGCCTTGGACGTGATAATGGAAAGTTTTTCGCCCACAAAAGCATTCATCAAAGTGGATTTACCCACATTTGGGTTTCCGATAATATTTACAAAACCTGATCTATGCTTTTTCATTCTTCAATTTTGAAAAATACGTTTTAGCCGCCACATTTACTTTAGGGGCAAGCAAAAGTACGGCTATCATATTTGGAATAACCATTAAAGCGTATGAAAGGTCTATGAGATTCTTTACCAATTCTAAGGATGCGACCGCAGCAAACACAATCATAACCACAAAATACCAATTATAGAATCTGCCTATTTTGGCATTGGTTAAAAATGATAAACATTTTACCCCGTAATACGAATATGTAAATAAAGTAGAAAGAGCGAACGCGGAAACAATGACCATCAATAGTACACCACCCCAATTTCCAAGGGAAGTATTAAATGCGTTCAAGGTCATTACAATTCCGCTTCCATCTTCTAAATAAGCGCCACTTAAAATTAAGACCACTGCCGTAAAAGTGCACACCAAAATGGTATCTATAAATGGACCTAGCATGGCTACCAAACCTTCACGAATGGGTTCTTCGTTTTTAGATTGGCCATGATACATGGGGGCGCTACCCAAACCTGCCTCATTTGAAAACATGGCCCTGCGAACACCAATGATAACCAATCCCCAAAATCCACCAGTTACCACTGTGTTAAAATTCCATGCTTCGGCTATTATTAATTTTAAAGAGGGTAATATTTGTGATGCATTCATGGCCATGACCACAATTACAGCTATCAAATACACCATCACCATAAATGGCACAATGGTAGTAGCCACTTTCGCTATTTTGGACAATCCTCCAAAAATGACAAATGAAGTAATGATGGCAAGCAAGAAACCTATGGTTAGTTTCCAATTGAAATCACTCATGGCAAACAAAGAGTCTGACGGTTGAATTACACTCATAAAAGTCTCCGTAAACTGATTGGCGGTGAAAACCCCCAAGAATCCAAATATTCCCGCAATACAAAAGAAAATGGCCAACGGCTTGTATTTTTTCCCCAAACCTTGTGTAATATAGAACATGGGGCCTCCCTGTAATTTTCCTTCGGAATCCTGCCCTCTGAACATAATGGACAAACTACAGGAATAGAACTTAATGCCCATTCCTATAAGAGCTGTCATCCAAATCCAAAAAACCACTCCGGGGCCTCCGTCGTGAATGGCAATTGCAACCCCAGAAATATTTCCTAGGCCAACGGTTGCCGCAACAGCAGCAGATAATGCTTGAAATGAGCTGACATCGCCTTTGGCATTCTTATCATCATATTTACCTCTAGCAATAGCAATGGCGTGTCCAAAATAGCGATAGGGTAAAAATTTGGAATACAAAACCAGTAATAATCCTCCACCTATAAGTAAGATGAACATAGGCCATTCCGTCCCTGAAATTGCCTTCACTAAAAAGTCATTGAGTTGCTCCATGGTTTCGAAGGTAGCTATTTCGATTAAAACTTACCATTGAGACGAAAATTTACAGCCCCTGTTTATCACATCCTCAATTTCAGCAGTGAATTATGAACAATATGAAACCGTGGGACGTTCCAAGTGAATCTGATAGAATGTGCTTCAATTTTCAAATCAAGAAGATATTCAAGGTAAACCGATAAAGATGCTTCGACGGGCTGAGCATTAGTTCGAACATTTGATTTGAATTCACTACGTTTTTCAAATCAAAGTCTCTCTAATTTGGAAATAATAGGAAAACGGTTGTATATTTACCGTCCACATCGCGGGATAGAGCAGTAGGTAGCTCGTCGGGCTCATAACCCGAAGGTCACTGGTTCGAGTCCAGTTCCCGCTACTTTAAAATCCACTGATAATCAGATGTTTAAATCAATTGTCAGTGGATTCTTTTTTTAGTACCTTACAGAACGCATACACTACCGCGTACAAGTCAACTGGAATGATAAGGAAATTTATAGAACCAAGAATATATCATGGAGGTCCAAATTTTGATCTATCCAAAAGATGGTATGTCTATTATTCCTACGAACATCCTACTAAAAAGAATAAGGACGGGACGCCGGCTATGAAGCGCCAACCAACAATAACTCTAAGCATCAACAGAAAATACAAGACCAAGTGATGTAAGGAAAAAATACAAGGTCGTGATGGTCAGTTATGGCTACTGCGTTTACACCCTTTTCTCTACAGGCTAATACAAATCTATCAGCATATGCATTTCTGTCTGCATCAGAAACAGGCTTTGGTCCTGACCAATTAATGTCTCTTGGCGTGTGGACTTGGAAATCACAGTTATAAAATCTTGTCCCTTTGTTCATTAAAATAAGTCTTCCCTTTTTTGTATTTGCTTGTAAACTCCACCAAGTCCCCTAGCGCGAGGGATTTGTACCTTCCCTTGCCCTCCTTGCCATGGTAAAGCCTCCCATTGGGACTTGTCCAACTTACTTTCTTATCGGAACCGCCCAATTTGGCAAAGACATCTTGGGCCTGAGAGTAGTCCAATCCATGTCCGTTGTCTTTGATTTGCAAGGAGGCTACGTTCCCGAGTTTTGATTTTTGATATTCAATATGGATTTCCGTGGCATCCGCATCAAGGGTATTCCATATCAGTTCTGAAATGGCCGTCTTCCCATTGGCACGGGTCAATGACTCGATATGGTCTATTTCAACACCAAGATCTATTTGTTTGCCCATGGTAGCTGACTATTTGGAAGAAAGTTGCTTTAACATCGAATTGTACTTTAACAGGTTCCTTGTCTTAATTGCTGTCGTAGAAATAAACATTGATGGAGTCGATATTACCCGGCCCCAGTTTTTTCAACGTACATATCAGCCTTTTGAAATAGTCCATTGGAGCACCGCGTTCAAGTCCGATCACCACATCAAAGGTATTTGAACCCGATTTCTTTTTTGGTTTCTCAAAAACATTTTCAAGGTCTTCAACTTCATCAAGGTCACTCCCCATATATTTCAGGCCGTTTTCGTTCAGTAATAAATTGAGATAGTTGAGACCGGGCTTTCCGTGTTCCTCAAAGGCTTCTTGCGCCCTTTTATCATTCGTAAAACTTAAAGGTACTTTTTCTGTACAGGAATTATCATAGGTTATCTGGCAATAGGTTGCCGTTGTACATAATGCGATACAGACCAGTGTTATCATTTTTTTCATGAAACCAATATTTGAACTTTTGTTGAAATTAAAAAATAATTATGGGTGGTCAACGCCCCCCAAGGTAAATTAAGACACTCTTGTGGATTGTCTACCTTGGATCGGCATCGTCCACATAATTCTTGACGCTTATCTTAATCATATAATGATCGGAAAGCAGTCGGTCATGCAATCCGAGATCGGATGAACGCAGAATGTACTGCCTGCTGTATTTGAACTCTGGCCTTTCTTCGGCTACAAATATCCTGTCAAAAGGGGATTCGTTGTATTCACGGCTCCAATAGGTAGCTCCATCATTGTTGTTCAAATCAATGAACCCGTTCTCCACAATAGTGTCAATTGCTGGTTCATCATTGCGCAGTATGTTCGTATCCCCAAGAATGATAAGACTAGGATCGATATCCTTCCTAACTTTATTTAAGGCCTCACAAAGGGTAACGGCCTCACTGGCCCTGACCTTTCTGTTCTTGGTCACCCCGCCGTAGTTCGACTTCATATGTATGGGAACCAGCGAAAGTGTGCGACCTTCAGATTCCTTTGTCCATTCGCCATCGATGGATTTTCTCCAAACTTCAATTTCAGTCGAAAAGGACAGCACATGGGGTTTACGATCCCAAAGGTTCAAATCACCATCCTTGTGAGCCACATCTAGCGGTAGAACATCCTCAAGGGTCATTTTTTTATCGTCCCACATCACTGCGCACAACTGTGACTTGTCCCCAGATCTGCGATTGGGAAGGATAACATATTTCCATGGCGCCTTTAAGTGCTCTTCCAATAAATAACAGACAATGTCCAAGTCCGAATTCCTCCTTTCCGAAAAGGCCCTGCTCTCGATTTCCGGCTGGTTCTCCGACAACTTTACTACCTCGTCCCGAGGGGTGACATATACTTCCTGGAGAGCGATAAGGTCTACCCCCGCCATTTCGATATGATCTGCCAAGGCAAATGCACTCTGTTTTTCCGCAGCCCGTGAGCTACCTGAAAGGTGTTCAATGTTCCAACTTGCAATTTGAAGAAAACTCATTTTTTTGATTTTAATGTTATTTGTTCTTTTTTGTTCCATAGCTCCAGAACGGTACTTTATGCGTCGACCCAAGTACCCTTCCGACAAAGTAGGGATGTATCCTTTTGGGAACAGAAGTGCAATGACAGAATAGCCTTCACTTCACTTTCGAAACCACCTGTATCACTTCTTAAAATTTGGGGAGAGGGAAAGAACAAATTATAAAATCTTCTGAACTTTTGGTTGTATAAAAACCTTAATAATTCTGTGGTTTTTTGCCAATTTAGCTACATTAGTTTTCGGCCAATTACTATCCTAACTCTCGGCAGTCAATAAGTTTTCTGGGGAAATTAATATACCTTCTGGCTTGGATAGCCTTCAATTTTATAATCTTCAATGTGAAAATTCACTTTGGAGTTGAGTGTTTTTGGCAATATGCATTTTCAATTTCTTGATTTTTATCCCAAAATAATTTACCACATTCTTTACAAATACGCCTACCTTGGTGAGCAAGATATTTATATAGCGTACGTTTTGAGCCTATGTCGATGAGTTTCATGATTTCCTCTACGCTCAATTTATTATCTCGATAATATTTTTCAGCTAGAATAGCTTTATGTTGTGCTTTCTTACTAAGCCCAGGATGACGACCCAAACGAACACCCCTTCTTCTTGAGCTTTCCAGTCCTGCCCTAGTTCGTTCAATAATAATGTCTCTTTCCAACTGAGCAATGGATGCAAACAAATTGAATACAAACCTTCCGTGTGGTGATGATGTATCGATAAAGTTCTCTTGGATGCTTTTAAAGTGTATACCCTTTTTCTCAAAGTCTTCGATGAGCTTGACCAAATGTGAGAGGCTTCGCGCAATCCGATCCATCTTCCAGACAACAATTGTATCGCCCTCCCTTAATTTGGAAAGCAATTCGTCTAAGCCCTTACGTTCGCTTTTTGCTCCAGACGAGATATCAGCATAAATATTCTTCGGTTTGATGCCTTCCTTTAAAAAAGCATCAACCTGTAAATTATGTTTTTGGGATTTTGTGCTCACCCTTGCATAACCAAATGTCATTCTGTGTCATTTAAACGTATACAAAGTAAACCTTAAAAGTGTACGGTTAAAGTAAACTGACTAGGAGTAATGAACAAGTTTGGAAACAAAAGTTTACAAAAACGGTAGGATTTGTAAACTCGTAGTATCCCGTAAAAGGTGAATTAACGAAACTACTAAAAGAGACCACGAATGGGACTCTAGTAGAATACCCTTAATTTTTAAAAGGCAGTTTCATAAAATGGCCGTTTAGAGGGACTGAAACATTTTATATCTGAATTGGTCCCAAAAGTTCAATTTCCCATACCTATGTGTAAACTTTCTCCAAGGTCTGTGAAAGGTGAATTTTAAAGCTATAAAACGGTAGTTATAGTACACACCATAATCACAAACCTGCTTCTTTTAAAATAACCACTTCCATCATCACATGTTAATAAGCACATTTCACTAGCCCAAAGTTCTCAATCACTCATCTGAATTATTTTTTTAGGTGTAAAGATTTTAGCTTAGCTACCAAACAACCAAACCATGAAGACCAGAATCACGTTTTTATTTTTTTTCTTGATGCTGAACTGTTCTCTGCTAGCGCAAAATGGAATAGTATCAGGAACCCTTTTGGATAAAGATGGAACACCATTAGCAGGAGTAAGCATTACAGTAAAAGGGAAAAATAACGGCACCCAAAGTGATTTTGACGGAAACTACAGTATAAATTGTGGAGTGGGCGACACGCTGATTTTCACCTATATCGGTTTTTCAAGCAAGGAAATCAAGGTAACGGCAAAAATGTTCAATAACAGTCCGACCACGGAAATCACCAAAAATACTCCAGTAGCATCGATTATTTCCAATGACTACGCCGAACAACTGAGTAAGAATAAAAATCTGGAATTCGACATACCGGATATAGGTACATCCAACAAAACCTTTACACTTAACCAAAGGTATTTTAACTACTCACAAATAAAAAAAATTGACCCAAGCCAAGATGACATCAAAATTAAAATTTACGCAGGAGACATTCATTTTGAGATTGGTGTGGATCAAAAAAGCAGTTTTCAATTTGTGCAACAAAGAAACCTGCCTGAAACTCAAAATCTATTTGCCCAAGGTAGAGCCAATAATGGAAGCTCTACTTGGTTTGGGCCTGAAACCGACGAGATATTTTCTTACGGGCCAAGATTGACGAATTTGGAGTTTGATGGCCAGTCTTATCCTTTTGATGTTAACGGACGATTGGTGGGTGTTGGTCAAGGGAACGGAACAACGGCAAATGCCTACGATAACCCAATATTTGAAACAGGGCTGAACACCTATACAACGGTCAATTTTCATGTTGCCTCCGATAAAGACCAATTCAAACTTAATTATGCCAATGGTAATACCAAAGACCTTTTCAACAAATCTGGCAATAAGACGAATCATATCGATTTGGGTTATGTAAGCAAAGGGGACATGCTGGAATGGGATGCATCAGTGCAATATCATAATAGCAAAATTGGAAATGCCAACATCAATGGTCATCACAACCAAATTTATTTTGGTCAATTGATAACACCTCCCAGTTTTTCCAACGGACAAGCATTTGCGCTCGATGATGGAACACAAAGGAGCTTTAGTCCTCAAAATTTCAATAATCCATATTGGCTATTGAAAAACAATGGAAACATGGTTGATTACTCCTTTTTCAAAGCGTCTCTTATCAACGACATTAATTTCATTGATAATCTTAATATCGATACAGGGATAACTTTTTCAAAACAATCACAAGAAATGCGCTTTGACCTTCCGTTTGGCACAAATGGTTTTGAAAATGGCTATTTAAGTGATAAATTGATACATACGGAAGAGATTTCGTTCGATTTTTCAGCAAGTCATTGGAACATCCGCGTTGCTGATGGTATTTATTTAGCGCCATACACTTCCTTTAATTTTACCAATTCTAGATTGCAATATGGTCTGTTGGAAGCATCTGCCATACAAACACTGAACACTTTAAGCAACGAGCCAAAAAAATCGACGGTACAACTTAAGAACAGGGTGACTTTTGAAACTGATTTTGGATTTGACATGTGGTTGACCCTTCAAAACAATTCGTTCTCTTCTTCTGTACAGGGTAATGAATGGTTCTTACCTTCTGCAAAGTTATATGTAGGTTTGGGCAACAATATATTCGATTCTGATTTTATAAACCACCTTTCTCTTAGTGGTGGTTTTTCAAAGGATGTTGTCGATTTCCCACTGTTCTATGACAATCTAAGCCATAATAGTCTACAACTTGATTTGGAAGACAGTTTAACCTACACGACCAACAATGACCTTTTTATTTCAGACGGATTGGATTTTGAAATGGTGGAACAGTTTGATTTTGAAACGAAAGCCACTTTCTTCAATCACCAGCTTGATATAACGGTCAGCTATTATAACTCCTTGAACAAGAACAGTATTTTTCCATTTTTTGGGAATAATGGTTGGCAACTTCAAAATATCGGTGAAATCAGAAACAAGGGACTTGAAGCCTCTATCGATTTTCACTTGGGACGGTATTATGATTCTGGATTTAAGGTGAACACAAAAATTATCTTCTCCAAGAATAGGCCCATTGTTGAAAATATTTATGGCAATACGCTTAACCGTATTCCCATTGCCGGATTTCAAACGATTACCAAAAATCTCATTATTGGTCAACCAGTGGGGACCTTGGTCGGTAACGCATTCTTGAGAAACGAAAACAATGCGGTTGTGGTTGGTGATGATGGATTTCCTTTGGTAGATCCTGAGCTTCAAATTTTGGGAAATCCCGTTCCCGATTTCAATCTTGGTTGGTCAAATACTTTAAGCTTGGGTGGCTTCAAATTGAGTTTTCTTTTGGATTATCAAAGAGGTGGTGATATCTGGAATGGCACACAAAATATCTTGAACTACTTTGGTGCCTCCCAAGAATCGGCCCAATTAAGAGAGACCACGGGGTTTATCTTTCAAGGTGTTGATCAACAAGGCAACACAAACTCCATTCCTGTTGATTTTGCTTCCGTCAATTCCAATACAAACGAAAACAGATGGGCAAGATATGGTTTTGGCGGTGTCGCTGAAGAAGCCATATCGGACGGAAGTTATTTGAACCTTAAATCCATTTCTTTTTCCTATAAAATAAAGAACGGTTCCAAAGATTCTTTTTTCAAAGAAGCGGTATTTGGAGTCTTTGCCAAAAATATCTGGACATGGACTAAAACACAGGGTGTCAATCCTTATGGCACATTGTACGGCAATACATCTGCACAAGGATTGCATTTTTTCAACCTTCCATTGGCCTCTGAGATTGGAGCAAACATTAACATAAAAATCTAATGAAGATGAAAAACGAGACGGCTTCTTTTTTAAACGTAGTACTGCTATATGCTTTGTTTAGCTCTTCAATACTCTTGGGGCAGCAATCATACCAACTTGAAAAAATATACACCCATACCGATAGACCATTTTACTTTCCCGGGGAAACCATTTGGTTTAAATCGTATCTGGTCGATGAAAATAACCAACCTTCGAGTATAACTGATATCATTCGGGCCGAGTTGGTTTCTCCCAAAGGAAGTGTGGTCAAAACCAAAAATTTGGCAGTAGTCCATGGATATGTATATGGTGATTTTGAAATTCAGGAGAATTGGGTCGGAGGCATTTATAATTTGAAGGTTTACACCAATTACATGCGAAACTTTGATGAGAACCTATTCTTTTCAAAAGAAATCACAGTTCAAAAAGTGGTTGTGCCCAAACTATTATTATCGTTAGACTTCCAAAAAGAAGCCTACGGTAAGGGAAGCAACGTTAAGGTGGATTTCGATGTAAAGGACTTAAAGAACAACCCATTGGCAAGCACAGAATTCATAATCAATGTATTGCTCCGGGGCAACAACTTTGTCCAAAAAGAAATGTTGACCAATGAGAATGGGAAAAGTGTCATTGCTTTTGATTTACCTAAAGATTTGAATACATCGGATGTGGTGCTGAACATTCAAGTGCCTTATCAGGGAACAACCGAATCCATTTCAAGGACTGTGCCTGTTATCATGGACAACATTGATTTCCAATTCATGCCGGAAGGGGGCAAAATGATCGAGGGCACCAACAATGTAATCGCCTTTAAGGCTTTGAATGAATTTGGAAAACCCGCTGATATAAAAGGATATATTCTGGATGCGAACGGAAACAAAATCCAATATTTTGAAAGCTATCACGATGGTATGGGCACACTTCAACTCGTACCTGTACTGAGTACAGCTTATTTTGCCAAAATTACCAGTCCATTTCAATCAGATTCACTTTATGCCCTGCCAAAAAACCATTCCAAAGGCACTAAAATTTCGTTGCTGGACCATCAAATCGATACCACCACATGGGATATATTTACCACAACCCAATTCTGTGGCACTTTACAGGTTTTGGATGTTCTGGACCAAATACTCACTGAGAAAACAGTACAGTTGAAAAGGGGAAGTATTAAGGTTGACATCGGCATTTCAGAATTTCCCAGGGGCATAGCAAAGTTTCGCTTGATAAACTCCAAAAAGGATGTCATTAGTGAGCGATTGGTGTTTTTGAACAATCACAAAGCCTTGAACATTAAGCTAAAACCCAATAAAGAAATCTATGCGCCAAGGGAAAAGGTAGTGTTGGAAATCGAAACAAAGGATTTTGATAGCATTCCGGTCAGTAGTAACCTATCCATAGCCGTTGCGGACAACGCATTGTTATCATTTGCTGATGACAAACAAGACCGCATCGACAGCTATCTTTTAATGTCAAGTGAATTACAGGGAAAAATTCACGAACCATCTTTCTACTTTGACCCAGAAGAAGAAAAATCCATCAAAGCGATCGATTTGGTCATGCTTACCCATGGCTGGAGGGATTATCTTGTCCATCCAATAAAAAAAGTAGACTTTCTACCTGAAAAAAGAAACTTGATCGAGGGACAGATATTGGACAGAAAAGGAAACCCAATCTCGGCAAATTTGTTTTTGTTCGAAGACAGTGGGGAAAAGGCGTTGCAATTCAAGACAGACCAAAATGGAAACTTTAGATGTAAAATCGGGAATGCCAACTCCTACATCCTAGTGGCCTATCGAGATGATCGAAAATCCTTAAAAATTATAGAAAAACAAATACTATCCACAAAAAAAATAGTTGGCTCTCCTGCATCAAAAAAAACCGAGCAAAAGGAAACCGGATTTCCAAATTTAGAAGTTGCAAATAAACCACTTCAAAAACCTGTACAGGAAAAAGCAGTGTTCTCCACAAGTTTAGCTGAAGACGCCTCCTCTTTGGATGAAGTCGTTGTTGTTGGTTATGGTAATTATTCCAGAAAGCAGGCATTGGGGTTTGCACAAATTTTTGTTGAAACAGATGAAATCAATGGCCTTGCAAGTACGGTAAGCCAGATATTACAGGGACGGGTGGCCGGAGTTGCCATTACAAATTCAAGTGGGGTCTCAGGAGCAGGCACCACAATCAACATTAGGGGGGCAAATTCAATAAGGGGCTCCAATCAACCTCTTTACGTTATCGATGGCATTCCATATACCGATAGTTTTTCAGGGGATCAGAGTGCTGAACTGCAAGATTTGAATCCCAACAACATAGAGTCCGTAAGTGTTCTAAAAGGTGTCGCCGCCAGTACGCTTTATGGAGCAAGAGGAGCAAATGGCATAGTGATCATAAATACAAAAAAGAGGTATTATCGATATAATGACAAGGTATTGATTGGAAAGAAGTTCAATAATTATACTGTTAAAAAGATTCTTTCCAACTCCAATTCACCTTCAATAAGCTCTTCCAAAACATTTTACATGCCTGTTTATGATGCCGCTGAAGTTGTATCGGAAAGAAGCGATTTCAGAAATACAATCTATTGGAATCCAGTGGTGCAAACCGATAAAACAGGCAAAGCCAAGTTGGAGTTTTACAATTCAGATGCTATTACCTCTTTCAACATAATAGCAGAAGGGATTTCCCATAATGGATTATTAAATCATACGGAATCCAAATATAGTATCCAACGTCCACTGAGCATCACTGCGAAGTTTCCCAATTATTGTTCTTTGAACGACACCATAAAAATCCCAATCACTATTTCAAACAATACCAGTGAGGATTTAAAATTAAAGTTGGATGTAAATATTCCCAATGAATTTTCACTCCTCAACAAAGGGGATTTGAAGGATAGTATTTGGGTGGCATCCAAAGGTTTTTTGCTTAAACATATTGATGTTGTCCCGAAAAAAATAAGTGAAAATTTAACTTTAAACGTTAATGTCCAAAATACTGTTCATTCCGATGGTTTTAGTAGGGAAATAACGGTCTTAAGCCCATACTTTCCTGTTAAAACTGCAATTTCTGGTTCAAAGAATGGAAGGTATGATTTCAATATAACCAACCTAGTGCCCAACAGCATTCGCGCAGAATTGAATGTTTATATTGATGTCGTTGGTGATGTCATGAACGGTATCGAAGGTATTATCAGACAACCTTACGGATGCTTTGAACAGACCTCATCGGCCACTTATCCCAATGTCATGGTGCTCAAATATCTCAAAGAAACGGGTAAAAGCAATACCGAAATTGAGGTAAAAGCCATGGATTTTATCAAAAAAGGTTACAAAAGGCTTATAGGTTTTGAGACTTCCCAAGGCGGATTCGAATGGTTTGGCCATACACCTCCCCATGAAACGCTGACAGCCTTTGGAATTCTAGAATTTACTGAAATGAAAGAGGTTTATGAAAAGGTAGACCAGAAAATGATAGATCGAACCATAAATTGGTTGATGGAGCAAAGAGATGGCGAAGGTGGTTTCCATAAAAGCAAAAAAGGATACGATAGTTTTGCAAGTTCTCCCCCAAAAGTAGCCAATGCCTATATTGTCTATGCTCTGAGTGAAGTAGGTCTTAATTCCGAAATAGAAAAAGAATATCAAAGCTCCTTGCAAGAAGCCCTAGAATCTGAAGACACCTACAGAATGGCACTAATGGCCTTGGCAAGTCATAATATGGGACATCAGGCAGATTATGAAAACCTGATCGATAAATTGCTCACACAAATAAAAGCTTCAGGTTATGGAGATTTGGCCGTGGAAAATACCATTACCCGATCTTATGGAAAATCCAAGGAATTGGAAACAACGGCATTCATAGTGCTTTCATTGCTCCGGTCAACTCAATACAGTTCAGAAGTGGCAAAGGGCATACAGTACATAACATCCAATAGGGAATATGGCCGTTTTGGCAGTACGCAGGCCACAGTCATGTCATTAAAGGCTTTGATCGAATATACCAAAACCCATAAAAGGATTATTGCCGAAAGCAAAAATGGGGTGCGATTATCCGTGAATGAAAAGAGTATTGAACGTCGACTGGTAAAACAAGAAAATGGTATCCTGAAAATCGATGGTATTGAAGAGTTTTTATCCGAGGGAAAGCAATCCGTTGAGATTCATTTCCAAAATCCAGAAAAAACATTTCCCTATACGCTGGATATTAAATGGGAAAGCCATTTACCCAAATCTTCCCCCAATACCTTTGTTGATTTAAGAACCATCTTGGCAGATTCAGTTGTTAAGGTTGGCAACATTGCAAGAATGAGAATTGATATTGCCAATAAAAGGGATAGTCCCGTTTCAATGACAACGGCTATTATCGGAATTCCTAGTGGGGCAAGTTTACAACCCTACCAATTAAAGGAACTATTGGAAGCTCAACTAGTGGATTATTACGAAGTCTTTGATAACTATTTGGTACTCTATTGGAAAAGTTTGAATGCTTTGGAAGAAAAAACGATAAATCTAGATCTAAAAGCAGAAATTGCGGGAAATTACAAATCCCCTGCCAGTACGGTCTATTTATACTATGGGGATGAAAACAAGCATTGGATACAGGGCAGTTATTTAGTCATTAAACCTTGATCATTACAGTTGTATGACCGATGCACATAATTGGAGTTTAACAAGTCCCTTCTTATAAGTGGGAAGCATCATTGTTCAATTGACAACTGAAATCATCTATAGAAAAAATTACTTGCCTCTTTTTCAAATATTTGGAGAAATGTTGAAATTCTTGATCAGAGATTGACGAATCAACGGAATTTCTTTTTCGGCCATTGATTCTGCCAAATCGCTTTCTTCTATTTGCTTCTGGGTTATATTGGAGTTTCGAGACCAATTTTTATACTCGTAGGCAATGATCAAGTCCCTCAGCTTTGTTCTAACCATTCGTAGCTTGGAATTTTCTTTTGCCATTATTCGTAACAGCCTACTCGCGATTAAGGCTCTTTGAAGATCTAGTTCGTTTTGAATACCTGATGTTATAATCCTATGTATGTCAAATTCCGATTCCATCTGTAAATTTCATCTTTTTAACCCTTTACAAAGGTATTCTATTACTCAAGAAATAAGGAGTCAGTTGAAATAATAAGTCAGGAAGCAGTCTCTTAAATTACCTTCGGGTTTATAGAATAATTCATCATTACATCATAAGTAACTGATTTTTAAATTATTATGTAAAATTTTAATCGCATCGTCGGGCTCATAACCCGAAGGTCACTGGTTCGAGTCCAGTTCCCGCTACTAAGAAACCCTCAGAAACACTGGGGGTTTCGCTATTTTTAGGAGTAATTGAAATCCTAAAAAAATCAAAACAGAACCCAAGATATATCATGGTGGTCCAACCTTTAACCTCAAAGACATGCACTATTTTACTCCCAGTCACACTAATTTACATCTTGTATTTCAGTTTTTTAGAATTTTTCTAATATACATTATCTAAATCTGTGCTATGTATCGTTTTTTAAAACTTTCGATTGAGCTTTTAAATTAAGGATAATTGAATCGGTTTCGAAAAAGATTTAACTTCCTTTTATCCTTTCCTATTTGGGGCAAAGTATCCGTTTGGAAAATCATGTGATAATCTATGGAAACGATACCATTCCATTTTTCGGGTTATCTAAGGGAAGTTATTGGTCAGCAACTCACAAATGTTAAACAAGCCACCCACCGAGGTACGATCCCGGGGAAATGAATTCTTAACGTTTCCGGTTACGATGGGTGTGCTGATTTTCATTTAAGGATAAAGTGTCAATTCTTGGATTTAACTCTTCTTTATCTCATCTAATCAGACACCATCAAATTGATAAGGTCACAAATTTCTTTAAAAAAATCAACGCTTTCAATTATACTATTTAACCCAGGTTTTGAGCTAGTAAAGTTTAGTCTATTTCATTAGAATTGATGGATATACATTATGATAGAATTTGAGGTATTGGATATCGCTTTTTTATTGTCCCAATTCCCTAGCTTCAAAATGTAATAACTCTTGATTTTCAAACTTTGAAACTGCCTCAATGGGATTACAACATACCTCACAATCTTCTACATAGGTTTGATTTGATACCGAAGTATCCAAAAGAAAAGAAATCTCTTCCCAACAGTACGGGCATTGAAAAAAGTGTTCGAACATTTATGACAGGATTAAAAATCCACGTTCAATAGTTGTCCGCTTATCTGTAGCATTTGAAGTTCTGCTAACTTTGCGCTATACTTTGCTTGGCTTTGCGCCAGTTCTGCATTCAATAAATTCAATTGTGCCTGTCTAAACTCAATAGAAGTTATCTGTCCCAATTTGTATCGTTCGTCAGTACGTTTAAAATTATTCTGATTAGTCTGTAAATTCTTTTCTTGAACCTCAAGAACATAGAGTGCATTGGTATAACTATCCCATGCATTTCTAATATCACGCTCTACTTCTAATTCTATCTGTTTCTTGATAAGTTCTTGGTTCTCATATCCAATTTTAACATTCTTGATATTGGTTATTCCACTTCCTCCATCAAAGAGGTTCCAAGTGAGATTGACTGTACCCGTATAACCCGTAGATGTATTTTGTAATAGGAAAGCCAAAGGACTATTGTTGTTGGATTCATTCCATCCGTATGTACCTGTTAAGCCAATAGTAGGTAAAAAAACACTTTTTGTCGCTTTTTGATTATATCTGCTTATGCTTATGTCCTTTTCTGCCAATTGTAATTGAATATTGTTTGTCTTGGCCTCATTATGCATGTTTTCCATTTGAAGTCCAGGAACAAAAACCACTGTGGTATCCGCAATAAACTGCGTATCAAGTCCTTGGTTCATCACAAGGTTTAAATCTCGCATTGTGTTTCGCAATTGTTGTCTGGAATTTAACAGGTTGATACTGTCCGTATTTATGTCGACCTCGGCATTTAACACATCCAACCCTGTATTTTGGCCATATTCAAATTGATACTGGGCCCGTGTTAATCTATCTTTCGAAATTTGGAGTGCTTCTTCCAAGTTTTTGGTGTTCTCAGTCAACCTTGCAACCTCATAATACACCGTAAAAAGTTGTAAAATTGTGGTTTCTATGGTTTGTCTTACCTCAAGTTCTGATTGTTGTGAGCGTTCTTTAAAGCTTTTGTAAGTATAATATCTATTCAATCCATCAAACAACGTATAGTTTACATCTATAGAGGCGTTGTAACGTCTGGTTTCGGCACCGTCTGCCCTGCGTGTTTCCCCACTGGCTAATTCTCCTTCTGTATTTTGCACGTCTATACTTCCTCCCCCATTGGCCGAAACAGTAGGAAGGTATCCAGAGTTTAAAATACTTGCATTGTTATCATCAATCCTTTTTGTGTTTCTTGCTACTTGGATTCCTAAGTTATTTTCCAGAACCAAATCTATAGCTTCTTCCTTGGAAAGGATTTTTTCCTGGGCTTCTATAGAATTACTAAAAATCAATACAAAAAAAGGTAGTGTAAAAAGTATGCTTCTCATTATGTTGTTCCTTCTAAAACTTTTGAAGTGTTTTCCCTTGACTCATTGTGGTTCGCATTACCATTTAGGCTATGTTTTCCTTCTTCTAACATATATTGCTCATCTTTTTGCTCTTTTATAGCCCTTTCCACTTCTTCTTTTGATATTTTTTCACCTATCCATAAGCGTTTTGCCGAAACTTTTACCTGGTTTCCAAAGGAAAGGAAAATGGGCAACAATAAAAGTGTTAGTACTGTTGCAAAACCTATTCCATATGCTATGGCAATAGCCATAGGTTTTAAAAACTGTGCTTGTCTACTTTTTTCCAATAATAAAGGTGCTAGACCGGCTATGGTAGTTACCGATGTCAGGAATATAGCTCTAAAACGTGAACGCCCAGCTTCATAGAGGGCCTCATTGAATTTTAACCCGTTTCTAAGATTACTATTGAATTTTCCTATAAGCACGAGACCATCATTTACCATAATTCCAATCAATGCGATAATGCCCAACAGTGAAAGAATATTGATGGGAAAACCATGTATTACGTGTCCCCAAGCCACTGCAGTAAGGCTAAAAGGCACCAGTAGTATCAGCAATAGGGGCTGACTAAAACTCCTAAATGTAAAGGCGATGGTAATAAAAATGAGTGCCAAAACTGTTAAACCTGCAAACCGCAAAGACTTACGAAATTTTACAAATTCCCTGTTTTGTCCTTCATATGAAGGAGTAATAGATGGATATTTGGATAAAATATCGGGCATGACCTCATTCTGTATCCAAAGCATGGCATCAGTCCCACTTGTAGTTTTGGAATCCTTTAAATCTGACGACACTTGAATTTCCCGTCGACCATCCAGATGGTTTATTGCCACATCACCTCGTTCTATGGAATAGTCCGCAATTTCCTTGAGAGGGATTCTTTCTCCATTTGGTGCCAATATGCGCATTTCATCCAAATCCATTATAGAGGACCTGTTTTCTCTATCGTACCGAACCCAAACACGAATTTCATCTTGCCCCCGTTGAAAACGTTGAGCCTGAGAGCCAAAAAATCCTGCACGCACCTGATCCATTACGGTTCTAAGGTCCAATCCCAACAAGTATGCATTTTCTTTGAGTTGTAAACGTATTTCCTTAATTCCTGCCGGATCATTGTCCGCTACATCTTTCAACAATGCATTATTAAGCATTGCAGTTTTTAATTCTGTCTTTGCTGCTTTAAGCTCTTCAATGTTATTTCCCAAGAGTGATACGGAGACTGGGTCACCACCAAAGTTACCTCCTCCTCCATAGATTAAACTTTCTACCCCGATGACCGGGCCTACCAATTCTCGTAATCTAGCCGTAATCAAATCGGATACAACTTCATCTGGACGTTCTTCACCGGGCAACAAGTTGATGACCAAGGTCGCTGAGGAAGATCCCGGCCCAACGTTTTTTAGCATATTTTCAAACAACATCTTATCCGTACCTGCCAAATACTCTTCCGTAAGTTCTTTGTTTACAATATGCGCCTTATCCTGAATCATCTCAATGATGGAATCGGTTACCTTTTCATTGGTTCCATTGGGCATGGTCAATTCCACCTCAATTCTATCACTTGCAATTCTTGGAAAGAAGGCTGTTCTGATAATTCCTCCCCCGATAGAACCAAATGTCAACACCAAGGCCATAAAGAAAAAGGCAAACATTAAGAATTTATAGTCCAAGGCAAACTTTAGAACCGGGCTATATAATTTATCCCGCATCCATGCCATTGAACGGTCTCCCATTTTATTAATGACACGGAGCTTGGAAAATACCTTTGCAATTCCACTTTTAGGGCCTTCTTTTTGTGGCTGTAATGCCTTGGAATGTGCTAAATGCGCCGGAAGTATTATTAAAGCTTCCACCAAAGAAACTGCCAAGGTTAAAATAACAATAACGGAAACCTCACTAAAGAATTCCCCAATACCACCATCTAAAAAGAAGAAAATTGAAAATGCCAATATGGTAGTTATAATTGCCGAAAGAATAGGTGGAATCACCTCCATGGTTCCATCTATGGCTGCTCTTACGGGAGTCTTACCTTTTTCATAGTGTTGGTAAATATTCTCCGCAATCACAATCCCATCATCAACCAAAATTCCAATAACGATAATCATCCCAAAAAGGGACAGCACATTAATGGTAACATTGAACATGGGGGCAAAAATGAACATTCCCAAAAATGCAACAGGCAATCCAAAGGCCACCCAAAAGGCCAATCTTGTATTCAAGAACAGGGAAAGAAAAAGAAGCACCAAAATCATCCCAATTACAGCATTCTCAGCTAAAAGGTCCGTACGTTGATTCAAGACTTTTGATAAATCCCGAACCACCTCTAGCTGGACATTGGTATACTTCTGATTAAATTCCTCTATATACTCTTTTATCTTATCCGCAGAACCAATTAAATCTTCGGTATTAGTACTTGTAACGGTTATATTGACCGACAAATCTCCGTTATAATAAGAGGCATTGGGTGTCTCGGAAAAGCGATCTCTAATTTTTGCCACATCTTTCAATCGAACAGATCGACCGGAAGTTTCTGCCCAGACAATAATATTGGAAAGCTCATCTCCATAATATGATCTATTGTTTGCCCGAATTAAATATTCCTCCGAGCTGGTCTTGATGTTCCCTCCAGTTACCAAAATATTTGCGTTGGACACCGCCTGGGCTACTTCATCAAAAGAGATATTGTAAGCCAAAAGACTATTTTCGTTAACCGCAATTTCAATTTCCTCATCTGGATAACCTCCTATTTCAATTTGGGAAATTCCGTCAATTGCCCTTAGATCATTTTCTATTTGACGCCCAATCTGTTTTAAAGATACCAAAGGGATATTTTCACCACTAACTGCAAAACTTATTGTGGGTCTAACCGCTTCCATTTTTGAAACCACCAAAGGCTCCATTTCACTAGGAAAAGTAGGTACACGGTCAACAGCGTTTTTTACCTCCAACAGCATAAAATCTATATCCCTGCCCTTTTCAATCTCAACATTGATGGTGCCACTATTTTCTTGGGAAGTGGATGTAACACGTTCCACACCTTGCAACCCTTTGAGGTTATCCTCGATTTTTAAAACAATTCCCTCCTCAATTTCTTGTGGGGATGCTCCCGGATAAGTAATGCTAATTGCAATATTTCTGGATTCTGCTAAGGGGAAAAAAGAAGATTTTAAAGATAATGCCCCAACTATTCCAAAAGCAAAGAACGCCAAAATGATAACATTGACCGCAACATGATATTTGATAAAATAGGCAATTACCTTTTTCATGACTTTGCCTTTTTTGATTTGTTGGAATTAAAAACCTTTACCAACATTCCGGCATAAGCTCCTGTCAATGCTTTGGAAACGATAACCTCTTTATCCGGCACATTTTTAAGTACAACTTTTTTATCACTGAAATAAATCGGGTTGACGTCTATAAGATCTAAAATAGAATCCCGAACAACAAAAATCTGGTTATTCTCCAATAATAGAGATCGGTCTATTTCAATAGCGTTTGATTCTTCTTTAGCTTCTAAGTTTGCCTCCAGATATTGCCCTTCTTTCAAGTTTTCCCCACTTACCTCAATAAAGACTGTAATTGTTTGGGAATTCTGATCCACGCTTCCATTTATACGTGCAACTTCACCATCATAATTCTGGGTCCTATCCAGATTAACAAGCGCTACTTTTTTTCCAACTTTTAAAAAATCCCCATAGGTCTTACTCACGGAAACCTCTAATTCATAAATTCCAGTATTTATATACTCTCCCAGTTTTTGACCTGACCTGACCAGAGTTCCCTCTGTAACCAAAGCATCCGTCAAAACACCTTTAAAAGGCGCAGATATGGTATATTTTGATAGGCGTTGCTCTAAATTCTTCAGGTTATAATAATTTGATATTATTCCTCTTCCGGAAATAAAGAATTTTTCCTTTTCCGTAGTCATCTTAGGCAAGCTAGGTGTGCCTTTATCTAAATCAAAATTATTCAAATACTCTTGCCATTTAGGATAGATTTCTGGATAATCCAACCTCAAATCTGGCATTATTGAAGTTAGTAAATTGTACAAATCACTTTTTGCAGATTGTACACTGGCGTAATACTCATTGGCATCAATCCGAATTAACGTCTGACCTTTACTATATTCTTGTCCAGTCCTAAAAAGCTTACTTCCTGATTGAAAAACCCCTTGTACCTCAGAGAACAGCTCAACTCGTCTTTTTGCCTTTAGATTTCCATTGGCCGGAACTATAATGGGAATTGTACTGTTATTTACGGTATCCACAAAAACCGTCTTCACAACTTTCTGTGGTTTTGGTCTGCGGTTGTTCTTACTTCCTGCAATGAGTCCAGCAAAATAAAGTGATGCTAAAATAATGAGTCCACCTAGGACAGCGGAGATGATTAGCTTGCGCATATAAATGAATTAGTCTTTGCAAAACTATATTCTAGCACCGCGTTTTTGGTTAAATATTTCATAAATTGAAACGTTGACTGTCAATTTATGCCATAAAAAAAGGGGATACACGCCTGCATCCCCAAACCAAACAAACTAAAGTATAACTAACTACTCATTTTCGTCAACATCTTCAAATTTTGTATCCGCCATTCGTGTGCGTTGTAATTGTATATCATTGAACTTTGGATTTAATGTTTTTTCATCGGTATCAAAGACCAGAAATTGTTTTGTATTCATTTCTTGAAGTCCTTTATATGAATTGAATCTATTATTTTGAATCTGAAGTATTTTTAAGCTCGCCAATTGCCCAAATTCCGTTGGGATTTCTCCACCCAGCTGGTTATTGGCCAGAACTAATTCCCGAAGTTGTCCCAATTTGCCCATTTCTTGGGGAATGCTTCCTTCCAAATTATTCTCAAAAAGCCCCAAAGCTTCCAATTTTGATAAATTTCCAATAGTATTGGGAATAATACCTTTTAGGTTGTTACTGGAAAGATTGAGCTCTATCAAGTTCTCCAATTCTCCAAAAGTTGGCGGAATTGATCCACTCAAAAAATTATTGAACATGGAGAACACCTGCAATTCCTTTAAATGTCCAATACCTGTTGGCAGAGACCCTTTAATTCTGTTCATCTCCAACCTAAGAACCTTTAGGCTTTCCAACTTAACTATATCCTTGGGTAAAACTCCTGTAATATTGTTGAAGGCAAGGTTTAAATGCGTTAGGCGTCTTAACCTTCCCAAGCTTTCCGGCAAGGTTCCTTCTAAATTGTTTCTAAAAAGATTTATCTCTACTACATGATTGTCTTTTACCTTAATGCCTTTCCAGGTATGTACTGGTGATTCTAAATCCCATGGCGTGGTCCATTTTTCACCATTAGTACTTTTAAAAAGGTCGATAAGCACATTCTTTTCCTTTTGCGATACACCTAACTCATTAGCAAGTGTAGTATAAAAGGAAAGAGATAATAATAAACAGAATGTTATTAGCCTTATCATAGGTTGAAACTTCAATTTATAAGAATTTACCTACAAATTAACATTCGAAATATAAGTCCCACAAATAAAATGGGTAAATGGATGGGATTTTGTTGTAAAGGTGTCTAAAAGTGTGGTAAAGCAATCTTTCAGATTACTAGTTTAAAGATTCTAGCTCATTTGATATCTTCTCCCAGTCTTCCATTAATGACTCCAAAAGGTTCTTTTTTCCTTGATATTCATCAAAGAAACCTGACTTGGCAATGGTTTTATCGTAATCCAAAAGCAAGTCATGGTCTATGGATGCAATTTCCTTCTCCAATTGGGAAATCTTTTTCTCTACGCTGCTCAATTTATTCTTTAAAGACTTTAGCTTCTTCTGGGTTTGGTAGTCGTTTTCCTTGACTTGTACTTTTTCTACCTGAACTTTTTTATCTCCTTTTTCAATCTTTCTAAAATCCTCAGCTTTTCGTTGTTCCAAGTAAAAATCAATATCACCCAAATACTCTTTGATATTGCCATCCTTGAATTCGTAAACCTTATTGGTCAACCCTTGCAGAAAATCACGGTCGTGGGAAACAAGAATTAGTGTTCCTTCAAAATTTTGCAATGCTTGTTTCAGTACATTTTTGGATTTTATATCCAGGTGATTGGTAGGTTCGTCCATCACAAGGACATTGAAGGGCTGCAACAACAATTTGGCCAATGCCAAACGGTTACGCTCGCCTCCGGATAAGACTTTTACATACTTATCCACCTCATCTCCCCGAAACAAAAATGAACCTAAAATATCTCTTACCTTGCTTCTGTTACGTTCATTGGCTGCATCAATCATGGTATCCAAAACTGTTTTGCTACCATCCAAATACTCGGCCTGATTTTGGGCAAAATAGCCAATTTGTACATTGTGCCCTATCTTAAGATGGCCCTCAAATTCAAGCTCTCCCACCATAACTTTGGCCAAAGTAGTCTTGCCCTGTCCGTTTTGGCCAACAAATGCCGTTTTGCTACTTCGTTCCACCAAAAGATCTATCCCTTCCAAAACCTGCTTTTCCCCATAGTTTTTGGAAAGATTTTCAAGTTCGGCAACCACCTTTCCCGGGGTTATGGAAACCGGAAAGCGTACGTTCATTACGCTATTATCATCTTCATCAACCTCTATACGTTCAATCTTATCCAATTTTTTGATAAGCGATTGTGCCATGGATGCCTTGGTGGCTTTGGCCCTGAACTTTTCTATCAGTTTTTCTGTTTGCTGTATTTGTTTCTCTTGATTTTTTTGGGCATTTAACTGTTGTTCCTTGATTTCACCCCTTAACTCCAAAAATTTTGAATAAGGCTTATTGTAATCGTAAATACGACCCAACGAAATCTCTATAGTTCTGTTGGTAACATTGTCCAGAAACATTTTATCATGAGAAACGATGACCACCGCTCCCGCATAATTCCTTAAAAACTGTTCCAACCAAATAATGGATTCAATATCCAAATGGTTTGTAGGTTCATCCAACAGTAAAACATCATTGTTCTGAAGTAAAAGTTTTGCCAACTCAATGCGCATGCGCCAACCTCCTGAAAAAGTATCCGTGACCTTATCAAAATCGTTTCGCCTGAATCCAAGCCCTAAAAGGACTTTCTCAGTATCACCTTGATAGTTATAGCCTCCTAAAATTTCATAGCGATGGGTAACATCGGTCAAGTCAATCATCAATTGGTTATAGCTTTCGCTTTCATAGTCGGTGCGCTCTGCCAATTCTTGATTTATTCTATCAAGCTGCGATTCCAAAGATTTGAGTTCATAGAATGCTTGATAGGATTCTTCCAGGACCGTTCTACCTAACTCAAAATCGATATCTTGTTTAAGAAAACCAATTTTAATATCCTTCTCCATGGCTATGGTACCAGAATCTGCAGCCATTTCTTTTGAAAGTAGTTTGAGCAAGGTGGATTTTCCCGCTCCATTTTTACCAATAAGACCAACCCGATCCCCAGCATTTAAACGAAAGGCGATTTCTTCAAAAAGGTATTCGCCCCCAAAAGCGACTGAAAGGTTATGGATATTAAGCATATTTATAATAAAAATTCATTATCTTAAAATCAGCTTTTGGTATTGATGTTCGATGGTAACAATGGCTATAATTCCTACCTTTGATAAAAGCCTTGCAAATGTTAAAAAAAGGAAGCAAACTCTACAGTATTTTAACAGGAAGTTGTCCTAAATGTCATGAGGAGAGCATGTACGTCAATAACAATCCTTATAGATTATCACAGATTTTTAAAATGCATGAGCGCTGCTCCAATTGCAATACCAAATATAAAATTGAACCCTCCTTTTTTTATGGGGCCATGTATGTAAGCTATGGTGTTGGAATTGCCTTTGCCGTTGCAGCATTTGTTATTTCTTTTCTAATAATTGGGACTTCTTTGACTAGCGCCTTTATTGCAATAGTGGCAACCATGATTCTGTTTATGCCTGTTATTATTCGTTTGTCAAGAAATATTTGGATCAACTTTTTTATTAAGTATGAACCAAGGCAAATAAAAGGTCAGTTGGAATAATACTTTTTTGTAAATCTTTGAATATTGATTTCCTGGTTCAATTCTGGACCTTTTTCAACGGTATTAAATAGTTGTCTGGAAGCATCAGGAGCAATGAGAACTCCTCTAGAACCAAAACCATTCAGAACATATATGTTTTTATGTTCAGGATGTTGGCCTACCAAAGGTCTTCTATCTACAACCGTTGGTCTAATTCCGGCAACATGGTCTATTACCTCAAAATCACACTTTAGGAAGGTTTTTAATTTGTCCAAAAGTTCCTCTTTTGCTTCTTCCGTAGGGATGTTGGTTTTGTCTTTCCATTTGTATGTTGCTCCAATACGGTATAAATCGTTTCCTAAGGGAATGCTAAAAACCGAAGATTTGATAACGCTATCTTCCCTTAAATTGGGCGCTTTTATTGTAAGCAGTTCCCCTTTTGTTCCATTTAATGGGAGATAGTTGAAAAAAGGATTGTTTTTAAGCCCATAGCCTTCGGCAAAAACAATTTGTTTGGCTTTTATTGATTTATAGGAAATATACCCTTCAAAAGCCTCAAAACAGGAAAAATCGAACTTTTCTGCAGTAAAGCATCCTCTTTTTTCCAAATATCCGGCATATGAGTTGAGTAATGTCTTTGTGTCAATCCTCCCAGTGTAATTTACTTCACCATAACCAAAGGGAGCATCAATGCTCGAGTTTTTATTTTCGATGATGGCTGTGGATAAAAAATAATCAAGACCCGGGCGATCTGCGGCTTCAAACCAGCTGTTTTGTTCTTGGGTCGATGTAAATCTTCGCAAAACCTGAAGTTTATAATCCAACTTCACATTTAGTTTTCTTTCTAAATCTGCATAAAACGGAATGGCCAACTCCATTTGTTCTTTAGCATTCCAGGCCATTGTAAACCGTTTTAATATTACCGGATTATAGAGGCCTCCGGCCACAAGGGATGCTTTTTGCGAGTCATCTGAAATTACTGTGAATGTTTTACCCTCTTTTTCCAATATTTCGCAAAAGGAAATTCCGGCCAAACCCAAACCAACAACTATATAATCCAACATTTGGCAAAAGTAAACATCCTTGCTTTGATTTCTAGATTGCGTTCAAAATGACAAAAGAGAAGAAATAAAAAACGCCGCACATTTGTGCGGCGTCTATATGAATTGAATTGGAAATTTTAATCACTTAAGACTTAATAAGCCCACATGTCCTGCTCCCGATCTCGGATAACCTCTTTAATTCTTTTGGCTTCCAATAACTGGAACAGTGCATTATCAAAAACGTAGTCGTCAATTTCACGATCACCGTGAACATTGTCCTCTTTATAAATCACTGCATTAAAACGTCTTGCGTTCAACAGCATATCAAAAGTAATGGGACGTGCCGAGTTACGTTGATTATAGACCTTGGCTTCATGAAGAACTTGTCTTGCTGCTGGATACCAGACCCAAAACAGTTCTACTTTATTTTCTCCAGGATCTACAGACTCATCGTCTACAAAGTTTACATCTGGAGCCACAGGAGCGATACCCAATAAACGGTATTTTAATTCTCCTTGGCGCTTATCAAAATACCAAATGCCTTTTATACGGTACTCCTCAATATCAGCAGCGGTTAAATCTCTCTGGTTGATAAACTCAGCAGAAATTTGTTCACCTGCATTGATTTGCTCGTATCCAAGATCTGTGGTATCCACCTTGCTCAATGTAGCGGCTAAATCTTCAAACTTTCGCTTTTCAGTGAAGTATGAATCCGTATATACCTCGGTCAGATTACCATTTTTGATGTTTTTCATCAATACGTGGTACAAAGACCGTCTGTCCGCTCCAATACCAATGGTATCGGTTGGGTAGTATAATGGAAAGTTAACACGCTCATCTAGGTCAATTACCTCCCATATGGTTTTGGACCAAAGGATATCTCTATCATCTGTATATCCATATTCCAATGGGGCATCGTTATCCTGTTCTATTTGAGCTTCGGTTTTCTTACCTACATCATCAGGTAGCTTGGCATTCAAAATGTTTGCCTGAGCCATGATCGACATGGGCACTAAGGTTAAAGCTCCAATTAAAAATGCGTTTTTCCAATTCATGATTATCTGTATACTTTTTAGTTTGTAAGCTCTACAACAACTGGCGAAACCTTTTTCAACTTATAGGTTTTGTTGTTTGAAATGTAGGCTTTGATATCGAATATCTGTACGGCTTCACCTCTTTTAGCTCTTTGTAAAGCTGATTTGGCTCTTGCATTCAATTTGTTTCCGTTCACTACGATGGTAGGTTGACCTGGCACTTTAAATTTAAATCCGCTTACAGCAAGGTTCAAATCAAAATCAAAGTCTTCCAACATAGCTCCTATAGTAGATATCTCTAGGTTCTTTCTAGGCATTTTAGCACTTCCAGCTTCTCCACGAACAGTACCTCCTGGTCTTGGAATATCCTTGATACGGAATGTAGCTGGTGTACTGATTCTTTGCCCATCAGGCAAAATACCAGAAGCACTGATAGTAACTTCCCTACCTTTTCCAGGATTCATGACATATTTGCTTCCACTTCTCTTGGAAAGTCCAGGAGCAGATGCAGAAACTTTGTTATCAGGAATTCCAGGAATGGATATAGTCATTGGGTTAGCAACCCCACGGTATACCACATTCATCTTATCTGCAGCAATTACAGCAGCATTAGGCTTGGAAATTGTAGCAAAAGAATTTTTAACTTCTACAGGAATTTCCTCTCCATCTTGCATAAAGAACATTGTACCAACTATTTCATGATCACCAGGGTTACCGGCACCAATCAACATTTGCACACCACCAGCTTCCAACTTATAGTCTTTACCTTCGGTCAGTTTTCTTCCGTCCAAAGTCAACTCAGCCTTAACTGGAGTAGATGTTTTATCTGTTTTACTGATGATGATCTTACCATCATACTTATCTCCGTTATAGAAAGCAGATTTAGATGCCAACAAAGAAGTAGCAAAGTTTGTTAATGAAACTTGATTTGTAAGCTCACCTTCCAACATAGATTTTAAAGCATCTTCTTCAGTAGCTTTAACATCCGCCTGAAGCGCTGTTAGTTTAGCCAAAGAAGCTACCAATGGATACCCTTCATAGTGATAGTTGATCCAATCTTGCTTTGTACCATCTCTTTTTTCTACTTTACCGTTTGCATCTCCCGTTTGAAAGCGTGTGTTAACAGCTTCCTTTAAGGCTGTAGGTGCAATAGCAGCAACTTGCGTCTTATAGTCATTGATTCTTTTCATGAATTCCTTACCTTCTGGTGATAAGTTATCTCCCTGAAAAAGAGTCTGATCTAAATAATCGGAATTGTCCATTCTTGCATAATCCTTAGGATCTTCAAGCTTTTCGGTCATTCCCTTTTTAAGAGTTTCCAAGTAATCGTAGTACTCTTGTGACAAGCCCTTGATCTTCTGAGCATTTTGGTATAATTTACCATATTTCTCAGCATCTTCAGAAGCTTTTGTTTCAAGACTTGCCAAAAAGTTATCGTTACTTTCTGTAGTCTTTATATTGGAAGTCTCAAGCTTTTCGTTCATTATCCCGAACGCCGCAAGAACTTCCTTACTCATATTTAAGGCCAACATCGCGATGAAGATCAAATACATAAGGTTGATCATCTTCTGACGTGGTGTTTGTTTTCCTCCTGCCATGTTTTTCTAATTAGAATTAATAATTAATTTGATCTGGGTTTGGTATTATAATCAAATCCCTAATTAGTTTTTTGCCATTGCAGACAACATTCCACCATAAACTCCATTCAATGAAGAAAGGTTAGTTGCCAATGATTCCATTTGATCTTTTAATGCACCAGCATTCTGTACAACTTCTTCGTTGATAGAAGCTTGTCTGCTAGCGCTTTCCAACTGTACTTTGTACAAACTGTTCAAAGATTCCATTTGAGCGGCAGCATGAGACAATTCTTCAGAATACTTTTTAGTATGCTGAATTGCATCTGTAGTTGGAGCAATACCTTTAGCAGCACCTTCAAAATTCTTGATGCTATCACCTAAACTTGTGAAAAGTTCAGAATCAATATTGGCTTCTTTTAAAAGATCATCCAATTTTCTTGAAAGAAGACCTTCTGCTTCTTTAGCTTGCTTAGCGTCATTCTTGTTTCCTTTAGCTTGACCATTGTTCAATTCAGGATACACCAAAGACCAATCGTACTCATCGTCTACTGGTTCAAATGCACTGATAGCAAAGATCAATGCTTCTGTAATAAGTCCAACAGCAAGAAGCAATCCACCGGTAAGTGGTCCAAATTCCCAGTGAAGGATCTTAAATAGTGCACCAATAATTACTACCGATGCTCCAAGCCCGTAGGCCATGTTAAATAGTTTTTTTGTTGATTTTGACTGTGCCATAATTCTAATTTTAATTAAGTTATATAAATAAGTATTTGGTTACTGGTTTATATAATGCTCTCTCGTTTTTATTAATTTAATTTGGAAGCCCTTGCCCCTTTGTGGAATCCTCTTCGCCCATATAATCCTGAACGGTTCGGAAACCTATGTAACTCCTTGCCGAATCTTGGTATTCATAGTCTCTTGTGCTTACTTGCAAGAAGTATGCAACATCTTTCCAAGATCCTCCACGGATTACTTTTCTTTTGTTCTGCCCTGATCCAATATTAGGGTTCATGGTAGAAAGATATTCGTAGGCGCCTTGATCAAAGCTGGAACTTGTCCATTCTGATACATTACCCGCCATATTGTATAAATTGTAATCGTTTGGCTCATATGATTTTGCCTCAACAGTATACAATGCAGCATCTGCGGCATAATCTCCACGTTGCGGCTTAAAGTTAGCCATAAAACATCCTGTATCACTTATTACGTAAGGCCCACCCCATGGGTATGTGCCCCCTTCAATACCTCCTCTAGCGGCATATTCCCATTCGGCTTCCGTAGGTAATCTAAACTGATTTACAAATTGTCTTCCACGACTCTTCTGGTCATCGTTTTTAAACTTGGTTCTCCAAGAGCAAAACGCTTTTGCCTGCTGCCAGTTTACACCAACAACGGGATACTCACTGTATGCATCATGCCAAAAATAGTCATTGTGCATAGGTTCATTATAGGAATATTCAAAATCACGAATCCAAACGGTTGTGTCAGGGTAAATTTCTAATTCCTCCTTTTTAATGAAATCTTTTCTTCTACCACTTTTAGCTCGGGCAGCAGCTTCGATATCCATCCAATTGTACTTATATTTTAATTGGGTCACATCAATGGTTCTTAATCCATTATAGCTTTCCTCTTCAGGAATATATAATGAATCCATTACCTCAGCATAATATTCATCTGGGTATTCTGATGTATCCCATACCAAATCCATGTCAGTATTCAATGCTCTCCCTTCATATCCGGTTTCACCTAAACCGGCATAATTATCGAGCATATATCTATCGTATACTGAGATTTTGGTAGTGTCCGTATCTTTAAAGGCATACTCTCCTATACCTTCATCTTCAGGACCAATTCCCAATTCATCTGCAAGAATGGCTAATTTGGTTCTGGTTATAGAATCTTTGACCCACTCCACAAACTGACGGTACTCACTATTTGTGATTTCCGTGTCATCCATGTAAAAAGAACGTACGGTAACTGTTCTAGTGGGAGCGTTCAATACTTTCGCCTGATCCTCTTCAGCCTTACCCATTACAAAGGAGCCGCGGGGAATCAGTTCCATTCCGTAGGGTTTCTCAGGATACCACTTTTTTCCTTGGGCTCCAACGAGTTCACCTTTTGACTTTGATTTTGAACCACAACTTGTGAGTAAAAAAACAAATGCTATAGATGAAAAGAATAGCTTTCTCATACTTTAGGTTAAATTTTCGATTTAAGATTATAAACTGCGTTGCACAAATTCATTATTCTCAAAACTGTTTTTTGAATAAATTATTGTGTAAAACCAATTAATGCTTAAAAATTTAGTTTGTTAATTAAAGCCCTTTCTATAGGCCTTGAACCACCTTTCTGGAATATTCTGGTTGCAAGCATCCAGATAGTCCTCTTCGGTGCAAGGTAATAACGCCACTGAATTTGTTTTAGTATGTTCAGGTAAAATTGATGGAACCTCTACCCACCAGCGCTCTGTAACATGACTCTTGTAGAATATGAGTTCTTCGGTATCCGTAGGTACGGTGAACTTTGTAAAATCTTCGCTTTTGGAACTTGGGAACTCCTTTACCCTAAAACTGATACCTTCTATAAAGTACCAAATAATCTGGGCTATCATTTGAAAAGCTTGCAAGGAATTTTCTCCTTCGTAGATACCAAAAAGTGATACTTTGTCACTTATACCCGCATATCTTGCAATAGCGCAGATTTCCCTCCCGGTAAAACCATTGGGAGAAAAGTTTTTGTACAATCCCATTTCACTGGCACGAATTGCCCTTAGATCCAAACTCACAATATGGGCACTTCTCAATACTGGTTCTGCCAATCCAATATTAGCTGTTATATCTCCCAATCGATATGCATCAAAGAAAAGACGCTCCATTAAATCCATCTCCTCTTGGGCATTAAAATAACTTTGATACCCAATATTTGAAAAATTAAAAAGGTTATTGGGTTTATCTGTTATGATTCTACTCATATAAGAATGGGAAGAAATTAATTCTTCATCTTCCCCAAAGTCAAAACGGCTATCTATGGACACCAAATTGACCATGTTTCTAATTTTGTCAAAAGCCCTGTAGGTTGGAAAGGTAATATCTTGGGTGCCTCCTATTATAATAGGTATAATATTTTCTTCCAAAAGACCGGCCACAATTTCCTTAACCACAAAATAGGTGTCTTCAACGGTGTCTCCTTCTTCAACATCACCTATATCCAAAATTGTAGCGTTCCAATTACCTGTCATTAAGCGATACAATTGAATACGAATTTCATCGATGTCCAATTTTTCAGGTTTTTTCTCAAAGGCATTTCTTGATTCTAATACCCCAAAAATGGCAACTGTAGCATTGGCAAAAACAGGCAATCCTTTTTTTTCGGTATGTTTAAAAACATTCTTGCCCAATGCTTGTGGGGGGAGTAATTCTGAAAATGCCAAGACTTTGTCCTTTATGGGGACCAAAAAATCGAATGCCATACTACTTCTTAGCCTTTGTTTTTGCTTTGGTTTTTTTCTTAGGTGATTTTTTTTCAATAAGTGCCTGTGCCTCTTCCAAAGAAATCTTGGTTGCATCAACATCTTTGGAAAGCTCAACTTTTATTCTTCCTTTTATGATATTGTGCCTGCCCCATCTGGCCTTTTCAATACGAATTTTTTCTGCCGGCCATTCTTGAATCAATTTTTCCGCCTCTTTTACTTTTTTGGCTTCAATGAGTTCAACAATATCGGTTTTGGAAAGGTTGTCAAAATCGTATTTCTTGTTCACATTAATGAACATGCCATCCCATTTAATAAAAGGACCAAAACGACCCACACCTTTGGTCACCTCTTTATCTTCGTAATGTGCAATTGGCGCATCGGCCAATTGTTTAGCCTTGATCAGTTCAATGGCCCTATCCATATCCACATCAAAAGCACTTTCTCCTTTATCCAATGAGATGAATTTTTTTCCAAACCTCACATAGGGGCCAAACCGACCAACATTGGCCTCAATCTCTTCTCCTTCGTAAACCCCCAATTTTCTTGGCAATTCAAAAAGTTCCATGGCCTCATCAAAGGTTATTGTGGTAATGGATTGCTCTGGCAGCAAACTTGCGAACAATGGTTTTTCTTCTTCATCTACGGTACCTATTTGCACCATTGGGCCAAAACGACCTAATCTTGCCGCTACCTGTCTTCCAGATTTTGGATCTTTTCCCAATACCCGTTCTCCACTTGCACGTTCAGCATTTTCCTCTACATCCAATACTTTGGGATGGAAATTTTTGTAGAATTCCTTCATCATCTTCTGCCAATCTTCATCTCCCGAGGCAATTTCATCAAAGTTTTCTTCAACCTTCGCCGTAAAGTTATAATCTAGGATAGTGGTGAAATGACTAACGAGAAAATCGTTTACGATCATTCCAATATCAGTGGGAACCAATTTTCCTTTGTCCGAACCTATCATTTCAGATAATTTCTTTTCGGCAACTGCACCGGCCTCCAAAACCAACTGTATATAATTACGTTGTGTTCCTTCCACTGTTCCCTTTTCCACATATCCTCTATTTTGAATTGTAGAAATTGTTGGTGCATATGTTGATGGTCTTCCTATACCAAGTTCTTCCAGTTTTTTAACAAGGGAAGCTTCTGTATATCGGTACGGAGGTCTTGAAAAACGTTCGGTTGCAGAAATAAAATTATTTTGCAATGCCTCACCCACATTCATTGCTGGGAGCATTCCTTCCTGTTCTTCAGTTTTGTCCTCTTCATCCGTTCCTTCTAAATATACTTTAAGGAATCCATCAAACTTTACAACTTCACCATTTGCAGAAAACTCTTCTTTATGCGAGCTCGCTTTTATTTTAACATTGGTACGTTCCAATTCGGCATCGCTCATCTGAGAAGCCAAAGTACGTTTCCATATCAACTCATATAGTTTGGACTGGTCTCTTTCCAATGATGGATTGCTCAATTTCATATCGGTAGGGCGAATCGCTTCGTGAGCTTCTTGCGCACCTTTGGACTTTCCGGTATAGTTTCTAACCTTACTATACGATTCACCATAATTTTGCACAATAGCATCTTTAGCCGCATTCAATGCTTCTTTGGATAGGTTTACGCTATCCGTCCTCATATAAGTTATAAGCCCCGCTTCATACAAACGCTGCGCAACTTGCATGGTTCTACCAACGGAAAAATATAATTTTCTCGACGCTTCCTGTTGAAGCGTGGAAGTTGTAAATGGTGCTGCGGGGGATTTCTTTGCCGGTTTTTTATCTAGGTTTCCAACAGAAAAATCCGCACCAATATTTTGCTTTAAAAATTCCTCAGCCGCTGCTTTGGTCGGAAAGGTCTTGTTTAGTTTTGCCGCAAACACATTTCCTTTTGCTGTCTTAAACTCTGCTTGAATCCTAAAGGAGGCTTCTGGTTTAAAAACCTCAATATCCCGTTCTCTTTCTACGATTAACCGTACTGCAACGGATTGTACCCGTCCTGCCGAAAGTCCTGGTTTTATTTTTTTCCACAATACCGGGGAAAGTTCATACCCCACTAATCTATCCAGAACCCTTCTAGCCTGCTGGGCATTTACCAAATCATAATTGATTTCCCTTGGATTCTCAATTGCTTTTTGGATAGCGGATTTTGTAATGGAATTGAATACAATACGTTTGGTCCTGCTTTTATCCAATCCTAATTCTTCTGACAAATGCCAAGAAATAGCTTCTCCCTCTCGATCTTCATCACTTGCCAACCATATTGTATCTGCTTTTTTGGCCAAATCTTTCAGTTTTTTGACCAAGGCTTTTTTCTCCTTGTCAACAGTATATTTGGGCTTAAAATCGTTTTCCACGTCTACCCCCAGTTCTTTGGACGGAAGATCTGCAATATGACCAAAACTAGATTCAACTTGGAAATCTTTCCCTAAAAAACGTTCAATGGTTTTTGCTTTTGCTGGGGACTCAACAATAACTAAATTCTTCGGCATGCAATTGGTTTTGAAGTGACAAAAGTATATGAATTTTTCGATTTTGGTTTTTTGAAAAATTCATTCCAAAAAAATATCCCGCTAAAAACGGGATATTTTATTCAGTTATTGTGTTTTTTAATTGAGGCCTATCTGACTTATAAGTTTGATTTTATTGTCTAAATATTCATATTGGTAGAGCACTTCGTCTCCTACCATTATTAAATGACTCTCCAGCGGAATTACATCAAACGTAACGATATCTTTAAAATGGTTTAACGTTTTTAAATCTTCAATATCTGTCTTATCGTATACTTTAAGGCCTGAGCTACCATCGCATATAAATAGTTTTTCATCTTTAATACCTAAGCCATATGGTTCATCCATTGGATACGAAGTGGCCAATTTTGGTTCTGTTATTTCAGAAATATCCACAATGAACAGACCACTCTCCAAAGCTCCACATCCATTGCCTCCGCGTAACGTCACATAGGCGTAATCTCCATCAACCACAACGGGATCACAGGCAGTACCATGTTGAAACTCCGAAACAAATGTTGGTGTGGCCGGTGAGGAGATGTCATAAATGTACATACCGCTCATACTTCCCAAAAACAGGTGATTATCTCTATTGAATATCGTCTCAATGTCAAATCCTGCATAGACGTCTTCCAGATTTTGTGGGTTCTCCAAATCTGAAATATCAAATACATTGATATTGTGGCTGTCCACAGCATACAAATAATCATCAACTATTTTAAAACGTGCCAAAGAGCCTCCTTGTCCCGTACCTCCATCTGCACTGTTCGCCAAGGCCATATCTTCAAAAAAGATACCGCCCCCACCATTTTGCTGAACCTCCTCGATCAATCTTCTTTCTGTAACTGTTTCCCAACCTACCAGAATCTCATTCTCATAATCATATCCATCGTATTCTATGATGTCTGCTTCAAAAGGCCAGAAAACATTACCATAAAGTACATTCTCCAATCTACTAACCTGTTTTATATTGTTCAAGTCAGATATATCCAACACTACCAAATCCATCAGACTATCAGCAAATAGGAAATCATCTTTTACCGAAATATCAACATTTCCGGGAATCTTTATAAACGATATCTTTTTTGGCTGCTGGGGATTGCTGTTATCTATTACATGAATTCCCTGGCTCTTGTCATTAATAAAAATATAGTCTTTGTAGGTATACACCTTACCGGATTCATCTATAGGTCTTGGTGCAATTATGTCCACGCCTGCTGCAAATTCAGCTTTGCTCACAACCAAAGGTTTTGCCACTAAATAATCTGCGTAGTCACTGTCATCTTTATCATCACAGGATACAAAAACCAGCGTGACAAGGGATAGAATTACTAAAACTTTCTTTTTCATATTGTTTAATTTTTTGGATAGCATAACAAACAATAGATAAAAAGTCTTAAACAAAGTTGCGTAATTAGACAAAAAAAAGTCTAATCTGTATAGGATAAAATCATACATTTATCCTAATTCCTTGAAAGTTGAGAGCGCTTTTCTTATTATTTGCACACTGTATTTGTTTCAATGCTATTGCCCAAAAATCTTTTGAGCCCTATGCACAAAAAATTTCTGGAACTGACATCCATATTTCCATGGTCCCAATTCAAGGAGGCAATTTTACCATGGGCAGTACTGAAAGTGAAATTGGCAGATCTTTAGATGAAGGGCCAACCCATAATGTAGAAGTAGCTCCTTTTTGGATGGCTCAATTTGAAGTTACCTGGGATCTCTATAATTTGTTTATTGATAGGGAAATTGACAGACACAGAGACACAAATAATCTTGGAAACGAAGTTTTACTTGCTGTTGATGCCGTTTCTGGTGCCACCATCCCTTACATAGACATGGATCATGGAATGGGTATTGAGGGTTTTCCTGCAATAAACATGACACAATTAGCTGCTTCAAAATTCTGCGAATGGCTTTCCGCTATGACCGGAAATTTCTATCGACTTCCCACCGAAGCGGAATGGGAATATGCTTGTAGGGCAGGAACACAAACAGCCTATTCTTTTGGTAACGACCCAATGGCACTGGAAGATTACGCATGGTCAAAAAAAAATAGTGATAGCACGTCCCACAAAGTGGGGTTAAAAAAACCAAATCCTTGGGGGTTGTACGATATGCATGGTAACGTAGCAGAGTGGACATTGGATCAATATGAGGAAAAAGCATACTTTAATAGAAAGCAACACCCTGTTTCAAATCCATTCATAAAACCAATCAAAACCTACCCACGTAGTTTACGCGGTGGATCATGGATAGATCAAGCAAAACAGCTAAGAAGTGCTTCTAGGAAACCTTCTACCAAAAAATGGAAACTTAGAGACCCACAAATCCCAAAAAGTAAATGGTGGCACACTGATGCCCCTTTTATTGGATTTCGTATTGTACGACCTTATAAAACTCCCACTGCAGAGGAACAACAAATCTATTGGAAAGAAAAACATACAAACTAAAGGCTATGTCACAAAATCACAAAAAGAAAGAAATCAAAAAACTGAACAGAAGGTCGTTTGTAAAAACAACTGGACTTGCTACTGGAGCCCTTATGGCAAGCAGTACCTCCATGAATGCAATGGGCTATGTTGCCGGAAACAAAAAATTAAAACTCGCGCTGGTAGGTTGCGGAGGGCGAGGCACAGGTGCTGCAGTACAAGCCTTGACTGCTGACCCAGATGTGGAATTGGTTGCCATGGCTGATGCCTTTCAGGATCGATTGGATCAAAGCTTAACAGGAATCATAGAACATTTTGAGGGAGAACGAAAAATAGACGTCAAAGAAAAAAATCGCTTTGTTGGTTTTGACGCCTATTCAAAAGCAATAGACTTAGCTGATGTAGTCATTCTTACAACCCCTCCCGGCTTTCGGCCGCAGCATTTTGAATATGCCATTTCGCAGGACAAGCATGTTTTTATGGAAAAACCTGTGGCAACAGATCCAGCCGGAGTTCGAAAAGTGCTGAAAAATGCGAAAATAGCGAAGGAGAAAAAGTTGAATGTTGTAGTAGGACTCCAACGGCGCTATGAAAAAAAATACCTAGCACTCCATAAACAGATCCAAGAAGGAACAATTGGAAAAATAATCTCTGGACAAGTGTACTGGAACAGCGCTGGAGTATGGGTGCGAGCAAGACAGCCCCAGCAGACAGAAATGGAATACCAAATGCGAAACTGGTATTATTTTAACTGGTTATGCGGCGATCATATTTTAGAGCAACACATCCACAATATTGATGTTGCCAACTGGTTTATTGGGGAATATCCAGCTTCGGCCCAGGGAATGGGTGGTAGACAAACTAGAAATGGGTTAGATCATGGAGAAATTTTTGACCACCATTTTGTTGAATTCACGTATCCTAGTGGAGCGGTAGTCGCAAGCCAGTGCAGGCACCAAAAAGGTTGTTTTAGGCGAGTTGATGAAGCCTTTCAAGGCACCAAAGGTGCCATTTTGGCCAGAAAAGGTTTGGTAACGGATCTGGAAGGGGAAACACTACTCAATGTAGGCAAAGAACATGACCCCAATCCTTATCAAGTTGAGCATGACCTCCTTTTTGCTTCAATACGAAATAAGGGAGTTATTGCCGATGCTGAGAATGGTGCTAAAGCAACACTTACTGCCATAATGGGAAGAATGGCAACCTATTCCGGTCAAACCATAACTTGGGAACAAGCTTTGAATTCAGATTTAAGCCTGGTGCCGGAAAACCCAACTTGGGAATCCAAACCTCCAACAATTCCTGATGAAAATGGCAAATATCCCATTCCTATGCCAGGCGTAACTAAATTTTCCTAATCTTAAAATCATTAAATAGAGTTGGGCCTAGCCTTCTTAAAATTAGATAAATCAGATTTAGAAATTTTGATAGTGCGTGGTTACTATTAAAGCCTTCCTGTATTTAATACGCAACAATTCTGTAGATCTTTCAGGATTCATATTAAATGGTGGTTCTGTTAAAACCACACCACTATTATTTGACAATCGAATACCTGCCCCAGTAGATTTTTCAGCGTTTGCCACAAATTCACCTTTAGGGATGTGTTCAGTAACTATAATATGTTTGAATTTTTCAATTTTTTTAACCACCTTTTTTATCTCTTCGTTGGATAAGTGCTGAAACACCTGCCTAACTAGAATACAATCTCCTTTAGGTAAATTGTCCGTAACTATATTCAGACAATGAAATTCTAATTGTTCACTTACAAAAAGTTTCTTATTTCTTTCAATTAAATCGTCCACAATATCAATTCCTATATATCTCTTGGAATAGGAAACTAAATTTTTGCCTACGTTAAAATCACCACACCCTAAGTCACAGACAATCAAACCATCTTCATAATCTTTAAGGAATGAAGAAATAGTCTTGATATAAGGTTGCACTACTTTTCGAGAATGCGAACCGGAACCAGAATAAAAATCTTTTTGTCTACCACCCCATCTTTTCTTTTCATATATCTCGCTCATCACTTTCTTGGTCGACCTTGTCAACTCATCAGTAGCTGTACCTTCTGTAGTCTTGCTTTCTTTTGAAAAAAGACTCTTGAATTTATTCCACCTCATTCACATTATTTGTTTCTGTTAAAGGACTAGTCCATTGATGAAAAACCAACAGCATCCTTGTAAATAAAATAAACCGGTATTTTACCGAACATTGCAGTAAAAAGAACACCTACAAAGCAGAGTAAAACCCCAAGTTGGGCAATGATACCGGTCACGAGAATCAACCCGAATATTACCAATTTTTATTCCCCAAGGCAAAACTTGCCTTTGTAATTTCCATAGCCTTTAACTCTTTATCAAAAGCCAAAAAAGCCGGAAACAATGACATTGGAACCATTAAATATATAATTCCCAAACCACAAGCAAGTGTACCAAGTATTGAAAGCCCCAACATGATAAGTGAAAGTATCAATGCCTTTCCCAAATAATCTCTTTTAAAGTAGAAAAAATAGCTTTCTTCACCCGGTTCATTTAAATCTTTCAATCTACATATTCTTAAAAAAGCCGCATTCAAGCATAGAACAACGGTCATCAATCCCAAAAAGAAGATAGGCATGAACAAAACCATAAATAGAATTACAGCGGGAGGCAATTCTTGACTGTTCATGGCTTCGGGGTCTGAAATTCCAAAAGCAATCATTGGCGCATATAGTAAAATATAAAAAGGGATTAGGGCCAAAAAAGTAAAAAGCAGCGTAATAAAACCCTGCACCCAGACTTTTTTGAACAATTCTATACTATTATTGAAAATGCTTCCAAAATCCAATAGTATGCTTTCATTAATTCTTTGTGTCAAATCACTTAAACTCATAATTCGGTGGTTATAATTTAAATTGGAGCGTACAATAACAGAATATTATCTAAATATAGTATTAAAACGTACTGCCAAATTGTCACTAAAATGGAATATGCACTATCTTTGCAGACCATTGTAAAGAAATGATCAAAAGCGAAGGTATAGAGAAAATTATAGACGAAAGCCAACAGGGTACTACCTTGGCTTTGGAGAAAAACGATTCGAACGGCCGAAAGCTTTATATAGAAAGTTACGGTTGTCAAATGAATTTTTCAGATAGTGAGATTGTAGCATCAATTCTGGCCAAAGAGGGTTTTAATACCACTCAGAAACTTGAAGAAGCTGATTTAGTCTTGGTCAATACCTGCTCCATCAGAGAAAAGGCTGAACTAACGGTTAGAAAACGCTTGGAGAAATTCAATGCCGTTAAGAAAACCAATCCAGGGATGAAGGTCGGTGTACTAGGTTGCATGGCAGAACGCTTAAAGAGCAAATTTCTTGAAGAGGAAAAAATTGTGGATATGGTCGTTGGGCCAGATGCCTACAAAGACCTCCCTAACCTCATCCAAGAAATTGATGAAGGTAGAAATGCGGTAAACGTAATTCTTTCCAAAGATGAAACTTATGGTGATATTGCCCCGGTTAGACTAAATTCCAATGGAGTAAGTGCATTTGTATCCATCACAAGGGGATGCGACAATATGTGTACTTTTTGCGTGGTGCCTTTTACCAGAGGACGTGAACGTAGTCGCGATCCCCAATCCATATTAGAAGAAGTAAATGATCTTTGGGAAAAAGGATTTAAGGAAATTACCTTGTTGGGTCAAAACGTGGATAGCTATCTGTGGTATGGTGGTGGTTTAAAGAAAGACTTTGAAAAAGCTTCGGAAATACAAAAAGCAGCCTCGGTAAATTTTGCCAGATTGTTGGAATTGACCGCCAAGGCACAACCCAAAATGCGGATTCGGTTTTCTACTTCCAATCCACAGGATATGACCTTGGACGTTATTGAAGCTATGGCCAAGTATGAAAACATCTGCAATTACATTCATTTACCTGTCCAAAGTGGGAGCAATCGTATTTTAAAAGCGATGAATCGACTTCACACAAGAGAAGAGTATTTTGAATTGATCAATAATATCAAAAAAATCATCCCAGATTGTGCCATTAGTCAAGATATGATAACCGGATTCCCTACTGAAACCGAGGAAGATCATAAAGACACCTTGAGCTTAATGGAATATGTAAAGTACGATTTTGGATTTATGTTTGCTTACTCTGAACGCCCGGGAACAATGGCGGCGAGAAAATTGGAGGATGACATTCCCGAAGAAACCAAAAAGAGAAGGCTTACGGAAATTATAGATCTCCAACAGCAACATAGTTTGTACCGAACCCAACTACATTTGAATAAAACGCAGGAGGTTTTAATAGAAGGGCCTTCTAAAAAATCTGATGCGCATTGGAAAGGTAGAAATTCGCAAAATACCGTTGTAGTTTTTCCAAAGGAAAATTATAAAATAGGTGATTTTGTCAATGTAAAAATAAATGAATGTACCTCTGCAACCTTAATTGGTGAAGCCATTGGATATTCAAAGAACAACTAAGAAATATGGAAAACGTTCAATCCATAAAACAACGCTTTGAGCTTATAGGCAATGATATAAAACTGAATCGTTCCATAGAGAAAGCTATACAGGTTTCCCCAACTGATATTTCAGTTTTGGTAACCGGTGAAAGTGGTGTTGGTAAAGAAGCTATTCCAAAAATAATACATTCGCTATCCCATCGCAAACACGCAAAATATATTGCCGTAAACTGTGGAGCCATTCCTGAAGGCACTATTGACAGTGAGCTTTTTGGGCATGAAAAAGGCGCCTTTACAGGGGCTACGCAAACTAGAAATGGATATTTTGAGGTAGCCGACGGTGGAACCATTTTCTTGGACGAAGTTGGAGAATTGCCCCTTACCACCCAAGTAAGATTACTCCGGGTTTTGGAAAATGGAGAGTTTTTAAAAGTAGGATCCTCACAAGTACAAAAAACAGATGTCCGTATTGTGGCCGCTACCAACATCAACATGTTTGAGGCCATTAAAAAAGAAAAGTTTAGGGAAGACCTTTACTATAGATTGAGCACTGTGGAAATCTCCATTCCACCCTTACGTGAGCGTCAAGGAGATATTCATTTGCTTTTTAGAAAATTTGCTTCGGATTTTGGGCAGAAATATAAAATGCCCACAATTCGTTTGGAAGAACAAGCCGTACAATTGTTATTAAAATATAGATGGCCAGGAAATATCAGGCAGTTGCGAAACATTGCGGAACAAATCTCAGTTTTGGAAGAAAATAGGTCTATTTCCGCAATTACCTTGAACGGCTATTTGCCAAATTCCAGTAATACCAACCTGCCAGCGGTGGTAGACCAAGGCAAAAAAGAAAGTGATTTTAGTAATGAAAGGGAAATTCTTTACAAGGTTTTGTTTGATATGAAAGGAGATCTAAACGATCTTAAAAAACTTACCATGGAACTTTTGAAGAATAATGATTCTGAAAAAGTACAAGAAGAAAATGAGACACTGATACGTAAAATCTATGGGGAAAAGGAGGAAGAAATTCCGCAACAAAAAAGCAATATAGCAGAAGTCTTGCACTTACCGGAACCTGTTGTGGAAAGTACGACAACGATTACACAACCACAGGAAGACCGCTATCATTTTGCCGAAGAAATTGAAGAAGAAGAAACTTTATCTTTACAGGAAAAAGAAATTGAGTTGATTAAAAAATCCTTGGAACGCAATAGGGGGAAACGAAAAGCGGCAGCCTCAGAATTAGGGATTTCGGAACGAACTTTGTACAGAAAAATAAAACAATACGATTTATAGGAATTTAGCGAGAAAAGCAATGAAAAAATACTTTTTAAAAATAGGACTCTTTAGCTTTATTCTCAGTTTGTCTGGCTGCGGGGTGTATAACTTTTCTGGTGCAGATATCGGAACAGCCCAAAGCTTTCAGGTAAATTTCTTCCAGAATTACGCGGATCAAAGCCCAGGTTCCACAATTGTGCCCAGTTTAGATAGGGATTTCACCTTGGCGCTGCAAGATTTAATTAATAATTTGACAAGTCTATCGCTTACAGGAAGCAATGGAGACCTTTTATATGAAGGAGAGATTGTGGAATATAGAGTGACACCCATGACAGCTACGGCAGACCAGCTTACAGCACAAAACAGGCTTACAATGAGTGTTAATGTACGGTTTTACAATAAAACAAAAGAGGATGTAGATTTTGAACAACGTTTTTCTTTCTTTTTTGATTTTGATGCCACAGCCTCATTAACCTCTATTCAAAGTGCTGCACACGAAGAAATTTTTGATCGTATCACACAAGACATTTTTAATGCGTCATTAGGTAATTGGTAGCAACTATGAACGTATCGGATTTTATACATATTCTTCAAAAATCAAATACCATCCTCTCCCCAAAACAAACACGGGAACTGGAAGATATAATTGAAGAATACCCCTATTTTCAAGCAGCAAGGGCACTGCATTTAAAAGGGCTAAAGAATCTTGATAGCTACAAATACAATAATGCATTAAAAGTAACCGCGGCCCATACTGCGGATAGAGATGTATTGTTCGATTATATTACTTCACAAGAGTTTGTCCAAAACAATATAGCGGACACTCTTGCGGGAAGAGCTCCAAAACTTGAGGATAAAAAAGCTGTTTCCGAAGAAATCGAACCCAATTCAACTATTGAAACCATTTTAGTGGAATCTGAAGAAGTGGCGCTTCCCCAAAACATTCAGGATGCCGAACAGATATTGAATCCTGCCCTTTTCAAATCAAAAAAAACAGAAACGGACACAAAAACAGTGGTTCCCCAAGAGTCTACTCCAGAAACCGAATTGGATTTGGGTAAGCCAATTCCTTTCACTAAAAAAGAGAAGCATTCTTTTACAGAATGGCTGCAATTGGCATCAAAAAACACTTCTGGAGATTCTGAAAACGTTTTGACGGATGAGCTGGATAAAAAGAAAAAATTCGACTTGTTGGACAAGTTCATTGAAAATAAGCCCAAAATAGTACCCAATGAAGGATTAAAGTCAAAAGTCAATATAAAAGAGTCCACTAAAATGGACAAAAATGAACTGATGACAGAAACTTTGGCCAAAGTTTACCTGGAACAAAAAAAGTATAAAAAAGCCATTCAGGCCTTCAAAATATTGAGTTTGAAATATCCAGAAAAAAATGGTTTCTTTGCAGACCAAATTCGGGCGGTGAAGAAGCTTCAGAAGGAAAACGAATAAGATATAGAACATGAGTACGTTTGCAATTTTTTTAATATTAATTATAGTGGTGTGCCTTTTATTGGTTTTGGTCATTATGGTCCAAAATCCTAAAGGAGGCGGATTGTCATCCTCTTTTGGAGGAGGTGGAAATCAAGTTGTTGGTGGAGTAAAGAAAACAGGGGATTTTTTAGATAAAAGTACCTGGACCCTTGCCACTTTGTTGATTGTTTTGATACTGCTTTCCAATGTTTCCCTTAAAGGAAGTTACAGTCAAGCAGATTCTAAATTATTACAAGGCGACGATATTGAGACCACAGTTCCTGAAACGGTGCCGGAACAAGTTCCAGAGCAAGTTCCAGCTACTGACAATAGCAACCCAGCAGACACTATTAATTAATAGTAATGACAAAACAATTACAAAATGCCAGCTTGAATGACAAGCTGGCATTTTTGTTTTCTAATAATGTCAGTTTTTTTGTAATGGCATAATTTCTGTCCAAAGTTTCCAGAATTTTTAAAACAAACACCTAAAAATTAATAATATGGCTAAAGTTAACATCAAACCATTAGCGGACAGAGTTCTTATCGAACCTGTTGAGGCTGAGACAAAAACGGCTTCCGGTATCATAATTCCAGATACTGCAAAAGAAAAACCACAAAAAGGAAAAGTAGTAGCTGTAGGCCCAGGAACCAAAGATGAGGCAATCACCGTAAAAGTTGGTGATACCGTTCTTTACGGTAAGTATGCCGGCACAGAATTAAAATTGGATGGCTCTGACTATTTGATGATGCGTGAAAGTGACATTTTAGCAATTGTTTAATAAAAAATCAACTAAAGAAAATGGCAAAAGATATTAAGTTCGATATAGATGCGCGTGATGGCCTAAAAAAAGGTGTAGATGCCTTGGCCAATGCAGTAAAAGTAACCTTAGGTCCTAAGGGAAGGAATGTTATCATTAGTAAATCATTTGGTGCTCCGCAAGTAACCAAAGATGGTGTTACTGTTGCAAAAGAAATTGAATTGGAGAACGCCCTTGAAAACATGGGCGCCCAAATGGTAAAGGAAGTTGCTTCAAAAACCAACGATTTGGCTGGTGACGGAACAACAACTGCAACCGTTCTTGCTCAGGCAATCGTAAAAGAAGGTCTTAAAAATGTTGCGGCAGGTGCCAACCCAATGGATTTGAAAAGAGGTATTGACAAGGCTGTAGAGTCTATCGTTGAAAACCTTTCAAAGCAATCCAAAAAAGTTGGAGATTCTTCAGAAAAAATTAAGCAAGTAGCCGCTATTTCTGCAAACAACGATGGAACAATCGGTGATTTGATTGCTCAAGCTTTTGGAAAAGTTGGAAAAGAAGGCGTTATCACTGTAGAAGAAGCAAAAGGAACAGATACCTATGTTGATGTTGTAGAAGGAATGCAGTTTGACAGAGGTTACCTTTCTCCTTACTTCGTAACCGATTCTGAAAAAATGATCGCTGACTTGGACAATCCTTATATCCTATTGTTCGACAAGAAAATATCTTCAATGAAGGATTTGCTTCCTGTATTGGAGCCAGTTGCACAATCTGGAAAACCTTTATTGATCATTGCTGAAGATGTTGACGGTGAAGCTTTGGCTACTTTGGTGGTGAACAAATTAAGAGGTTCATTAAAAATTGCAGCGGTAAAAGCTCCAGGTTTTGGAGATAGAAGAAAAGCCATGTTGGAAGATATTGCTATTTTGACCAATGGTACCGTTATCTCAGAAGAAAGAGGATTCTCTTTAGAAACTGCAACAATAGATATGTTGGGTACAACGGAAAGAGTAACAATCGACAAAGACAATACTACAATTGTTAATGGTGGGGGTGTTGCTAAAAATATTAAAGCTCGTGTTAACCAAATTAAAGCACAGATAGAAACAACTACTTCAGATTACGACAAAGAAAAACTACAAGAGCGTTTAGCCAAATTGGCTGGAGGTGTTGCGGTGCTTTATGTCGGTGCTGCCTCTGAGGTTGAAATGAAAGAAAAGAAAGACCGTGTTGATGATGCATTACATGCTACAAGAGCTGCTGTTGAAGAAGGTATTGTTGCAGGTGGTGGTGTTGCATTGGTAAGAGCAAAATCTGTTCTTTCTAAAGTTGATGCTCTTAATGCAGACGAAGAAACTGGATTACAAATCGTTGCCAGAGCTATTGAAGCTCCACTACGCACCATAGTTGAAAACGCAGGTGGCGAAGGTTCGGTTGTTGTTGCCAAAGTTATGGAAGGTAAAGGAGATTTTGGTTTTGATGCCAAATCCGATAAATATGTTGAAATGATGAAGGCAGGTATCATAGATCCAACTAAAGTAACTCGTGTTGCTTTGGAAAATGCCGCTTCCGTTTCTGGAATGATTTTAACCACAGAATGTGCGTTAACAGACATTAAAGAAGATGCTCCAGCCATGCCTCCAATGGGTGGTGGAGGAATGCCAGGTATGATGTAGTCTCCCTTGGAGAACCAACAAATATTAAAAAGCCGCTCTTAAGTTAAGAGCGGCTTTTTTATTGAACAATTTAAAAAGTAGTATAACCATCATCTTTTAAAATACATAATACACTTGTCATCAGTATTTTATTTATTATGTTAAAATCGTTATAATATTATCAGATTTAAAAGAGCAAATTTGGTTTTTTCGTATCTTAAAGAAAACAAAATGAAGTCTTTTAACCGTCTTATATTATCCACATTATGTCTTTTAGGCCTCTTTTCCAGTTTCGGTCAAGAAGCCAATAAAAAGCAACTCCCAAAAGATTATAAAAACTATTTCAGTCATTTTAGGGAAGCAATCCATCTACATCTTAACAAAACCACTTATTTTGTTGGAGAAGAAATCTGGTGGACAGCTTACGCCTATAACAAAAAAACCAACTCTCCATCTTTGGAAACTGCCAATCTATATTGCGGTCTATATGACAAAAATGGAAAACAAATAAGAAAAGAGCTTTTTCTACTAAAAGATGGTGTTGGACAGGGTAATTTCAAGGTAGATTCAACCTTAAGTTCAGGAATCTATTTTATAAAAGCAGGCACAAAATGGATGAAGAATTTTGATGAGGACCTTCCCTTTTTCCAAAGTATTACCATTATTAACAAACCGCTTTCACCCAGGTCAATAACCTCGTCGAATCATGATCTTCAAATACTTCCGGAAGGAGGTCATATTATATCCAATGTAGAGAACATGATAGGGATTCGGCTTATTGATGAAAATGGCAGAGGAGTACCGGTCAAAGGAGATATTCTAAATGGACAAGGTAACGTAGTGACATCCTTCTATACTAACGAATATGGTGTTGGTAAGTTTAAATTAGATGCCAACCCCAATGAATCATATAAAGTAAAAATAACGCTCGATAACAAAAAAACAATAGAGAAGCTTATTCCCAAATCAAAGGAAAAAGGAATAGCGATGGCCATTAATAATATTTTGGAGGATAAACTGGTCATCTCTATAAGGACAAACAATGAAACCTTGAAGGACATCTTGAATAACCCATTCCATATTGCAGTCCATCGTGATGGTATTATGACATTGAATTCCTTCAATCTAGACAGTGTCTCAAGGACCATAAAAATTGATAAAAAGAAATTATTGCCAGGCATGAATATCATTACTCTTTTCGACAGTGAACTAATCCCTATCTCTGAACGCCTCACTTTCAATTATAAAAATGCCAACATAGCTTCTGCCAGTGTAAAGCCGTATCCGGGAACAAGCAATGATTCCGTTTCCATTAAAGTCAACACTTTTTCAAAAAAAAACACATCAATGTCCTTAAGTGTGTCCGTACTTCCAAAGTCAACAGTTGTAAATAATACTGACACCAATATTGTGTCCAACTTTCTTTTGACACCATATTTACAGTTGCCCATAGAAAACTCATCTAGGTATTTTTCAAAAATCAATCGAACCAAAGAATATGAACTAGATCTTATTCTATTGACACAGGGCTGGAGTAGATATAAATGGGATTCCATTTTTAATAAAACTCCAGAAATCAAGTATCCATTTGAGTTTGGCATAAGCGCTATTGGGCGGATAGACACTAAAATGAGAAACGGGGAAGCACTTGCCTTAATCCAAAATAGCATAAACTCCATGTTTTTCTTGGAACTAAAAGATTCTATAAATTTCACCCTAACAAATCTACTTTTGGAAAATGGGGACAAGATGAAGTTTTCAATAAAAAAGAAAAGTGGTGGATTAAGAAGACCAAAATTAAATATCGATTTTCAAGGTCTAGATTATAAAAGTGATTCTATTCCTTTATTTCTTATTACAAATCACCTTCATGCACGAACTACAATTGAGCAGTGGAAAGTTACTGAAGGTATTAATCTAATCAAACCCAAAGACCTTATCAAACTGGATGAAGTTATCCTGACAGAAGAAAAAATCGAAAACAAACTAACTAGAAAATCACCTTTAATAGATTCATCATTCAGAGGAGTCAAGATTGATGAGAAGGAATTAAGAAGGAGCCCGCTGCTTACAGATTTGATTGCTCGAAATGGGTTCAGAGTAATTGTTAATCCTAGGGGGCGCGGAGAGGTTTTAATCACCAATATAAAACCTTTTGTCCTAGGGCCTGTCAGAATTTACGAGAATGATATCCCTGTTCTAGATTCTACCCAATTACTCAATATTCCTTTAAACCAGATTGACGAAGTCTATTTTGAAACAGATGGAATGGCCGCAGATATTAATGCTTCTGGGGGTGCAATCCGCATTTACAGAAAAGAAGGCACTTCGCTAAAACTAAGTTCATCCCGTTTTGCAGAAAAATTGGTCAAGAATAGCTTTACCAAACCCAAAGAGTTCTACAGACCGAAATATACATCTTCCATAGATCAGAATTTTACTGACTTTGGCATTGTGCATTGGGAACCTCAACTATTAACAAACAAAAAAGGGGAAGCCACATTAACAATACCAGATGACAAACTACCAGCAATCACTTTGTTCATAGAAGGCATTGGAGAAGATGGCTCGCTCCTCTCCCATACACAGGAAATATCTTTAAACTAACCCGCTTTCTATTAACATCCAAAACGCCATGACCAACATAATGGCATTTTCAATAAAGGTCGCCTCGGTCATAGGTAACTTTAGAGCAGTTCCAAGACATGCGCACCTTATGTTCTTTTTATCGAGCAGAGTTTTGGTTACACCAATTGTGGTGACTCCTAAAATAACTACGGTTAATATCAAGGCTGCCGTTACTTGAACTCGCATTAAGAATAGTAGGCCTAATCCCAATTCCAGAAAGGGGTATATCCAACCATACATAGGAATTGCCTTTGCCAAAGGGTCGTACATTCTAAAACTCTCAGGGAAACCTTTTAAGTCCAAAAACTTAAAAAAGCTAAAAACAATATAGAAAAGCCCCATAAAGTCCAACATCGCTTCCGCTGTATTCCAATTTTTATAGTTCAATAAAATTGATGCAGCGAATAGATAAGCAAAAATCAAAAACAATGGGCGCAATTGCGCCCATTTGGATTTTTCTCCCATCATTTCCCCCACAGTGGATACAACCTCACTTTGGCTTTCTTGAATTCCATATTTATTGGGTAACACAGCACTAAACTCTTCTAATGAAATGTGTCGCTCCATCGTAATGTTAGCGGTAGAAGTTTCTAAATCCACACTAACATCCGTGACACCATCTAATCCCGAAAGTTTTTCCTGCACAGATGCCACGCACCCTTCACAGGTCATTCCAGTAACAGTATATGTATGCTTCATTTCCTTATTTAATGCTTTTCGCTATCGTCAGTATTGTCTTCGCGGTATTTGCAACACGGATGAATGTCATCATAGGCTTCTTGGGTAGCCTTCAACTCCTTGGTATCATGTCCCGCGGCAACTAAGGCTGTCTTAATTTTCATGGGATCTGTCTTTCTTTCATCAACCACTAACGACAATTGGTGTGAAGGAATATCCCAAAGTGCGTATTTAACTCCGGGAACACCCAATGCAGCTTTTTCAATACGCATTTTACACATTTCACATTTGCCGTCTACCTCAAATGCCATTTTTTTGTTCTTTTCTTGTGCAAAACCAATGGTTGAAACCAGTAAGCAAATTGCTATTAAAACGCTATTTTTCATCTTTTTCTATTTTTAATTTATTAGGATTTAAATCGAAACCCTGCATATACCATCCGTCCAAAAATTGGGGCATATACAATGGTAGTGTCAAAGTTTGTTCCAAAAGGGTCATTTGATCCTAAAACCGGATTATCTTGTCTAAAATCAGTCAAATTCTCCCCACCCACATAGACTTCAAACTTCTTGGAAAAGACTTTCGTTACTTGTGCATTCATTAAACTATAACCTTCAGCAAAATCTCCTAATTGAAAATTAACAGGATTTGAAGAAGTGTTGGGCAATCGCTGCTCCCCAAGGGCATGTAAGGTGTAATCAAAGCGCCATTGCGACCCATTTTCAGTTGGTGTTGTGTTGTAACCAACGTTTGCAAAATACCTGTGTCTGGCTTGCAGGGGTTTCTGCAAAAGCCCAGTTTGATAGTCCGTTTTCACATCATAGAATTTATAGGCCGTCCGCAATTCTACATTGGGCAGTACTTCATGATTCAATTCAGCCTGTAAACTGTTTGCATAACTTTTTCCATCTAAATTGGAGAAAACCACCTGATCTGGATTTTCCCAATCTACCACAATTTGATTATCGAAATCAGTTCGGTAGAAATCAACGGAAAAATTTCCAGGTCTTTCAAATAATGAAAATCCCTGAATAAAGCTGATACCATAATTTACCGCTTTTTCAGGGTCGAAACCATAAATCTCTCCTCCATTGCCCTGCAGCTGAAGGGTTCTTGAGGATGCAAACAGACGTTGGTTCTCCGCAAAAATATTGGCTGCTCTTCTTCCAATACCAAAAGACCCTCGTAAGCTTCCTTTTTCCCAAGGTGTGTAACGGATATGAAATCTTGGCGTAAAAAATGTCCCCAATCGATTATGCGTATCCAGTCGAAGACCTGCAGTAAAACTCAACTTTTCCAAATTGGTATAGCTGTATTCAAAAAACGCTCCGGCGGATGTGTCAGTTCGATTAAACTCTTGGCTGTTTACCAATTCATTGTATCCATCGTATGCGAAGGTCAAACCTGTTTTGAACTTGCTTTTGGTATTTCCAATAATGGAGTTGAAAATTAGATTGGTATAAATGCTCTCATGGTCAATATTATAAATATTGAAACCATAATACGAATCTTGTTTATGGCTGCTGTATGACGTCTGAAAACCAAAACTTTGATAGGGTAGTTCCGGAAAAACATACCCTAATTTCACAGAACCATCAAACCGCTGTGTATCAATTTCACTACCCCAAGCGTTTGTGGTGAATCTGTCCGTATCCGGTTTAAAATCGGTTTGACCAATCTGCTTTTCATCGTTCAAATAGCGTAGATTGAAAAAGCTTACCCATCCTTTTTCTGCATTTTGATATTGCCAACGACTCATAATATTAATCTGATTGGCTAAAGGATTGTCCAAAAACCCATCATCATTATTGTCCACTTCAACATCTCTCCGGTTACCGTGCAAATACAATCCCGTGCTCCATTTGTCCGACAGCTTTGTGTTGAGATGGGTATTCAGTTCCAGCCTACCATTCAGGTTCGCATATCCGTTCACAAAGACCGGAGTATCAGTCAATGGCTTTTGCAATTCGGTATTGATCTGCCCTGAAATACTTTCATAGCCATTTACCACGCTTCCAGCTCCTTTGGTAATTTGAATGCTTTCCACCCATGTTCCAGGTGTAAAGGTCAAACCATAGGTTTGCGAAGCCCCGCGTACCATTGGGATATTCTCTTGGGTAATCAACAAATAAGGACTGGTAAGCCCTAGCATCTGAATTTGTTTAGTACCCGTAAGAGCATCATTAAAATTAACGTCAATCGCCGGGTTGGTTTCAAAACTTTCCGACAGGTTACAGCATGCAGCCTTCAAAAGTTCCGCGCTATTTACGGTAACCACATTTTGGGTAGAGAAAAAGGTCTTTTGTACGGCATCACGTTCTTTTTCTACCACAACTTCATCCAATTGATTGGAAGGCACCAGCCAATGATGCACCATTTTGGGTTCGTTGATGGTCAATGTATCTGTCTTGAACCCCACAAAACTTATCACAAGCTTGTTGTAATCTTTGGAATACGGGATACTAAAGGTTCCATTTTCTTTGGTAATCGTCCCTATTTGGGAATTTAACCAGTACACATTGGCTCCAGCTAGTCCAATATGTTTGTTTTCTGCATTGGCCTCCATAACCATCCCTTCAATTTTATCTTGAGCGGTCAGTAGCATGGGAAGCCAAAAAAATATAATTAAAATCTGTTTCATTGTATGTATTGTAATTTTTGAAATAACAATCTGTTCCCGAATCACGCGAAACGGGTAAATCATCAAAATTCAATACATCAAATCAAGAAGACTTGGTCCAGCACATGAATGTCCCTGACCAAAATGGGAGGTGGATATTTTTCGTGGGGAACAGGTAGTTCCTCAACGGGCACAAACAAATCAAGATAAGAATGGGTAAAGACCACCAAAAAGGTTTGGTGCTCCAAATCCAAATCGTACCAAGAAAGCTTTAAATCATCTTGCCCTTTCAACGTGAAAGATTCATCATCACAGCAGTGGTTTTCACCAGCATCCGTCCCCATGGCCTTCATAGCCTCTTCCATGCCACAGTCATCGGCATGGGCAAAGAACGAAACATCCATTACTCTTCCCATACACAAATGCTTATCTACCGTCCACGAAGCCGTAGATAGTAACACCATAAGTGCCAAGAAGATAGAACCGATATTGCGAAAAATCTCTTTCACGCTACAAAATTACAATTTATTTGTATTTGTCTTAATTTCAAGATGATTCCTTAACGAAATTTTAGGCTATAGATGTTGTAATTTTTCCTTTTTTGCATAGACTAAAAAGTCCTTTTCAAATACATTTGCAAAAACAATTCAATGCTCGCATCTCTAAAACCAAAGGTAACCACCATTCTATCTAATAACGTGGAAAGTGTCGAAAATCGTCTAACCGAGCTTTGCAAACTGCTTAGCGATTCTGTGGAATATTATGATTGGGTCGGTTTTTATTTTAAAAATGGGGATAAAGAGGAGCTGAAATTAGGACCTTATGTTGGCGAGCCCACCGACCACACGATTATTCCCTTTGGGAAAGGTATCTGCGGACAGGTCGCCCTAAGCAATGAAAACTTTGTTGTACCTGATGTTGCCGCCCAGGATAATTACATAGCCTGCAGTATTACCGTGAAGTCTGAAATCGTGGTTCCCCTATTTAAAAATGGCGAGAACATCGGTCAAATTGATATTGATTCCAACACCCCGGACCCATTTACAGAAGAAGACGAACGTTTTTTGGAATTTGTAAACCAAGAAGTATCACAAATTCTTTAAAACTAGTGCCATATTGTTGATAACCCAACTCATTTTTTAGGTTCAAAAAAATTACTTTTGTGTGCTTAATAAATTGATTTTTAAGACACAAAATGAGCACCACCAAAAAAGCTGCCGCAGCACTTATTTCCGTTTTCCACAAGGACGGATTGGAACCTATTGTAAAGAAATTGGATGAACTTGGCGTAACCTTATACTCAACCGGGGGCACGGAGAAATTTATTCGTGATTTAGGCATCAATGTTGTTCCCGTTGAAGATGTAACCAGCTATCCTTCAATATTAGGAGGGCGGGTAAAAACACTTCATCCGAAGGTTTTTGGTGGAATTCTTAACCGTCAGGACAATGATAGTGATGTTGCCCAAATGGAAGAATTTGAAATTCCGCAATTGGACATCGTTATTGTGGATCTATATCCTTTTGAAAAAACTGTGGCAAGTGGAGCCTCTGAACAAGATATTATTGAAAAAATAGATATTGGTGGCATCTCGTTGATACGAGCTGCAGCCAAAAACTTCAAAGATGTGCTTTGCGTTTCATCAATGGAAGATTACGAAGATTTTCTTAATGTGATTTCCGAAGGCAATGGCTCAACCACAATTGAAGACCGAAAGCGGTTTGCCTCTAAAGCTTTTAATATTTCCTCGCATTACGATTCGGCCATTTTCAACTATTTCAATGCAAATGGTGAAGAAACTGCGCTTAAAATCAGTGAGCAAAATGGAAAAGTGCTTCGCTATGGTGAAAATCCGCATCAAAAAGGGTATTTCTTCGGTGATTTTGAAGCCATGTTTACCAAATTACATGGTAAGGAGCTTTCATACAACAACCTTTTAGATGTAGATGCCGCTGTAAACCTTATGGGGGAGTTTAAAAATGACGCCCCCACTTTTGCCATTCTAAAACACAACAATGCTTGTGGCTTGGCCCAGCGTAAAACTATACACCAAGCTTATGTGGATGCCTTGGCCGGAGACCCAGTTTCTGCTTTTGGTGGAATTTTGATTTCCAACGTTGAAATCGATGCACCTACCGCGGAGGAAATACACAAACTGTTCTGCGAAGTGGTAATTGCCCCATCCTATTCCGATGAAGCTTTGGAAACGTTGAAGGGCAAAAAGAACCGTATCATCCTTATCCAAAATGAAGTTGCGCTTCCGGAAACTTTGGTTAGAACATGCTTGAATGGTGTTTTAGTCCAAGACAAAGATTTTAAAACGGATACTGCTGAAGAGTTACAATCCGTCACAGATAAAAAACCATCTTCGGAGGAAATCGAAGATTTAATTTTTGCCTCTAAATTGTGCAAACACACCAAGAGCAACACTATAGTTTTGGCTAAGAATAAACAACTTTGTGCTAGTGGAACAGGTCAAACCTCAAGAGTTGATGCTCTAAACCAAGCCATACATAAAGCGAATTCCTTCAATTTTGAGTTGGAAGGTGCTGTTATGGCTAGTGATGCTTTCTTCCCATTCCCCGATTGTGTTGAGATAGCGGATAAAGCAGGAATAAAAAGTGTGATTCAACCCGGAGGATCTATAAAAGATCAGTTGAGCATAGATTATTGCAATGAAAATGGACTGTCAATGGTAATGACGGGGACACGACATTTTAAACATTAATTTTAGTACATTAGCCGATAAAATTTACCGTTAATCCGAAAAACCAACACTTTTTATGGGATTTTTTGATTTCATGACCGAGGAAATTGCAATTGACCTTGGTACTGCAAACACCCTGATCATTCATTTAGATAAAGTAGTAGTTGACAGCCCGTCAATTGTTGCAAGGGACCGTATTTCTGGAAAAATAATTGCTGTGGGCAGGGAAGCCAACATGATGCAGGGAAAAACCCATGAAAACATTAAGACCATTCGACCTTTGAAGGATGGTGTAATTGCAGATTTTGATGCTTCGGAAAAGATGATTAATATGTTCATCAAGAACATTCCTGCATTAAAGAAAAAATGGTTTCCACCAGCATTAAGAATGGTAATTTGTATTCCTTCCGGGATTACTGAGGTGGAAATGCGTGCGGTACGTGAGTCTGCAGAACGAGTAAATGGCAAAGAAGTTTATTTGATTCATGAGCCCATGGCTGCTGCAATTGGTATCGGTTTGGATATTATGCAGCCCAAAGGAAATATGATTGTTGACATAGGTGGTGGAACAACTGAGATTGCGGTAATTGCTTTAGGGGGAATTGTATGTGATAAATCGGTCAAAATTGCGGGTGATGTATTTACCAACGATATTATTTATTACATGCGTACCCAGCACAATTTATATGTTGGAGAGAGCACGGCAGAAGCGATAAAAATTGAAATAGGTTCAGCTACCGAAGATTTAAAATCCCCTCCGGATGATAAGTCAATTCAAGGAAGGGATCTTTTGACTGGAAAACCAAAACAAGTTCAAGTTTCCTACAGAGAAATAGCAAAAGCACTTGATAAAAGTATTCTAAGGGTGGAAGATGCTGTAATGGAAACCCTTTCCCAAACCCCACCAGAGCTTGCAGCGGATATTTACAACACAGGGATTTATCTTGCTGGAGGAGGTTCCATGCTAAGAGGATTGGATAGAAGGCTTTCCCAAAAAACAGATTTGCCCGTATACATTGCCGAAGATCCTTTAAGAGCTGTTGTGCGAGGTACTGGTATTGCTCTTAAAAATTTGGAGCGCTATAAAAGTATATTGATAAAATAATTCGGTGACCTAATTATTGGAACCGTTCGAAAGTTTTAAAACTTTCCTAATGATACGATTGCATGCAGCGCATCATCAATTTTATTTTAAATTATAGAAATGCATTTCTCTATGGGTTTCTTATGGTCGTTTGCTTGACACTTACCGTAAGATCACATTCATACCATCAATCCAAGTTTTTTAATTCCTCTAAATGGCTAACAGGAAACGTTTATGGATCGGCCGCAAATATTTCATCTTATTTTGAGCTCAAAGATGAAAACAAAAGGTTGGTACGGGAAAATGAGGAATTGCGCAAACTACTTTTCAATACCAACACAAATACTATCCAGCAATTTGATACTACCTTGGTAAAATATCAAATAACAAGCGGTAATATTATCAAGAATAGCTTTGCTTCCCCACGAAATTATCTTACCATTGATAAGGGAGAGAATCAAGGTATAACACAAGACATGGGTGTAATCACAACCAAAGGTATTCTGGGAATTGTGGAAAACACCTCTTCAAATTTTGCGACCGTACAAAGTGTCTTGAACACAAAGTCAAACATTAATGCGAAAATAAAGAACACCAACTATTTTGGCTCACTTACTTGGAATGTTGAAGATTATAATGTTGTGCAGCTCATAGATATACCAAGGCTCGTGCCCTTGGTTGTAGGAGACACCATCGTTACCGGAGCAATGTCAAGTATTTTTCCGGAGGATATTCCAATAGGGGTTATTAAGAAATACGACCTTAACGCATCAAGAAGTTTTTACAATATCGATGTTGAATTGTTCAATGACATGGCCAATGTTAAAAATATTTACATAATACAAAACAAGAACAAGGAAGAAATTGAAGCTCTAGAGACAAGGACAACGGATGAATAGCACTCTAATTTTAAACGGTTTACGATTCATATTGCTCATCCTAATACAGGTTCTGATATTTAACACCCTAAACTTTCTTGGCTTTATAAATCCACTGGTTTACGTCATATTTTTATACTGGTATCCTATCAAAGGAAATAGGGCTCTGTTTATGGTCACCTCTTTTTTCCTAGGATTCATTATTGATATTTTTTCGGACACAATGGCACTGCATGCCACAGCCACACTAACTGTTGCTTACATTAGACCCGTACTTATGCGGTTTTGCTTTGGGGTGAACTATGAATTTCAAAATTTCAGCTTTAAGAATACCACCAAAGTACAACGCTTGACTTTTTTGGGCCTTTTAATTTTAATCCATCAGATTGTTTTCTTTTCTCTGGAAATTATAAGTCTATCCCATGTGCTTTTAATTTTTAAAAGGGTTTTAGCCACAGGTATCGTAACTTTGATTTTATGTGCACTCTTTAGTTCACTTTTTAGTCCGCATAGCGAATAAAAAAGTTACTATTTCGTTGAAGTAAATATGCTGGACTGACAAATTTTGATTCGCCATGAAAAAACTGTTGTTATCATCTATAATTGTTATCATTGGATTTACCTTCATAGGAAGACTTTCTTATTTACAGCTTTTTCGTTTTTCACCTGATCAAATCTTGGACGATCCGGCCATTAAAAAAATCTATGATTATCCAGAAAGGGGCTATGTATACGATAGGCATGGAGAGCTTATGGTAGGTAATCAGCCTGCATATGATGTTATGGTTATCCCCAGAGACGTAAAACCTTTGGATACTTTAGAGTTTTGTCAACTGTTAAGTATAGATAAAACATCTTTTATCAACAAAATGGCAAGAGCAAGAAGGTACTCCCCAAGGCTACCTTCGGTTTTAGTGCCACAACTATCCAAAGAGGATTATGCCCGCCTTCAAGAAAAAATGCGGCATTATACGGGATTTTATATACAAAAAAGGTCGCTGCGCTACTATACCACAAATAGTGCTGCCAACGTGCTGGGGTATATTAGTGAAGTAAACGAAAGAGACCTTCAAAACAATCCATATTATGTGGCGGGAGAATTAAAAGGCCGTACTGGCATTGAAAAACAATATGAAGAAGTGCTACGGGGACGTAAAGGGGTATTACATATTCAAAAAGACCGTTTTAATAGGGATATTGGACCCTATAAAAATGGAAAACTTGACACACTTCCTGAGCAGGGAAAAGAAATACATATAACCATTGACAAAAAGCTACAGGAATATGGTGAAAAATTAATGCATGGAAAAAGAGGTGGTATTGTAGCGATTGATCCTAAATCTGGTGAGATTTTGGCCATGATTTCAGGACCTACATACGACCCATCCCTTTTAGTGGGTAGAGATCGCTCAAAAAACTACAGTAAGCTGCATTATGACACTATTTCCAAACCTACATGGGATCGTTCCATTTTAGCGGAACCCTCGCCTGGCTCCCCTTTTAAAACTCTCAATGCACTCGTAGCACTGCAGGAAGGTGTAATAGATACAGATACAAAGTTCAGGTGCTACAATGGATTTTATGTTGGAAATGTAAAAAGAGGTTGCCATTGTGGAGGAGGTGTCCGCAATATGAACTCAGGTATCTATCAATCATGCAACGCCTATTTTGCCGGAACTTTTAGGAAAATCTATGGGAAATATGCCACTACCGATGAAGGCATGGATGTTTGGGAAAAACACATGAAAAGTTTTGGTTTAGGTCAGTATTTAGGAACTGATCTGCCCACAGGAAGACCGGGCAGGATACCCGGAAAGGAATACTATGACCGAGCTTACGGTGATAACAGATGGGCATCTTCCTTTATTATTTCAAACTCGATCGGACAGGGAGAAGTTGCCGCCACACCTTTACAGCTTGCCAATATGACGGCAGCCATTGCCAACAGAGGCTATTTTTATACACCCCATATTATAAAACGTATTGGTGGGAATACCGGAGCAATAGACCCCAAATACACAGAGCCACGATATACTACCATTGACAGAGAGCATTTTGAGCCTGTAATTGAAGGAATGGCAAATGTGTACAAATACGGCACCGGAAGATGGGTTCAAATTCCAGAAATTAATATTGCGGGGAAAACCGGAACTGTTGAAAATTTTGTCAGGGTCAATGGAGAACGCATGCAGCTTACGGACCACTCCGTTTTTGTGGCTTTTGCCCCAGTTGAAAATCCTAAGATTGCCTTGGCTGTTTATATAGAAAATGGTTATTATGGCTCACGCTATGCTGGGCATATTGCTTCGTTGTTGATTGAGAAATACATAAAAGGAGAAATCACAAGAAAGGATTTGGAAAAGCGTATGTTGGAAAAAACATTGGAGCATGAATACGCCAAACCCTATAGCGGAGAACCTTTCAAGATAAATGAATATGTCTGGTAAAGGACTTTTTGGAAGAATAGACTGGCTTACCGTATTTCTTTACGCTTTTTTGGTTTTTATTGGATGGATCAACATCTATTCTACAACCTTGAGTGATCAAAACGCCTCAATTTTTGACTTTTCCACCCTCTACGGAAAACAATTATTTTTCATTGGTCTGGCCTTTGCAGGAATCATTTTGGTCCTCTTTATCGAGACAAGTTTTTTTGAACGATTTGCATCGGTGTTTTACATTGCTTCCTTAGTATTATTACTTGGACTTTTTCTCTTTGGAAAGACCATTGCCGGAGCAACATCTTGGTACGATTTGGGCTTCTTTAACCTGCAACCATCAGAATTGGCAAAGGTTACAACTGCATTGGCATTGGCAAAATATTTAAGTGATATCCAAACGGACATTAAAAATAGAAAGCACCAACTATATGCCTTGATCATCATTCTGCTGCCAGCCCTTCTTATACTTCCCCAACCAGACCCGGGTAGTTCATTGATCTACTTTTCACTTTTCTTTGTACTCTTTAGGGAAGGTTTTCCTATATATTATCTTGGAATTTTGTTGTTTATTGTCGTTCTGTTCGCAACGACCTTGATGTTTGGCACAGTCTGGATTGCAATAGGACTGGGTGTCTTGACTGTTCTCATCTTTACCTTTAAACGAAAATCCACAAAAGTTCCATTACTGCCTTTAGGTATTACAATTACTTTATCCATTCTTTTTTCCCTATCCGTTGGCTTTGTCTATGAGAATGTTTTTGAACAAAGGCATCGCGATCGTTTTGCCCTATGGTTGAGTTTGGAAAAAGATGAGAAAAAGCTGGAGGGAATTAGAAAAACCATTGGTTACAATACCTATCAATCTGAAAAAGCCATTGAGTCAGGTGGTTTTTTTGGCAAAGGGTTTTTAGAGGGCACCCGTACCAAGGGAGATTTTGTACCAGAACAACACACCGATTATATTTTTAGTTCTGTTGGTGAAGAATGGGGCTTTATGGGAACATTTACTGTAATTCTCCTCTTTTCTTTTTTGTTTTTACGGTTGATTTTTATTGCTGAAAGACAGAAGAACGATTTTAGCCGAATGTATGGTTATGGGGTAATCTCCATCCTGCTTATCCATTATTTTGTAAATATTGGTATGGTGATAGGACTGTTACCAACCATTGGGGTACCACTTCCATTTTTTAGTTATGGAGGCTCTGGATTGATCTTCTTTACCATGCTGCTTTTTATCTTTTTAAAGTTGGATTCCAACCGTCTAAAAGATGGTATCTAAAATTTCCAGCCCGAAGCATTTACCTTCCGCTCTACTTTTTCTTGCCATTCTTGGGATTGCCCTTCAAAAAAATTGATGCTGGTCAGTGCCTCCAATTCATCAACAGAAATCAAAAAACTCTCCAACTTCGCTTGACTCTCCTTACCGGGTATCAAAAAACAAAGTAAATCAACGGTAGTTCCATTTTTTCGAAACACAATTTTGTAAAATGCGTTGGGAACATCCACATCTTCCTCCCCTATTTCTTCTAATCCATCTTGCAAAACCCCTCCGGTGATCACAACCAAATCCCCATATCTTTTGCACCATTGGCGCACTTGCTGTTCCAATCGGTTCCAAACCCCTGCGTTAAAATCACGGTCTTGGGGGCTAATATTGCTGGTATAAAATGTTTCGTTGTAGGCATACTCCGAAAACCGGCGATCACCAGCAGGGCACAAATGTCCCCTATCATACCCAGAGCCTCTATAATTTCTCCAATCTGCAGATTTGGTCTTTACCTTGGGGTCTTCAATAAAATAGGGGCGTTTTCTATCATCTTGGGTCAAGTGACTCTTCTTTAACTCATAGGCTACCCACTCCGCTTGTTCGTATAGCTCATTGTATGAAAGCATAAAATGTTCATGCTGAACAATGGCTCCGGTGGTTGAACTTGGCAGTAAGCTTGAATCCTGTAATACTGAATCTGCTGTGCCATCAGGATTTGAATACATATCTGGGGTGTAAAAATTCTCGAACACCCAAAAACCTATCACACAAACAATAAAAAGTAAGGTATAGACGGTTCTGTTTTTCATTAGGTGATACTTTCTTTTTCAAGTTTAGGGAAATCCTATGAAATATATAATCATTGTTTATATATTCTTATATTGGATAGTAACTATATACACTTGTTGTACGTAATTTGACTTATTAAATGACCAATTCTTGAAAAAAACTTTACTCTTCTTAATTATAATTATTTTTTTTTCCTGCAAAGATGATATTTCAAATAAAAAATTTAGGAATTCAAAGTATGCCTTTTATCAAGAAGATGGAAAATCAGGAGAATGGATAAAAGTGATTGCTCATTCAGAAATACATTTCCCTAAATCAAAAACCACATATTTCTTTGATAATGGAAACCGATATGCCGAATTAAATGTTTTAGATAGCTTTCCAAATAGGGTTTCTAGATTTTATGATACGGATGATAATCTCAAAGTAATTGAAAAGCATTTGAACGACTCACTAGTTTCAAAGAAATATTTAGATGGATATTACAAAGGTTACTATTCCAATAAAGAAAATTTAAAATCTGAGGGGATTATAAAGAATAACAAACAGGAAGGCAAGTGGATTTATTATCAAGAAGATGGGGAGACTATAGATTATACAATTCACTTTATCAAAAATTTGCCTGATGGAGAACGTAAAGACTATTATGATACCGGCGAACTTAAAGTTTCCATCTATTATAAGGAAGGAAAAAAGAATGGAAAAGCCATGCATTATTATAAAAACGAACGGGTTAAAGAAAGTAAAACTTATAGAAATGGTAAAGAAAATGGCAACATTCGAACATATTACGAAGATGGTTCAATCGAATATTCTGGAACATTTTGGAATGGAATAGAAGTTGATTCAACTAAGAAATTCTACCCTAGTGGGGCTCTTAAACAATTATTTATTTGTAAAGCGGACACAATCAAAATGCATTTTAAGGGTAAGCTTTTTGTGTACTACGAATCTGGAGTTCCAAAATCAACATTTAGTATTTTAAATTCGGAAGCTCATGGAAAAGCCGAGTTTTTTGACAAAAAAGGAAATTTGACCAAATCTATTAACTATGACAAAGGAATATCCTTAGATTCTGTCATATATAAAACTATGCACAACAATGACTATAAGTAATTGCTTAGTCCTGCCTTCTTGTGAAATTAATCCTTCCCCAACTTTAACCTGCTTTTAACGATTCATACCTACTTATTGTCATAATTTAAGAGTGCATCATTCTATGAACCATGAAAAAAATTATCGCACTATCAATTTGTATACTATTCCTATTTAGTGCTTGCCAAAAAAAAAGCAAAATTGAGGATACTACTACAAGTGATTCAGCAGAAGAAATCAGTTTTGTTACCTCAGATGGTATTAAGATATATGGCGACTTATATGAAATAGATAAAACCAGTCCCGTAATTTTACTCTTCCATCAAGGTGGGTCTAATGCAAGGGCAGAATATGGGTCCATTATTCCAAGACTTGTGGGTAAAGGGTTCAATATCTTAGCAATTGACCAAAGAATGGGTGGACAAATCTATGGTAATTACAATAGAACCCTCACCACTATTTCTGACCATAGTTTTGGCAATCCATATACATATTGTGATGCATACAACAATCTTGAAAGTGCATTAAATTTCATTATCAGTTCAGGGTTCACTGGAAATAAAATTGTTTGGGGAAGCAGTTACAGTGCTTCTTTGGCTATTCAGCTAGCCAGTCAAAATCAAGATAAAATAAATGGTGTATTGGCTTTTTCCCCAGCTTCCGGAGGTTCTATGAAAAATTGCTTGCCAGACCCTTACTTTGAAACTTTAAAAGTTCCATTGTTGCTGTTAAGGCCACCAAATGAAATGAGAAATGAAAATGTGCAAGCTCAATTTGAATTGGCCAAGGTTAATGGACATCAAACTTATGCCGCAAAATATGGAGTACATGGTTCTTCCATGCTTGTAAGTGAGCGCGTTGGAAATGACGTTAGTGAAACTTGGCAAGTGGTTACAACATTTCTTGAGGAGATTAGATGATATAAAATAACCATTGTGAATACCCTAATTGAACATAAAAGTTGGTTTAAGCGAAATTGGAAATGGTTTCTTCCATCAATAATCGTTTTATTCTTGGTATTAGGTCTACTGTTTTCTACCAAACTGGGCGGGAATATTATGGGAATGGCCAAAGTCTATTCGGAATCATCGGTTTGCGAAAATGCACTGGAAATTGCAAAAAAGGACAAAAAAGTAATACAACTCCTGGGAGAATTGCAACCTCTGGACAAATTGGCAATCCTAGAGGGCGCGCACAACTATTCAAACGATTACAACACACTGGACATTACCGTTAGGGTTACTGGTTCAGAAAAAAATAAAGAGCAAAATGGACATTTCTGCAGATAGAAATGGTGATGAGTGGGTTTACAAAACCATAAATATCCGGATTAAAAATCCTGAGCATTTAAAACAGACCATTGTAGTTATTGAAAAGTTCGAATGAAAATTATTGGGAACAGCTAACATAGTTAATGCTCCTTTGTATGCTTAGCCTTAAGTTTGCAGCTTTCAAAGAAGCTTCTCAAACTTTTTATAATCCATTGAACAAAATGACATTCGAAGATTTAAAATTGATTCCCTCCATCCTCAAAGCCTTGAAGGATAAAAACTATACGGAGCCAACTTCTATTCAGGCTAAATCAATTCCATTGATTTTAAATAGGGAAGATGTTTTGGGCAGCGCACAGACTGGAACAGGAAAAACTGCGGCCTTTGCCATTCCCATTATTCAACATTTGGCGAATGACAAACAAAAACAAAGTGGTAAGCGAAGGATTTCGGCACTGGTGATAACTCCAACGCGAGAGCTTGCCATCCAAATTGGGGAAAACTTTGCCGCTTATGGGAAATACACTACTATCACAAATACGGTAATTTTCGGAGGTGTAAATCAAAGACCCCAAGTAAATATATTGAAGAAAGGTGTTGATGTTTTAATTGCCACTCCCGGACGTTTGTTGGATTTGATGAACCAAGGGTATATTTCCTTGCGGGATGTTGACTATTTTGTATTGGATGAGGCAGATCGTATGTTGGATATGGGTTTTATTCATGATATAAAGAAGATTCTTTCCAAATTGCCTAAAAAAAGACAGTCCTTGTTTTTCTCCGCAACAATGCCAAAAAATATTTTGGGTCTGTCCCAGCAAATTTTAATCAATCCAAAAAAGGTAGCTGTCAACCCTGTTTCTTCCACGGCAGAAACCATTCAGCAGTTTCTATATACCACAAATAAGCAGGACAAAAGCAAACTCCTTTTACACATTCTAAAGAATCCTGAAATTGGGCAGGCGCTACTTTTTTCAAGAACCAAGCATGGAGCTAACCGTATTGTACGAAATCTTCAAAAGAAAAAAATTGATTGTGCTGCCATTCATGGTGACAAGTCTCAAAATCAACGACAAAAGGCACTAAAAGGGTTTAAAGCCGAAAACATTAGAGTATTGGTGGCTACGGATATTGCTGCACGCGGTATAGACATAGACAGACTTCGCTATGTCATTAATTATGACATCCCCAATGAGCCTGAAACCTATGTGCATAGAATTGGGCGTTGTGGGCGTGCCGGTGAAGAGGGCACTTCCATTTCAATATGCGAACCGGAGGAGAACGTTTACATAAGGGATATTGAAAGACTTATTAAGCAAAAGATTGAAGTTGTAAGTGAAAATCCATTTCCGCAGACCGACAAACCCATGAATACTACAGAAAAAAAGGCAATGGAAAAGGAAAAACAGCGGAAAAAACAAGAGTTTTTTGCCAATCGCAATAAAAAAAGAGGTTCACAAAATCCTGGTTTTAAAAGAAAGAAAAGATAATTGTAAAAACTACATTTAGTAGGGCGTTATACCTCATTTCAATGGCATCTTTATGAAAATTCGACTCATTCTAATTACAATTACACTAGTATGTTGCAAAACACAAAAAACTGTTGTAGAGGATACAATTAGCAAACCTTTTGAGGTACGCTGTATTCTTAAAGACCTCAGGAAAACAACTAATTACAAAAATGAAATTACAAAGTACACTTCCATCTATCGGGACACAATTATTGAATTAGAGTCAGTTAAAACCGATTCAACTGAATATAAAACAATGTTGGACCTACAAAAATCTGAACGCTTTTTATGGATATTGGCAATTAGGGACAATGAGATAGATTCTCTTTTAATTGATTGTGTTTCTAAAACCAAATGGGTAGAATCCAACTTCTTATTGGACCAATGCGAAATAGAGATGGCAATAACAGCATACGACAACCAAGGAATGGCAATTTCTGGAGGAACCCAAAAAATAAAGTATAAAAACTAGTTTTAGGTTTAGCTGAATTGTCCTTCTAACCAATCACAGCAATAAAAAAACCGACTTGGTTGAAGTCGGTTTTAAACATATTTTTTTGCAAAAGTTTATCCTTTTACACTGGCCAATTTTCTTTCGGCTCCTTTAATATTGTTCAATTTCAAGTCTTTTAGCACATTTACTGCTTCTTCAACATAAATGTCTTTTGCCAAATTTTTGTGCCAGCGATTTCTTTTTTCCCGTAGCACTGAGTCTTTGGTAAACAATTCTGTTTCGTATTTTAAAGATCCGAACGTAAGTTTGGAATCATATTCCCTTAAGCTCTTAAATTGTTCCGCGCGTTTTTTAGCCTGTTGCTCCCTGCTTTTATAGGAATCATAGCTTAAGGAAACAATAGTTTCATCTTGCTGCTCTTTTAACCATTTGGCATTGTCCTCAATCAACTTTATCTGTTGGTTGCCTTCCATTCGTTTTTTACTATTGGCAATGGTAGTTTCAAAATCGATATAACCATCCCATATCTCATAATCGGCAGGTGTGATTTTATCCCAACCCAATGGATTTTCTTGATCTCGTTCTCCAAGATCTATGTAACTGTATCGGTCTGGTACCACAATATCACTTTTAACTCCTTCCAACTGTGTAGAGCCTCCATTGATCCTATAGAATTTTTGGGTGGTAAGTTTAATTGCACCCAAATCCCCGTGTTCATTGCTTCGTACTATATTATCCAAAGGAATTACATTCTGAACAGTCCCTTTTCCAAAGGTTTGCTTGCTTCCAATAACAACAGCTCTTTTATAATCCTGCATGGCAGCTGCCAAAATTTCGGAAGCCGAAGCAGATAATTCGTTCACCAAAATAACCAATGGGCCATCCCACTGAATGCGCTCATCCTTATCTTCATGCACTTCTTTTCGCTGTCCTGAAGAGCGTACCTGCACAATTGGGCCATCTTTAATGAAAAGACCTGCCATTTCCACAACAGTTTTTAACGAACCGCCTCCATTGTCCCTTAAATCCAAAACAATCCCTTCAACGCCTTCTTCCTTTAGTCGCTCAACTTCTTTGGCAACATCTGAAGCCGCGTTTCTTTCGGTATAATCTTCAAAATCTACATAAAATTTAGGTAAATTGATGAGACCATATTTATGATCGTCACCTTTTACGGTAGCGGACTTTGCATAGGATTCTTCCAACATGACTACATCCCTGGTTATGGAGACTTCTTCAATAGTACCATCTACTCGTCTAACGGTAAGGTCAACAACGGTTCCTTTTTGTCCTTTTATCAATTTAATGGCATCATCCAAACGCATTCCAACGATGTCAATAGGTTCTTCGCCATCTTGCCCTACTTTCAAAATTTCATCACCAACTTCCAAGCTTTGTTCCCTCCATACCGGGCCTCCGGAAATAATTTCCATAATCCTGGCTCCTTCTGGTTTCTTTTGCAGTCTAGCACCTATTCCTTCAAACTTACCGGACATTCCAATATCAAATTTCTCCTTGTCATCAGGAGCAAAATAAAAGGTATGTGGGTCAAATTCGTCAACAATAGTATTGATATATTGAACAAACCAATCCTTGCGCTCCAAGTCTTCTATAAAATCAAAGAATTCATCCAAAGTGTTCTTGGTATTCTCTCTGGAAGCAATTTCAATTTCAGTAATGGTAACATCCTTTAAAACCGAATTGGCCTCTTTTAAGTTTACAACGGTACTTGCATAGGCGATGTCTCCTCCTTCGCCTGCCATACCACCCTTCATCTCTGCTATCTTGTTGTCCACCTTGTTGTCAAAAACACCAAGAGTATTATATTTCAGTTGTTTTCTCCAACGTTCTTTAAGTTGCTTTTTGTTGGAGGCGAATTCCTGATCACGATAATCAATATTGATATCTTCCTCCATTGTGTAATCAAACGGATTGGAAAGTACGTCTGCATAAATTCCCTTTGCTTCATCCATACGTTTCATTAAACGCTGGTACACTACATTGAAAAAAGTGATGTCTGTATTTCGTATTTCATCATCAATTTGAAACCTATATTTTTCAAATTCTTTGATATCGCTGGCTAAAAAATACCTTTTTGTAGGATCTAGAATATCGACAAAATCATCAAAGACATTTGATGAAAAATTATCGTTCAAGTCTTTGGGCTCATAATGTCCCCGTTCCAATACGTAGGTAATCAAGTCCAACAGCAACTTATCCTTGTCATCATTCTCAAATGATTTATTTGTAAAACTGCAGGAAGCTACTGCAACAAGAATTACTAAAAGCGCAAAGGCGAAATTCTTCTTCATAAATATGGTTTTATTGGGAGCTAGATTATTTGACTTTTTATCATCAAATCCACATTACATCATTCTCCGTTTCTATTCGTATGAATTCCCTAAGATACTGAAAAAACCGTGCCAGTTTGGAGCAGGGACTGTAATTTTTTGTTAAACACTTGGGACATCATATACTTATGAAAAACGTATTTTTACAGCATTAATTATACAAAATGAGAAAACCACTCATCTTAGTTACCAATGATGATGGAATTACTGCCCCAGGTCTTAGAACTTTAATCCGGTTAATGAAGGAGATAGGCGAGGTTATTGTTGTGGCTCCGGATAGCCCCCAATCTGGCATGGGACACGCCATAACCATAGACAGCACGCTGTATTCAAAGAAAGTGACCATTGATCAAGAAGATGGTGCTCCCCATGAATATAGTTGCAGCGGTACGCCTGCCGATTGTGTAAAGTTGGCCCTGCAAGAAATATTGGACAGAAAACCGGATATCTGCGTAAGCGGAATCAATCATGGCTCAAATGCTTCGATAAACGTTATTTACTCGGGAACCATGAGTGCCGCGATTGAAGCCGGTATTGAAGGTATTCCCGCCATTGGTTTTTCCTTATGTGACTATTCTTGGGAAGCGGATTTTAGCTTTGTGGGAAAATCGATAAAAAGTATTGTTTCTGAAGCATTGGCACACGGAATCCCAAAAGGTACTGTCCTCAATGTCAATATTCCAAAAACCGATGCCGAACCCAAGGGAATAAAGGTTTGCAGACAGGCCAAGGCCAACTGGAAAGAACAGTTTGATAAACGAACCAGCCCTACGGGAAAAGACTATTATTGGTTAACTGGTGAATTTGAATTGCTTGACAAAGGTGAGGATACCGATATTTGGGCTCTGGGACAAGGTTATGTTTCTGTGGTCCCCACCCAATTTGACCTTACCGCACATCATGTAATTTCCCAAGTAAACAATTGGAACTTAAATGAACACTAGGAAAGAAATTATTATAGGTTTTGTTGTAGGGGTAATTGCGAATACCATTGGTACTTTGCTCTATATCTTGATTTTTTCTGATTTGGGAATTGCTGAAACCTTTGAGGCAGCAATAGTTCAAGGACATATAGGAAGCTTGTTGGCACTTGGTGCCATATTGAACCTAGTTGCTTTTTTTGGTTTTCTGCGCTTAAAACGGGATTACAGAGCACGAGGAGTTATGATTGCCACCTTGCTAACTGCTTTGGTAATTTTATACTATAAGTTTTTTAGTTGATTAAGGTGATGTTTTGAATTTGAACTTTTTTAATGAAGTACTACATTATAGCAGGTGAAGCTTCTGGAGACCTTCACGGCTCCAATCTTATCAAGGCCCTTAAAATAGAGGATGAGAAGGCTCAAATTCGTTGTTGGGGTGGCGATTTAATGCAAAAGGCAGGCGGGGAATTGGCCAAACATTACAAGGACATGGCCTTTATGGGGTTTCTGGAAGTTCTTAAAAATATCCCCACTATCTTCAAGAACATTGCTTTTTGCAAGGAAGACATTCAGAAATTTGCACCAGACCTCATTATTTTTATCGATTTTTCCGGTTTTAACCTGCGTATCGCAAAATGGGCGAAGAAAAATAATTTTACTACCAACTATTACATTTCACCACAAATTTGGGCTTCACGAGAAGGTAGAATTGAAAAAATTAAACGGGATATTGATGCCATGTATGTGATACTTCCGTTTGAAAAGGAGTTTTACGAAAAAAAACATAATTACCCTGTGCACTTTGTTGGTCATCCATTGATTGATGCCATTGAAAATACCAAAATTGTTGATGAACCCACTTTCAGAAAAGAAAACGGGTTGGATTCCAAAAAACCCCTAATTGCGCTATTACCTGGAAGTAGAAAACAAGAGGTTCAAAAGATGTTGCACATAATGCTATCTATTTCTGACGATTTTCCAAATTATCAGTTTGTTATAGCTGGTGCCCCCAGCTTACCAAATGACTTTTATGCCTCCTTTCTAAAAGAAAATAATGTAGGATACGTATCCAATCAAACTTATTCCCTATTAAAGCATTCGCATGCCGCATTGGTAACCAGCGGCACTGCGACCCTGGAAACCGCTCTTTTTGGCATCCCTCAAGTGGTATGCTATAAAGGAAATTGGATTTCCTATCAAATTGCTAAACGAATCATCACCTTGGATTTTATTTCACTAGTGAATCTAATTATGGATAGAGAAGTTGTCAAAGAACTGATTCAAAGTGATTTAACTACTTCTAACCTCAAAACTGAGCTTTCAAAAATTATAGAAGGGAATGATAGAGACCGCATTTTGGAAGACTATAAATTGCTAAAAAACAAATTGGGCGGAAAAGGTGCGAGTCAATTGGCGGCTAAATTAATCATCGAAAATGCTTAGATTTAGCGACCAAGAATGAAATAGTATCTTGGATGTTACGGAAAACACTCTATTTTCTAGCTCTTTTAACCATTATTGGCTGTGGGTCGGCCAAGAAAAAAAGAACCTACAGCACTCCCCGAACCGTTACTGTTGAGGGTACTGCTGAAAACACCACGCTCCCCGAAAAAAGCAAAAAAGAAGAACGAAAGGACAAAAAAGCCGAAAATATTATCGCTACGGCGTTGACCTTTTCAGGTACACGGTACAAGTTTGGAGGCACTACACGAAAGGGAATGGATTGTTCCGGTTTAGTATATGTTGCTTTAAAAGAAAATGATATTGTTTTTCCTCGGGTTTCCTACCAAATGGCAGAGGAGGGAAAACGCATAAAAGTAGGTCAAGTACAGAAGGGCGACCTTCTTTTCTTTAAGACCGGTAAAAGCGGAAAACGTATAAACCATGTAGGTTTAGTTGTTGATGTTAAAGGAAACGACATAAAATTTATTCACGCCTCAACCTCGAGAGGTGTAATCGTATCTTCCTTACGGGAAGGCTATTGGAATTATGCTTTTGTAAAGGCCATGCGAATTCTATAATGCAACTTTTTAATTTTGTATCTATAAAATTGACGTTATGTCTAATTATAGGCATTGTCATAGGTTTTAATATTCAGGTTGATTGGCGAGTTCCTGTCTATTGTATTTTAACCCTGCTTCTGTTATTGTTTTGGGCCAAAAGGAAACAAACTCGTAATGGATTTCCTTATTTCGAATTAATTTTTGTTTTTGCCACATCACTTTTGGGAATTTTTATTGTTACCGTAGCTCAATCCAAAAGTCTTCCAACCCATTATTCAAAGAAAAACTTTACTGAACAAAAACTGTGGGAACTTAAGATTAGGGAAGTTCTTAAACCCAATCCATTTACCCAACGCTATGTGGTGAACGTAATTTCCCTGGAAAATGAACAAAGTTCCGGAAACTTGATTTTGAATTTTCCGATAGATTCCACAGCAAAAAAGCTAAAAGTTGATGACGAACTCATTGTATTTTCAAAAGCGGAAACAATCAAACCGTCTTTAAATCCGCACCAATTTGATTATAAGGATTATTTGAAAAAGCTGGGGATTTACCATCAGATCAGGGTCAATTCAAAAGACTATATTTTCAAAGAAAGTGCTTCTACAACAATTTATGGCCTAGCCTCCAATTTCCGGGAGCACATAATAACAAAATTAAAAACCAAAGACTTTGGAGAAGATGAACTAGCTGTAATTCAAGCTTTATTGCTGGGTCAACGTAGCGACATTTCGGAAAGCACCTATAACAATTACAAAAATGCCGGAGCCGTTCATATTTTGGCCGTTTCCGGGCTTCATGTGGGTATTCTCCTGTTGTTACTCCAATTTTTGCTAAATCCCATAGAACGATTCCCTAAAGGGAAAGGCATAAAATTGGTGTTGATTGTCTTTTTACTTTGGGCTTACGCTTTTATAGCAGGACTTTCCCCTTCTATTGTAAGAGCTGTGACCATGTTCTCCTTTTTAGCCTATGCAATGTATCTGAATAGACCCACCAATGCTTTTAATAGTATTGCCTTATCCATGTTCTTCATTTTGCTAATAAAGCCCTTGTTTTTATTCCAGGTAGGGTTTCAAATGAGCTACGCGGCAGTTTTTGCCATTGTTTGGATTTATCCGAAACTCCAGCAATTCTGGTTTCCTGAAAATTATCTAATTCAAAAAATATGGCAATTGTTTTCCGTAAGCGTTGCGGCACAATTGGGTGTTTTACCCATCAGTCTTTTTTACTTCCATCAATTTCCGGCTTTGTTCTTTGTATCCAATCTTCTAATCATTCCATTCTTAGGTTTTATTCTTGGAATGGGCGTTTTGGTTATTCTGCTGTCCATTTTTATAGTCTACCCAATTTTATGGTTTACGCTTACAACCAAGTAATCAACACCATGAATGCTATAGTAGACTGGGTTGCCCGGCAAGAAGGGTTTATAATAAAAGATATTCCTTTTGATAACATCCAAATGGTTTTAGCGTATCTGTTTATCATTGCCTTGATCGTATTTCTTTCCAAACCAAGATTTAAAAACGCCATTGCACTTTTACTTGGAATTGTAGCATTACAGGGCTGGACTATTTGGACTCAGGTAAAAGTGCAGAACAAAGAAGCTTTTATCCTATTGCATAAATCCAAGAATACAATATTGCTTCATCAAACTGGAAAAATCCTTACTACTTATGCTGAGGATACCAGCAACATAAAAAGCTCCATAAATGATTACAAAATTGCGGAACGAATCAAATCCATTGCTGTTCATGAACTAAATAACAGCTATAATATCAATGGAAAAAGTTTGTATGTATTGGATAGTTCAGGTATTTATCCAAAAATGGAGGTCCAAGATTTTTTGCTGCTCACACAATCCCCCAAGGTAAATCTGGAACGCGTAATCGATTCAATCCAACCAAAAATTGTTATTGCTGATGGTAGCAACTACCCAAGCTACATTGAACGTTGGAAACGAACGTGTAGTAAAAAAGAAATCCCTTTCCACAGTACTGGTGAAAAGGGATATTATATTTTTGATTTGGATTAATCAGTGAACGTTGCCCATCAACTTTTTCATGAGCGGACCAAACACCAATACCACAATTCCCGCAACCAAGGCATATATTGCAATTAAGCGAAAACCGTCTAAATATACATCAAGCGTATCCAAACCACCCACATTGCTATCTGTGCTTTCAATAGCCAGTTGTTTCGAAATAAAACCAACCACTTGAAAAGCAAAAGCAGAGGAAAGAAACCAAACTCCCATCATAAATGCCACAATTCTTTTTGGTGATAAATCAGTAATCTTTGAAAGTCCAACAGGTGACATAAATAATTCTCCAACTGATAATATAAAATATAGCCAGAGTAAATAAGAAAATGGCACCATTCCATTTTCATCCGCCGCTCCGCCGCTTAGGGACACCACGTAAAAACTTAAACCAGCCAAAACCAGACCCAAACCAAATTTATAGGGCGTTCTTGGATTTAATTTCTTTTTTGCTAAATACGTCCAAACCAATGAAATTGGAATCGCCAAAATAAAGATGAACATGGAATTCAAGGCGTTGGTCTGACTTGCATTAATGAGGGACAAGTTCACATTTCTGGCTGCAAAAAGGGTAATTACACTACCATGTAACTCATGAAACCCCCAAAATATGGTCATGAAAAAAGTAATCAATAAAGCCATAAAAAGCTTTTTTCGCTCATCCAAGGTAGATTTAATCATTATCATACCCATGTAAACTAAAATTGCCACTCCAATCAATTTGAACAATACATTTACAATGTTTTGATCCTCAAAAAAACTTCCTTCACCTCCTAAAGATTTATAGGAATGCAATAAATACGCAATCAAAGGAGCTGATAAAAATGCTAAAATTGGAATAAGGTGTTTTTGAGGAATTCCTATCACTTTTTTCTCATAAACCTCAACACTCGGTGGTTTGCCCCCTTCACCAAAAACGTTCTTTTTTATCCCGCTCCAAAAGAAAAGTAATCCTGTAAGCATTCCTATTCCGGCCAAACCAAAACCATAATGCCATCCATACGTTTCTCCCAGCCATCCGCATAGTAGAGGTGATATGAAGCCACCAATATTGATACCCATATAAAAAATAGTAAATCCAGAATCTTTTCTGGTATCCCCATCTTTGTACAAGGTTCCTACAAATGTTGATATGTTAGGTTTAAAAAATCCATTCCCAACTATAATAAATGCCAAGGCCAAAAAGAAGGCTGTATTGTTCTCGATGGCCAATACAAAATGCCCCAACGCCATTAAAATACCACCCAAAAAAATTGAAGAACGCATACCTAGAATAGAATCCGATATTTTTCCTCCAATTACTGTTGATGCATAGACCAAAGAACCATAAGAAGCATATACTGCAGCTGCAGCATAATCTCTTGTTGATAAGGCCTCGAATATAACATTGACCATATACAGGGTGAGCAAGGCCCGCATCCCATAGAAACTGAAACGCTCCCATAATTCGGCAAAGAACAAATAGAAAAGACCTTGTGGATGCCCAAAAAGCTCCTTTTCACTGGCTGGTTTTACAATATCTGACATATATTAGGTGGTTTGATTATAAATTTTCTTTAATGAAATTGGTCATTTTGGTGAACAAGTGAAGTCTAGTATTGCCTCCATAAATTCCGTGGTTTTTGTCTGGGTAAATGGCCCATTCAAAATCTTTGTTCGCTTGCACTAGAGCCTCAATCATACGCATAGAATTCTGCACATGCACATTATCATCACCAGAACCGTGCACCAAAAGATATTTTCCCTTTAAAAGCTCGGGATAGTTAAACGGTGAATTATCATCATACCCTCCAGGGTTTTCCTGTGGTGTTCGCATAAAGCGTTCGGTATAGATGGTATCGTAAAAACGCCAAGAGGTTACCGGAGCAACGGCAATGGCCATTTCAAAAGTATCGTTTCCCCTTAAAAGGCAGTTCGTGCTCATATGACCTCCATAGCTCCATCCCCAAATACCTGTGCGATCTTCATCAATATATGGCAGTTCGCTCAGCTTTTTGGCTGCTGCGATTTGATCCTCGGTCTCATACTTTACCAGATTCATGTATGTAACTTTCTTGAAATCACGGCCTTTTAAACCAGTTCCCCTTCCATCCACACAGGCCACAATATATCCTTCAGATGCGAGCATTTGATGCCAATAATCATTGCTCCCAAACCATCTGTTCGCAACTTGTTGGGAGCCTGGTCCGCTGTATTGGAACATGAGGAGCGGGTATTTTTTGCTTTCATCAAAGTCTACGGGTTTGATCATGTACATGTTCAAATCATTCCCATTGATATTTATGGTCGAAAACTCTTTTGGAGTCAATTCATAACCTTCCAATGCACTATCCAGAACAGCATTATCTTTTATATCCTTCAGTTTTTTCCCATTGGATGCTTTGTGCAATGTAAATTCATAGGGCATCACAGCACTTGAATAGGTATTGATAAAATAGCTGTAATCTGTGCTAAAATCGGCAGAATTGGTTCCTTCTTTTTCAGTCAAGCGCTTTTTGTTCTTTCCGGAACTGGCAATACTATATACATCTCGATTAATAGAGCCATTCTCCACGGACTGGTAATATATCTTATCTCCTTTTTCGTCATAACCATAGTAATTGGTCACTTCCCACTCTCCCTCGGTAACTTGATTCTTCAGTTTACCTCCTCCGCCATATAAATAAATGTGATTATAACCATCCCTTTCACTTGTCCAAATAAAACTGTCATCAGCCAAAAAGGTCAGGTTGTCCGTAATATCCACATACGCATCATCCTTTTCTTCGAGCAATACTGAAACTGAATTATCCTTCGCATTTACAGAATGTAGTTTCAAATGATTTTGATGTCGGTTTATGGTTTGTACACTCAAAAAATCAGGATTTTTCATCCATTGTATTCGAGGGATGTATTCCACCTTGCCCAAATCCACTTTTGATGTCTCGGCCGATGCCACATCAAACAGCTGCAAGGATACTATTGCATTTTTCTCTCCTGCCTTTGGGTATTTAAATTCATATTGAAACGGATATAAATTCTCTCCATAGACATCCATGGCATAAAGTGGCACATCGGTCTCATCAAACTTTAGAAAAGCAATCTTGGTTCCATTACTGTTCCACTCAAATGCACGTACAAAGGCAAATTCTTCCTCATATACCCAATCGGTTATGCCATTTATAATACTTCCCTTAACACCATCCGAAGTAATCTGTTTGGTGGTACTGGAAGCCATGTCCATTATATAAATGTTATTTTCCATTACATACGCAACTTTTGAACCATCCGGAGATAATAAAGGTTCCTGAATTTTAGCATCAGAAACCTTAACAATATTCTTGGTTGCAACATCATACACATAGTAAATGCCTAAACGTGAACGCCTAAAAATGGGCTCAATTTCCGTAGCCAGTACTATTTTTGACTCATCATCACTAAAGGCATAGGAACTGAAAAAAGGAATCTCATCAGAAGAGGCCACAAGGGTTTCCACTTTTTCCAAAGTTTCATAATTGTATTTATCCAAACTACTGGAACGTGGTGATTGATTAAAATTCAGAATAGTATATTGCTTTCCATTTTTCATGGAACGTAGCACATCCATGTTTTCAGTTCTGAATGTGCCTCCCCAAATTTCTTCAAGGGTTATTTTTTTCTTTTGGGCTATTGATGTGGTTAAAAATCCTAAAACAATCAGGAATAAGGGAAGCTGTTTTCGCATTGAAGTTATAAATTGATTAAAATCTACCAAGTTTACTAATATTTATCGAAAATCTAAACTTTAATGTTACAATTGCAACAGAAAATACATCCTTACACCATTGAAAAATGACTTAAATACAATGAAAAACAGCATTATCTTTATATTTGAACCCTTTAACCAAGCTCTATGACCACTCCAGTTGAAGGATTTTCCAAACTATCCAAAAGTGAAAAAATTAATTGGGTCGCCTCCAACTTTACCAAAAATCCGAAGGAAACCAAGCAACTATTGGAACGTTATTGGAACGACGATATAGAACTACAGAAGCTGCATGATGAGTTTATAGAAAATACGGTTACCAACTATTACCTCCCTTTTGCGATTGCCCCTAATTTTTTGATAAATGATACGCTCTATGCCATTCCTATGGCCATTGAAGAAAGTTCCGTGGTGGCAGCGGCAAGCAAGGCCGCCAAATTTTGGTTAAATCGTGGTGGGTTTAAAACTGAAATTCTGGGAACTGAGAAAGTGGGGCAGGTCCATTTTATATTTAAAGGAAGTTCTGAAAAATTAAATGCTTTTTTCGAGGAGATATTACCTGATTTTTACAAAGATGCCTCCGCTATCACCAAAAATATGGAAAAACGAGGTGGTGGAATCAGTACCATACAACTTCGGAATTTAAGTGATAAAATTGATGGGTATTACCAATTGCACTGCACTTTTGAAACACTGGATGCGATGGGGGCCAACTTTATCAATTCTTGTTTGGAACAATTTGCCATAACATTGAAGAAAAAGGCAAATGGACACCCCAATTTTACGGATGCCGAGAAGGAGATAGAAATTATAATGAGTATCCTATCCAATTATGTGCCCAATTGTTTGGTCAAGGCGGAAGTCAGCTGTCCAATTCATGAGTTAAATGAAGATAATATTCCACCAGAAGAATTTGCTAAAAAAATAATACAGGCAGTCGCTATTGCCAAGGCAGAGCCGTACAGGGCTGTTACCCACAACAAAGGGATAATGAATGGTATTGACTCTGTGGTTTTGGCAACAGGGAATGATTTTAGAGCGATAGAAGCAGGAGTTCATGCCTACGCCTCCAAAAATGGTAGTTACTCAAGTCTAACCCATGCAAGCATTGAAGGCGATATCTTTAAGTTCTGGATTGAAGTTCCACTAGCTCTTGGCACTGTGGGTGGATTGACTTCGCTTCACCCATTGGTAAAATTGGCTTTGGAAATCCTTCAAAATCCGAACGCAAAAGAATTGATGCAGATTGTCGCCGTAGCCGGATTGGCACAAAATTTTGCCGCGGTCCGTTCTTTGGTAACTACGGGAATTCAAAAAGGGCATATGAAAATGCATTTGCTGAACATGCTGAACCAAATGGGAGCTACCGAAAGTGAAAAACTGCAACTTGTGGATTATTTTAAAGACCATGCTGTTACCAATCCCTCTGTAAAAGAAGCTTTGGAAAAGATTAGATCTAACTAATGCAAAAGGAGTTTTACAGCAACGGTAAATTATTGCTCTCTGGAGAGTATGCCATTTTGGATGGAGCCCTTGGGTTAGCCGTACCCGCCAAATATGGACAATCTTTAAACGTAACCCAGACCGCATCTACGGGCTTGTTGGAATGGAAAAGTTTTGATGAAAAAAAAAGCATATGGTTTAACGGAAGCTTTGACTTAGATGGTTTAAAACTAATTTCCACGACTGATAGTGCTATTTCAAAAACCCTGATAGATTTATTGTCCGAAGCCAAATCACAAAACCCGGAATTTTTACAAAATTCAGTCGGGTTTATTATCGAAACCCACCTTAATTTTTCGCGAAATTGGGGCTTGGGTACTTCATCAACATTAATAAACAACATTGCCCAATGGGCAAAAATTGATCCTTATAAATTACTTTGGAACGCCTTCGGTGGAAGTGGTTATGATATTGCCTGTGCGCAACATGATGGCCCTATTTTGTATCAATTGGAAAATGACAATCCTAAAGTTGAGGAAGTGGCTTTTAATCCTTCTTTTAAAGATTCTATTTACTTTGTCCATCTCAATCAAAAGCAAAGTAGTAAAGAAGCGATTACCAACTATCGAAAACAACGATTTAGTAAGAGCAGTTTAATTTCCAAAGTCTCTTCAATTACAAAAAAAATGATTGCCTCCTCTTCACTTTTAGAGTTTGAAACCCTAATTCAAGAACATGAAGAAACGCTATCCAAAGTATTGGGCTTACCAACCATAAAATCCAAGCTTTTTAAAGATTTTCCCGGAGCTGTAAAAAGTCTTGGTGCATGGGGAGGAGACTTTGTTATGGTTACTGGAGACGAAAATGCTCCATCCTATTTTTCATCCAAAGGATTCAGTACCTGTTATCAGTTTCGTGAAATGGTTTTGTAACTGAACCAAGATTGATGTATCAACGTATCAATTCAAAAAAGAGAGTTATCAATCACCAAACTATAACTCCAATGATTTTTGCTATATTCATCTAGAATCAAAATTGTTATGGGTATTTTTTGACCCATCATTACGTCAATTTGAAATGAAAAAATGAGTATTCTCAAGGATTTACAGGACCTTATCGAGGCCGATATTATTACGCAGGAAACTGCAGAGAAAATCAAGAATCATTACAAAGACAAAGGAGATTCTTCCATAAATCGCCTTTTTGTAGTATTCGGAATCTTGGGAGCTATTTTAGTAGGGCTTGGAATTATTTTGATTATAGCACATAATTGGGATGAACTTTCAAAAACCATAAAGACCATTTTTGCCTTTTTACCTCTTGTAATAGGACAGCTACTCTGCGGTTATGCATTAATCAAAAAAAATCAAAGTATAGCTTGGAAGGAGAGTACTTCCACATTCCTGTTTTTTGGGGTTGGCGCAAGTATATCCCTGGTAAGTCAAGTTTATAACATCCCTGGCGATTTAAGCACATTTATACTAACATGGATGTTAATTTGTCTTCCAATAGTATATGTAATGAATTCTTCATTGACTTCCCTATTCTTTATTGTTGGAATAACCTATTACGCAACTGAAACAAGTTATTGGTCAAGCCCTTCAAAAGAATCATATCTCTATTGGCCGCTGCTTTTGAGTATACTTCCCCATTATTATCAATTGTTCAAGAAAAGACCAAAGAGCAATTTTATGGTGCTACACAATTGGTTTGTCCCGTTATCAGTTCTTATTGTTTTAGGCACTCTTGCCGACAAAGAAGGAGAACTTATGATGGTTGCCTATTTCAGTCTTTTTGGGCTTTTCTATCTCATCGGAAATCTAGACTTTTTTACGGAACAAAAAGCAAGAAGCAATGGTTATAAACTTTTTGGTAGCCTTGGTATGATCATATTGCTTTTAACATTAAGTTTTTCTGAGATTTGGGAGGATTTAAGAAAACATGAATACGTATTCAAAGAGCTGATTACAACACCTGAATTTATAGTGTCTGTAATTTTAACCGCATTGACGAGCTGGATGTTTTATGTATATCAAAAGAATAAATCTATCGAAGATATAAAGCCACTTGCGCCCATGTTTATAGTATTTGCCATTACTTTCATTATTGGGCACTACTTTTCATTTGCAGTAGTCCTAATCAATCTATTGGTTTTGGCAATAGGTATCCTTACCATAAGAAATGGTGCCGAAAAAAATCATTTGGGGATATTGAACTATGGTTTGGCCATAATTGCCATATTAATAACCTGTAGGTTCTTTGACACTGACCTTAGCTTTGTTGTACGAGGAATTCTATTTGTATTGGTAGGAGTCGGTTTTTTTGCCACAAACTATTGGATGCTCAGAAAAAGAAAGAAAAATGAACATTAAAAAATTTATGCTACCCGTATTTGTTCTTGTGTGCTTAATGCAACTATCAGTCCCTGCCAAAATGATATGGGATAAAGAAGATGTATTGGCCAGTGGGAAAGAATACAAATTCAAAACTGCACCTGTAGACCCCAATGACCCATTTAGAGGGAAGTATATTACACTACGTTATGATGAAAACACAATAGAAATTCCAAAAGAACATGATTGGGCACGTGGTGATGATATTTTTATTTCACTAACCAAAGACGATGATGGCTTTGCGAAAATCAAATCAGTTTCAAAAGAAAAGTTGAGTGAAAAAGAAGATTTTGTAAAAGCCGAAGTTGGCTATATTACTTCTTATACCACTACAGAGTTAATAATTGATTATCCTTTTGATCGATTCTATATGGAAGAATCCAAAGCGCATGATGCGGAATTAACCTATACTGAATCCCAATTGGATACTACCAGCGTTACCTACGCTTTGGTCAATATAAAAAATGGTGATGCTGTACTCAAGGATGTTTTGATTGATGGGCAGTCCATAAGAGAGATTGTAAAAGCCAAACAGCAGGAATAAACTAAAAAAGCCTCCAAGTTGGAGGCTTTTTACATCAAATTATATTTTCTTCCTAATAAAAGATTGCCCGTTTATCTTCAATCTCCGCTCCTTCTTTTAGCGCATTGTAGACTGCACTGTTTACACGATTGGATGCATTGGTTTTTAAGGTATTGGCATATGTGCTAAAGTTTTCCAAAGTAGGTGCCTCTTCTTTCTTCGTCACCTTCACCAAAAATACTCCTGTTTCACCCTTAATAAGTTCAGATGTAGCATCTTGCCCTAAACCAAAAGCAGCACCTATCACCAATGGTTCTCTACCAGCACCTGGAATAGTGGGTGATTTCATTGTAACGGCAGTGGCATTGGAAGTTGTTACATTGTTATCTTTTGCAAGAACATCCATGGCCTTTCCTTGATTGGCAGCGATGATTTGTTCTGCTTTACGTTCTTTTCTGATTTTAGGCAATGCGGTTGCAGAAGCATCTTCGGGAGACATTAGACCTTCTTCATGTTTTTTGGTCAATTGCACAACGGCATACCCATTGTTTATACTAAAACGTTTAATCTCCCCTACCTTGGTATCATCATTAAATGCCCACTGAACTATACTTCTTTGGGCTGAAAGACCTGGGAGATTCTCATCCATCTCTTTTATTTTGTTTACTGGTCTTACCGAATAACTACTTTCCTTGGCGATATCTGAAAAAGATTCAGCTTCACCATCTATAGTAGCCATTTCAAATTTAGTAGCATCGGTAAATAATGTATTGATGGTTTCCTCTGATGGTTCAATCTCTCTGGATAGGGTCGCTATTTGAAGAATGTCTTGTTTATCATCAACCTTTATGATATGGAAACCAAAAGGGGTTTCCACCAGGCCAATTTCTCCCAAATCATGCGAAAACAAATAATTTCTATACGCTTCGGCCAAACCTAAGTTGGACTCCTGGAAATATCCGATGTCACCTGAGCGTTGAGCTGCAGTGGGATCATCGGAATTTTCCCTTGCAAGGTTAGCAAAATTAGCATCCGCCTTTTTGGCCTCAACCAACATCTTTTTTGCTTCTTCCTCTGCTTCTTCCTTTGTTCTTGTGATATCAGGGTTAGCTCTTTCGGAACCTTCATAAGCATAAAGAATGTGACTTGATTTAACCGACCCTTCAGGTTTTACATCCATTATTCTAGAAATTTTAAAGAAATCGCCATCACGATAAGGTCCATAAGTTTCTCCTATTTTTAGTGCCATTAGAGTATCTGCCACAACAGCTGGCAAATCCTTTTTGGCCTTATAGATGGTATCAAACTTGGTATCTGAATTTCTATCAAGAAAAGCGGCCATGTCATTGGTAGTGCTGAAACCGGAAATAGTATCCGTAGCGTCTCTTTCTTCTGAATATTCAACCGTATCATTAAGAAGTGCAGTAATTGCATCTTTTACTGATTTCTCATCATCCGCAGAAGCCTTTTCTTCAAAATACACAAATCGGATATCGCGAGCTTCTTCCTGTTGAAAATCATCTTTATGGTCATTGATATATGCTTGAATCTCTTTTTTGGAAACCTGAATGCTACTATCAGCTATTGAAGTATACGGAACTCTCACATACTGTATATCCACTTTTTCATTGGCCATTTTATAATCAAATTCCCCTTCGGAAAGTGTAGCGCCAACCCCACCTTTAATCAAATTAAAGTATAAACGTTCTTTGGCAGCTTGTATAATGGATTGTTCATCTTGCAACCAAGCATCGTATCGCAGAGGATCGTTTACCTTCCAGTCCGCAATGGCGCTTTTGAAAACTTCTGGATTAAAAATTCCATTTTCATCTTGAAAATCTGGGATTTGCGCGTATCCCGAAGTTTTTACAAATTCTATTATTTGATCACTTTCCACATCAATACCCAAATCTTGAAACTGTTGTCCCAAAATGGATTTTCTCACTTCTTGATCGTAAACACGGTTTACCAATTGGGTTGAAGAAAGACTTGAGCCAAATCTTCTGGATGCATTTTCTACCTCTTTTCTAAAGTCATCAATGGATATATTTTCTCCATTTACTTCTGCCACAGAGGAGCTTACTTTTGTGCCTGCAAAATCATTGCTGCTAAACACTCCTGATATTACAAATGCGAACAATGCCAAACCAATGATCAAAATCAGTACGGTTGTTCGTTTTCTAATATTCTCTAATATTGCCATTTTAGTGCTGGTTTACTTTAATTTCAGTGGGCGAAAATACCATTTTCTTTTCAATTAAGAAAGCCCAAAACATTGTGGAAATTGTTAATCTTCAGCTAGAACGTGTACGCTGACCAAATCTATTTTTGTGTTGGACACTTCTAAAATCTGAAATAAGAAATTATCTATTTTTATTTCTGTGTCCTGCTCGGGGATTTCCCCAATATCATTCATGATCAATCCTCCCAAAGTTTCATATTCATCGCTTTCTGGAAGTTCCAATTTATAGTTTTCATTGATATAGTCCACTTCTAAACGAGCAGAAAACTTGTATACATTTTCACTTAATTGTTCTTCAACCAAATCAGTGGAATCGTGCTCGTCTTCTATTTCTCCAAATAATTCTTCAATAATATCCTCTACGGTCATAATCCCAGAAGTACCCCCGTACTCGTCCAAAACCACTGCCATGCTCTTTCTTTTTTTGGTCAAAACATTTAGAATATCTTGAATGAGCATTGTCTCAGGAACAAATTCAACGGGCAGTAAAATGCTTTTAATGGTTTTCGGCTTTTTGAAGAGTTCATAGGAATGCACATAACCAATAATCTCATCAACGCTTTCCTTATAAACCAATATTTTGGAATAGCCTGTTTCCGTAAATAATTTGGTAAGGTTTTTAGGGGTCTCATCAATTTCTACGGCCATAATCTCCGTTCTGGGAACCATTACCTCTCGTGCCTTTTGAGCGGAAAATTCCAATGCATTCTGGAATATTTGAATTTCTGAATCTACCTCATCTTCTTCTTCTACTGTTTCCATTTGCTCCGTAATATAGTCGCCAAGCTCCAATTTTGTAAACGCCAATTGTACTTCATCCCCTTCGGTCTTAAAAAAAACACGCAGTATAAAATCTGATACTTTGATCACTAACCATGAAATAAAGGAGAACAGGATGTAAAAAAAGTAAGCGGGAATGGCAAAAACCTTTAAAAGTGTATTGGAATATATCTGGAACAGCACTTTGGGCAAAAACTCCGCTGTCATCAGGATTATTAAGGTTGAAATAATTGTTTGGGAAAGGAGGCTGAAATCGGTAAGCAATGAATTTAAAAATTCTGAAGATGTGGGAACTAGGTTCTGGAACCAATCCATTAGAACATCTCCCATGAAAAACCCATAAATGACCAGTGCTATATTGTTGCCAATGAGCATGGTCGCAATAAATTTGGATGGTTTTTCCGTAAGCCATGTAAGGACCTTGGCAAAAAAGCCCTCTTGTTTCTTTTCTATTTCAATGTGAATCCTATTTGCAGAAACAAAAGCGATTTCCATTCCTGAGAAAAAAGCTGAGAACAGCAAGGAAAGAATAATAATGATTAACGAAGTGTCCAATTTTACTGTTGATTATCTTTTTTACGTTCTTCAAAACGTTTACGATACCTCCTTCTAAAGAGGAACATACCTACTGAGACCACTGCAAAGAAAATAAAGATATAGGTTTCTTTTGGGTCAATACTCCATAAAACCGCAATTTTATATATGGAGATTATGGCAACGGCCAGATACAAATACTCTGTATATCTTAAAAACTTGATCATACTATTCTGTTTCTTTTATGGTCATTAGACCAAAGGTTTTGTGCGCTTTAAAAAGACTGAAATCTCTATTAAAATCCATTCCCTCGCCATCCATTACAGTGCCATCTTCCGGATTTGTATACGTAAAAACTTCCTCGGTAAATATCCAATTGTTTGATCTATCGTAAAAAAGTTGCGGGGTTTCCAGCTTTTTGCCATCATGACTCTCTATAACCACATTTCCCTGAAGGTCAATTAAGTTTGTCTGGGAATACACGATTCCGTAATCTGCAATTATAACACTCTTCTGGTTTTTCTCATCAAAAAAATCCACTTTAAGCCCTTTGGGAAACGTGCGATACTTAAAATTTTGATTGTCAAAATCCTCTGTAATTGGGCTGGTCAGTATGGCAATCACTTTGGTGTTGGATGAGTCTTCTGTACTCATCTCCTCTATGGTCTCCGTGTAGGTCAGAACAAAATTCTGAGCTACCCCTTGTGGAAAAACAGGTTTTACCGCTTCTTCACCTACCCGCTCATAGTTATCCTTACAGGATATAAAAAGGATTGCCACGGTAAAAACCGTGGCAACACACTTTAAATTATTTTTTATATTCTGTTTCACACTAGAGATTGGGCACCTTAACGCTACCACCAACCCAACAACTGAAGGTAACGGTTTTTCCTGCCATAGCGGCACTAAATATCATCTCTTTGGTAGGCGCCTTGGCAGCATAACTAGCTGCCGACTTGTTAGCTCTTCCACTTAAAGATGGATCAACCCTACCTGCCTTTCTGGCCATATCTGCAGCTTTCCAGTAAATGGCTCTTTTCTCAAATGCCGTACTTCCACATGCATTTGCACTACTTGCATACAAATTGGCAATCAATAAATATGCTTTTCCGTTTGCTGAATTGGCATCTATCGCCTTTAAGGCATAGCTTCTTGCTTGTGATTTGCTGCTTCTTCGTACGGTGGTTGCAATCTTATATAGAATATTTGATTTTCTAAAGTTATCCGTTTCCAGTTCAACTGCTTTGTTAAAGTCAGCAATAGCACCTTTACTGTCCCCAGATTTTTGCTTAAGGGTTCCACCATAAAGATAGGCATCCGCAGAAGGATCTAAAGCCAACTGTGCTTCAAACAATTTTCTGAACATTGGATCGTCCGTACATTCTTTAGAGAACATTCTTCCTACTGCACGCTTTACCCAATTTACATCACCTTTTTTAGACTCGTAGCTTTTCTCATATAAAGGAATCAAGTTATCACACTCTGCCAGTGCACCTAGTTTGGCATCAACACTCGTAGCTACCTTACCATAAGATTTTGAATTTGTTGTAGCTGCACTGAGTTGTTTCTTTTCTTTGGATGTAAGTGTTCCCGCTTCTTCTTTTGGCAACAACTTTGTTATAATGGCGGTCAACTTTTTATTCTCATCCTCTATTTTTTCCGTAACGTCATCATAAACGTCGAATACCTCTTGCAATTCTTTTTTACCCGCTCCGTGTAAATCTACCAGCGCGGAGAAATACAAATAAAGTGCCTTTGGATTCTTAAAGTTTTTCTTGTCACCTTTGAAGGCAGCATCCAACATACCGTATAATTCTTCATCCGACGCCATTTTATTGTCATATAGCAAAAGGGCTTTATCAATGGCAACTCCCGCCATACTAAATTTTGCTGGAAAATATTTCAAACTGTTATCAAACAAAGACATTAAGTCTTGTATGTATCCATCTTTATCTGCGCCAGAAGAATTTTTAATTTTGTGTGACAGGATTTTTTCTCCATATGAAAAATTGGCCTTGTTAATGTCCGGACAACTTTCATAAACCATTTTCCATGGCTCATAGGCAGCATCATAATTTCTAACTTTGGCGTGTTCTGCGTAAATGGAAAGATTGGTCATGCACTCTGGGTTTTGTGCTTGAGCCATACTTAATCCCATCGACATAATAATCGCTATCATCGTTAAGTAGCATTTCGTCTTCATCTTACTAATTTTAAAGTGGTTAATGTACAAATTTTAATGAAAAAAATCATCTTAATGGTACAGATATCGGTGGTTATTTATTGATTCTTAAAAAATTCTATTAATTTATTTTTCTTTTCTGAAACCATCTATCATTTAATGAGAGACCTATATTTATATTAAAATAGTTTTCTTCTATTAGATTTTGGTCTGTTGTTCCTCTTCTTCCCAATTCAAATCCTAGATTTAGATTGGAGAACGAGTTTCCCAACGGTAATCCAAATCCAAAAGTTATGCCAAAGTCGTTTATTTCTTTATTGTTTACCTCAAGACCTGTCACATCATAGCGTAATCCTGCTCTATATGTTATCCTTTTATAATATCCAGATAGCGAGCTATAGTCTGGTATAAAATACCCGCCAAATGCAAAGCTAGTAGCATCTCCATAGGTTACATTATCCAGTCCTAAAAAGTCATTTTGGAAATCGCTAAATTTCTGAAAGCTATATTCACCTCCCAAAAACCATTTTCTATTTTCTCCAAATCCTAATCCAAGTGTAGTTGTGGTAGGTATTTTAAGCTCAGTACGTTTTAGGTTTACCGCATCCAAATTAACTTCTATGACTTCAATATCCTGTCCGTTCACCAAAGAAAAAGACCCTATGTTTTGAGTATTGGTCGAGGTTAGATTTCCTTGCGTATTTATTAAAACTGATGTATACAGGGTATATTTATCTTTTAGTATTGGATTATAATTTAAAGCGTAATTGATGTCATACCCGCTTATTCGCGATTCACGTCTATCAACCGTACCAAATTGCACATCCTCAACACTTTGAATCCTTTGGTATTCCAGAGTTCCAAAATTAAAATTTACCGTGGCACCAATGCTCAGGTTTTTTATGGGTTCAAAACCTGCAGAAAGATAGACCCTATTCAAACCGCCTTCTCCTGCAAATACATTAGTAATGGTTGGATCACCATTGGAAGGGACCTGTTCATCGGTCAAATTGTATCCAACTGAAGAAAAAGGCATTATTCCAAAACCAATCCCAGCGTTTTTAGCAATTGGAAAGCCTATGGATAGGTATTCCAAATTGGTTACCGATGTCTTCTGTGTTTCGGTAAAATCTTTTAGAGTTAATTCCGAATGGGAAATACCTGCGGTGTAGGTCGTCAATTTCAATTTTGAATAGGCTGCTGGATTGCTTAAATTAATATGGATGCTATCTCCATACATACTAATGCCTCCCATCATCCTGTTATCCACTGTACCTTTATCTCTAAAGTCTCCTATACCAAAATATGAATATGGTGATACGGTACCGTTTTGCGCAAAAATACCATGTGCAGCTACGCAAAAAAAAGCAATCAAAAATTTCTTAACCATCTAGCGTTTATTGTATTCCAGCAAGTAATTTAGCCCCTCCAAGAGAAATTTAGAATTGGCAAATATGGTATTTTTTAGTCGTTTGGCAAAAAAATGGGAGTCACCGCCTGTTAAAATAACTGTTAAATCTTGAAAGCGATCATGGTACTGGCTTATTATCCCATCTACTTCTTGACAAACCCCATTGATAACCCCACTATGCATGCAGGCCTGTGTTGAGTTCCCAATGACATCTAAAATGTCCTCTGGCTCAAGGAGTGGTAAATTAGCAGTTTGATTATGCATTGCCTTGTAGCGCATTGGAATACCTGGCGAAATTGCCCCTCCAATATACTCCCCCGCATTGTTGACCATATCATAGGTAATACAGGTACCAACATCAATGACAAGCGTGTTTCCTCTTGGATTGTTATAAAATGCAGCAGTTGCCAAAGCCACACGATCCATTCCCAAGGTTTGCGGACTAGCGTAACTATTTTTAAATGGGACTTTGGAGGAACTACTAAGCACATACACCTTACAAAAAAGTGAAATAATATCTTGTTCTTTTCTTTCTAAGGTACCAACCGATGAAATTAGGGCGTATTCAATTTTTGGATAAACTTCAAAAAGTTCCTTGACCTTTGATAAAAAAAGTCCTGATTCCGAAGTTTGGGTATAAATAATACTCCTATTTTCAAAAACTGCGTATTTTATAAGCGTATTGCCAATATCGACCACCAAGTTCATACTACAAAGATGGAGAATTATAAAAAACCAATACCTTTTTTTACGTTTTTGTTTGTATATCCTATTTTTGAAATTATATTTGCACCCGCCTTTGTAAAAGGTAACAAAGGTACCTTAGCTCAGTTGGTAGAGCAACGGACTGAAAATCCGTGTGTCCCTGGTTCGATTCCTGGAGGTACCACAAAAAAACCGGCAATTTTGCCGGTTTTTTTGATTGCAAGATTCATATTATCGTCTTAATAATTTCATAAATATGAAAATAGAATACCCAGATAGATATAAAATATGAAACTAACCCTTATATTTAGCCGATCTAGATTAATTTTAAATAAAAATGACTGAAGACTTATTAGAAAAGGCAGAAGAGTTTCAGAACAGAACTTTGAGTCATATGTCCACTAGCGACCGTGTTGCAGCTTCAAGAGAGGCTAAACAGCTTATACTTTCCATCAACGAAATATATAAAGAAACAAAAGATTCTAACTTAATGGACGTAATGAAACGTCTAACGGAAAAGAAAAAGAAGATAGAAAAGCGTTTAAAGGGTACTCCACTTGTTTAAAGATATCTTTGTTTCTGACCAAGCACATTATTCGTGTTTTTTAGATTTATAAAATGTCCCTCCAACAATAAGAGCCGCTGAGATAATCAATACATTCTTTATAATGTATTGCCCCTCTAGTGTGGGCAATAAATAATTTCCATTTTGAAATGTTACCTCTGGTAAAAATACCAAAGGCATAAAGGTCCCAACCATTTGAAGGAACAAGAGTGCTATGGCAATTCTTGTAGTTCGCTTAAATAGAAATGTAAGTCCTATTACCACTTCCCACCAACCAATAATAATTAACCAAGTATCTGGACTTCCAAACGGCAACCAAGCCACAGTAGATTTTAAAAGACTGGTTGCAGCAGAAAGACCAAAAGGTTTTAGAATTCCGAACCAGAAAAAGATAATGGCAAAAGAGACTCTAATGGCAGGAATTCCCCATTTTCGCATTCTTCCTGATATCTGTTGATCAATTCTGTTATAGTCCATCAAACCCTAGATTACCCCTAAGTTAACATCAAATACGGACACATTCCTTTAAAATAGTGGATTTAGATGATTTCTAAATTTTAATCCGACTTTGGAGTATATAATCCGTTTATATCTCAATTTGCAATTCATAATATATTTTCAACCAATTATATCTTTTTGAATGCAAGTGGTATATATGTAAAATTTTGTGTGATTCATTTCAGTACTTTCGAAATGTAAATCAAAAATCTCAACTAAAAAACACACTAAAATGAACGCTGTAGAAGAAAAATTAGGCTACATATTCTGGTACTTTGTAATTATGTGTTCCATATGTTCCCTTGTAAACAGCCTTTATCACTATATCAATTAAAAAAACAATTCCTTCTAATTATTTTAAAACAGGAATTCTTCTATTATTTGATTGATAATATCAATTGCGATCAATCAATTCTGGTCCGTATCAAAGTTCTAAAAAAATATTCACCAGACCGATTCCACTTTTTTAATAAACCCATCTGAAATCTGAGATTGGGCATCATAATTTTCAATAATCAATCGATCGTAAGGTTCTGTAGGGAAGATTTGTTCGGTCATTACGTACAATCCACGATCCATGAATAGTTCTATGGATGACCAATCCAAAAGAATAGTAACTTCAAACTCTTCGTTTATGCCACCAATGGGCATGATGTGTTTTTTATGCCCAAAGTCAGATTGAAAATCAACTTTACCTGAATGCGTTCGGTCCAATAAGAATATATTACTCTCGGAATCCAAAGCAAGTTCCAAAGTTTCGTTTAAGCTATTTTTAAAAGTGATCTTAAAATCTTTGGAAGAGGTTTTAAAGCGAATTTGAGATTGATTCAAACCATCAAAATAAAAAGTTTCCGAAGTGTTGGGTGGAACCACTATTTCCTTAGGTGTACTTGACTTTGTTAGTTCAAAAACTTGTTTTAACGGGTAATTTGTTAAAAAAACTTCTTCGCCTATTTTTCTCAATGCTAAGTTTCTAGGCGTCGTCATTGCGCTACGCCATTTTTTTGTCGGTGTATCTCTGGCATAGTCCCAATTGCTCATCCATCCAATAAAAATCCGTTCATTGCTAGGTATGTTGTTGTAGGTTACACCGGCATAATTATCAGTACCCCAATCTAACCATTTTGGCTCTTTTTGGTCCGATGTAAATTGAACACCATCAAAATCACCTATAAAGTATTGCGTTCCGCTACCCCCATTTGGCGCACCTGGATTAATACTTATAATCAAAACCCATTTTTCTTCATCGGTTCCTTCAACTTTTAACGGAAAAAGGTCAGGACATTCCCATACACCACCGTGTGCCCCCATTGTTTTTCCAAAATCGCTCAAATAATCCCAATCCTTGAGATTTTTAGACGCATAAAACTTTGCATGATCTCCCGCGACCAAAGCCAAAATCCAACTTTTAGAATCGTCATGCCAAAAAACTTTTGGGTCTCTAAAATCTTTGATTCCATTATTCCCGATTACTGGATTCTTTTCAAATTTTTCCCATGTATCGCCATTATCCAAACTATACGCAATTCCTTGGGTCTGAAAATCATCCCTGCCAGCTTTCTCACCTTCCTCGGAATGATAGGTGAAAATAGCGACCAAAGGTATTTTTCCATCAGTACCAAATCCTGATGTATTCTTCTTATCCACAACTGCACTCCCCGAAAAAATTAATCCATGTTCATCTGGATATAGTGCTATGGGTTTATGTTCCCAGTGTACCATATCCTTGCTAATGGCATGTCCCCAATGCATAGGTCCCCAGACAATATCTTCAGGGTAATATTGATAGAACAAATGATATACACCTTCATTATAGACCAATCCATTGGGGTCGTTCATCCACTTTTCAGGTGGCGAAAAATGAAATTGGGGTCTATAGTCTTCCGTATACATTCTTGGTTCTATTTTTTCAATGGTTTTTTCTGTATTCCCCTTACAGGCAAACAGCAATACTACTATTAAACAAGAAAAGGTTTTTTTCTTCATTTAATTTCTATTTAAATCAAAGTATTAATATAGTGATTATTACATTCAAAATTTCTAAAGCGGTATCTTTAACCTCTATTTTCTTAGGCTGAAATATTTTCATTTTTTTGTAAGTGTTGATATCACTAGCTGACCAACATATTCAAATAATTGTTGACCAAATCGGATACTATTGAACGCAAAAAAGAACCTACTCCTAATATTTACAAGGAATCCAGAACTGGGAAAATGTAAGACCAGATTGGCTTCTAAAATTGGTGATGAGGCTGCATTGAAAATCTATATATTTTTATTGGAACATACAGTTTCCATTACCCAAAACCTTAACGTTCAAAAACGTGTATACTATTCTGAAGAAATTTGGGACACGGATATTTGGGACAATACAATTTATCAAAAAAAACTCCAAAAAGGCGGAGATTTAGGATTGCGCATGCTAGATGCTTTTCAAGATGGTTTTAAATCTGGTTATGAAAAAATCATTATTATTGGCAGTGATATGTACGATTTATCCCAAAGAGATTTGGAATCCGCTTTTTTAAAGTTAGACAATCATGATTATGTGCTTGGCCCAGCTGAAGATGGTGGTTATTATCTCTTGGGAATGACATCCTTAAAAGAAGAGCTTTTTCATGATAAGCTATGGGGAACAGAAGCTGTGCTACCTTCAACATTGGATAATTTGAAAAGAGAAAATCTTTTTGAACTTCCTCTAAAAAATGATGTTGACCATTATGAGGACATTAAAGAAATCAAAGCTTTCAGTCCCTACTTAAAACATATAAAAGAATGACCAAAAAACAACTTGACGAATCTGTAGATTACTTAAAAAAGAAAGGGTTTGACAATCCTGAAATTGGGATTGTTTTGGGTACTGGATTAGGGCAATTAGTCGATGAGATTCAGGACCCTATTGAAGCGCACTACAATCATATTCCCTACTTTCCCTTAGCAACGGTGGAGTTTCATACCGGGAAACTAATTTATGGAACCATTGCCGGTAAGAAGGTGGTAGTTATGCAAGGGCGATTTCATCTGTACGAAGGGTACGACTTTTTGGATATAACATATCCCATACGAGTAATGCACCAATTGGGAATTAAAAAACTATTTGTCTCCAATGCCGCGGGCGCTATTAACCTCAGCTATAAAAAAGGGGATATTATGCTTATTGAAGATCATATCAATCTTCAAGGGGGGTCGCCTTTGGCTTTTAAAAATGTTGCTGAATTTGGAGATCGTTTTGCGGATATGAGTGAACCCTATGATTTGGATATGCGCACCAAAATTGAAGCTATTGCCCAAAAAGAGGACATCTCATTACAAAAAGGAGTTTATGCCTCGGTTGTTGGACCACAACTGGAAACGAAAGCGGAGTACCGAATGTTAAAAATTTTAGGGGCAGATGCTGTGGGTATGAGCACCGTTCCTGAAGTTATTGTTGCCAATCATTTACGACTCCCAATCTTGGCAGTTTCGGTTTTAACAGATGAATGTGACCCTGATAACCTGCAACCTGTTAATATTCAGGAAATTATTGAAATTGCAGGCAACACCGAACCAAAAATGATACAACTGTTTAAAGAACTAATCAAGGTTATTTAAACTACAACCAAAATTTTCTGTAGTACTTTTTTGCCAAAAAAATTTCAAGTTTTGAAAGGTTAGCGTCGTTTTTATGACTGTTATGCCAGTAATATAATTAGCCTCTATTTTACCTATTTATGAATTTTATCCTGTATTTCTTTTTTGGAACACTACTAGCCACCTGTAATGGAAATGTAAATCCTGATGAAAAAAAAGGAGATAAAACAGTAAATGCGGCCCAGACTGAAGTTTTAAAACCACAAAATTCCATACCCAATCATACACCATGGAATGACTTGCTCAAAAAACATGTGGACAACAAGGGCAATGTAGATTATTTGGGCTTTAAAGATAATAGAGGTCTTTTAAAAGGGTACCTGAATCATCTTTCTGAAAATTCACCTAAAGATTCTTGGGACGGCAATGAAAAACTGGCTTTTTATATCAATCTATACAATGCCGCCACGGTTAAATTGATTGTGGACAATTATCCAACAAAAAGCATAAAGGATATTCCAAACCAATGGAAGAAAAAATGGATTTCAGTTGGGGAAAACATAACTTCCTTGAATGATATTGAACATGAAGTTCTCCGTAAAATGAACGAACCTCGAATTCATTTTGCCATAAATTGCGCATCATATTCATGTCCAAAGCTGCTCAATACAGCTTTTACTTCAAAAAACATGGAACGGTTGCTTTCCAAGGCAACTGTCGACTTCATAAATGATAAAAAACGGAATCGATTTCAAAAAAACAAAGCAGAACTTTCCAGAATATTTAAATGGTATAAGAGTGATTTCACCGAGCAAACTTCACTCTTGGAATATATTAATATGTATTTGGATAATCCAGTTTCTAAAAATACCAAAATAGAATATTTGGAATATGATTGGGGGTTGAATGAATCAGAATAAACTAAAAATAAGCATCCTTATTCCAGTCTTAAATGAGGAGAATTGTATTGGGGACCTACTTTCACATATAAATGACAATAGTGTTTCAAGTTCGATTCAAGAAATCATTTGTATTGATGGTGGCAGTATGGATAAAACCGTTGCAATTGCAACAGCACATAAAGCTGAAGTAATACAATCAAAAAAAGGCAGGGCCATACAAATGAATACGGGAGCAAGACATGCCAATGGAGACCTTCTCTATTTTCTGCATGCAGATACCATTCCACCTAAAGGTTTTGATCAAATGATTTTAGAATCCGTTACTCAAGGATATGAATCTGGATGTTTTAGAATGAGGTTTGACACCAATAACCCTATTTTGCGCTTTTTTGCCTGGCTTTCAAGAATAAATCACAGCTTATGTAGAGGAGGAGATCAATCACTTTTTATAAAAAAAGAACTTTTTGAAAAGAACAAGGGTTTCAATGAAGGGTATTTAATTTATGAAGACACGGAATTCATTCGAAGATTATACCAGCATACAAAATTTAAAGTTCTTCCAGACTATGTGATTACTTCTGCACGAAAGTACCGGGAGAAAGGTTGGTTTAAGGTTCAGTACCATTTTGGTATGATTCATTTAAAAAACTATTTAGGTGCCGGGCCAGATGAACTCTATCAATACTATTCAAAAAACATTCTCAACTAGTTGGATTTGGTCTCATAATCCAACAAAATACCTTCGGAAATCCATTTCGCCAGAGCCTGCCGATTATCCGGGTCTAAAATTCTACGCTGGTCTTTTTTACTTTTAATATTTCCAATCTCTATATAGGCAATCGCTGGTAAAGTGTTTTTAATCAAATAAAGACTGCTTCTATCCATAAAGGTGCCGGTATATTTTCTGTTGGGTTGAAATTCTTTGTATTTTTTATCAAAGGTCTTATGAATACTTTCAGCAAGGCGTTTTCCGTTTTTACTTTTATGGTGATGGTAAAAGAATACATCTATATTAGTTCCTTTACTCCGGCTATCTACATGGGTAACAATTAGTCTTTGATATTTTCCAGTATTCTTCAAGTATAGGTCGTTCACAATTTTCACCCGTTGTTCCAAACGCTTTAATTGTCCCAATGGAATTGTTTTATTTGGATAGGCTACCTCATCCGTATCCAACTCAAGGGTTCGTGCTTGCCTAATTCCGTCATTCTCATCGCGTATTATAATATGAACTTCGGCACCATGGGATATAAGTTCGCGGGCCAAACGCAAGGTTACATCGTAGGCATATTCATCTTCCGCAATCATTTTACCATTGTAATTGGCCACTGCCCCGGGATCAGGACCTCCATGTCCAGAAATCAAGTAATAAACTGTATTCTTTAACCTATTGCTAAGCGAATCAACAACGGAAAAGTCAGGTCCAAAAATGGGATATTCTGTTCGGGGAATCGATTCAATTTTAATTTTTTTATCCTTTAGTATAATCGTGTCCGGTATTTGATACATACTTCCCACAAAAAGCTTATCCCCTTCTGTCAAGTTTTCTTTGTTCATCTTGATAAAGGACTGATAGTATTCAATCGGGTCCAGCCCATTCCTTCTCAATAAAGAATAGACCCCATCACCTTCAATAGCCTCAACTTTCAAGATAGAATCTTGGGCAATAATATTGGTGTTACAACAGAAAATAATTAGGCTAAAAGCGCCTATAAAATGGTTTGTGAAATTATTCTTCGATTGAAAGGTCTGCATAATCCTTTAAAATACCACTTGTAACCCAATTGGTAAAGGATTTTTTATCAGAACGCACAGGAATCCCATCTTTTTTTGAAATTTTTGAACCGCTATCAATCGTTAAAAGAGTAATGGCTGGCAATGTGTTCTTTGCCAAATATAAGCTGTTCTTATCTTGAAAAATTGTGTTTATGTCTTTATAAGATCGGTTTGAGATACTGTTTCTTTTGAAGACACTTTGGATATTCTCTGCGAAACGCTGTCCTTTTTCACTTTTATTATGATGGTATACCGCCACATCCATATTCCCATTTTTAATCAATCCATTCGCTCTTATAATCAATAATCTTTGATATTTTCCATTGTTTTGAAGGTAGCGCTTATTAATGGTCTCAACATAAGCGCCCATTTTTTCAACCTCTGACAGGGGTTTTCGCTCTACTACTTTTTCATCACCACTTTCAATTACAAAAACTGTGGCTCCATGCACCATAAGCTCCGCTGCAAGACTCTTTATAATATCGTCTGTAAATTTATTTTCCGCCTCAATCTTATTTTCAGCTATCAGATAATAAACCGCATTCTTGAGGGAATTGCTCTTGCGAGACATAGTAGCAAGTTCAGCATCAAAAATAGGGTCAACAGTTCCATTGGACATTTGTACTCTAACCCCGGTTTCCTTGAATGAATCTTTGGCTTTTGGAATTATGTATTCCCTACCCACATGAAGCATACTGCCATCCTTGATGTTTTCTATGTTTAGGGTGATAAACTTTTCGTAGTACTTTGCAGGGTCAAGTCCTTGCTTTCTAAGTATGGAAAAGATTCCATCTCCTTGTTCTGCAATGACCTTATGCTCATTTTCCTGTGCAAGAAGCATGGTAGACATGCCTACCCACAACAAAAGGGTTGGTATTAATTTCATTTTTATATTTTGTTGCTGGGATGCGCTACAAATATGGTAAAAAATCGATGAAATGCAAAAATCATCGATGAAATACTTTAAAAATATTGTCCTATACCAAAAACTATTCCTTTTGATGCATCGTTGGTAATGCCATGTCCATAGTCAATTCTAAAGATGGCATTAAAAATCCTTTTGTGAATCAGCCTTAAACCGACACCTGGGTAAATTCTTATATTTTGATCGTCTCCAAAGTCGCTAAAATCACCCCCAGGGTTTCGCCATGTTCCACCATCAACAAAAATATTGCTCTGGAGTACAAACCAATTTTTGTCTATCAAGGTGTGTCTGTATTCGGTATTAAAAACAATAGCTCCGGTCCCTCGATCTATGGTATTTCCCACACCTCTAATATTCAGATTATTGTCTACTGCAAAGGGAGCAAATGGTGTATCTAAATTACTGGAAAGGCCCAAACGCAGTCTACTTGCCCAGTTTCCCCGTTCACCAATCCTTGTATAGTACACAAAATCATTAAACCCAATTAAAAATTCCGGGAGTTGAGTATTTGAGCTATTTACATACTGAAAGTTGAGCGTACTCTTAAATCCAGATAAATATTGATAATAATATTGAATTGCATCATAATTGTAGATCAGTTTATACAGATACTTATCTACATTAAGCGATTGAGGAACATTTGGATCAGTAGTTCCAAATAGATATTCATAATCTTCAGTAAAAAAATTGATTCCGAGCTCAAATCTATGTTTGTAGTTTATTTCATAAAGCCCCAAGATTTCGAAAGATTCATTATTGTATTTATAGTCCGCCGTTCCAGAGTCAAGAAAAACAGGTTCTTGCGTGGTAAGGTCTTGGTAGCTTAGGGCAAGCCCCAATTTCTTTCCAAATAGATATGGAGCTCTCATCTGGGCTCCAATGGAATTGAAAATGTCCTTTTGGTAAAATCCACCAAGGGTAATATTGCTCCCTAAAAAATTAAACTCCTGCAACCCAATCCTGAACGCAAACTCATCGTTGTTGGAGGTGTATACATTTACAAACGGAATCAATGTAAAATTTTCCTCAATTCCATAAACGACAGTATACTTCCCTTCTCCGACTGAAGGAGACACCTGAAAGTAAGCATGGGTTACGGATGGTAATCGTTTTAGCCTATAAATATCTTCTTCAATTAGGACGGAATCCAATTCCATACCCGCTTTTAGCTTGGTGATTTTCTTTATGAAATTTGTTTTGGTCCTTTTATTTCCTTGAACCTTGATATCAGCAACCGTGTTTTGACCGTATGCTTTGCCCAATAGCAGAGAAAGAAAACAAGCAAGGACAATGCGTATCATTAATTGCGTGTGCTAGATTATGGATTAGGATTGTTGAAGCTTACGTAATGTTTTTGAATTACAGATTCTGCAGGTTTGTTTTGGGGTGTAAACCGATTGTCCTTTTCTCCCCCTGATTTGGTATGGTGTATAAACCATTTCCAAACAAAGCCCCCCGCAAACCATTTTTCTTTCCAAAATTCATCAAATATGGCCTGGGTAGCATCTGCCTGTGCCTTTAGGTTTACATCCATCTCATTACGGTCTACTAGCCATGGTTTTTTTGCCGTATAATCCATACTTCTATAGCCAAACTCCGTAAAAAGAACAGGTTTGTCCTTAGCTTCTGAAATTGCCAACAACTTTGATTTCCAGGGCTGCCAACCCAACTTCATTTGCTCCAAGGATGGATGGCTTTCTTCAGACAAAGGAAAATAGGCATCAACCCCTATATAATCCAATTTTTCCCAAAAAGGGGTTCTTGTGTATTCGTCCCAATTTGCCGCATATGTAAGCTTTCCGCTAAAAACATTCCTCACTTTATCTACCAAATCTTTCCAATACTGCGGTCTGTTCTTTACAAACTCCTCCAGTTCGGTACCAATACAATAGATCTCAACCTTGGTTTCTTCCGCAAGTTTTGCGTAGGTTAAAATGAAATCACTGTAAGTTTCCTCCAAAGTTTTCCAATCTTCTTCAGATTCCATGGTCATATCACCGGTAAACTCTCCTTTCCAAATCCAAATTTGGGGTTTCAACATGATTTTAACCCCATTCTTTTGTAAAAGTTCAATGTATTGTTTGGCACCTCGTCTAGTTTCTCCATACCATTGCCTATCTGTATTAAAAATAACGTTAGGCGAATTCAATGTTCTAGCAAATCCGAAGGGCATTACGGCAGCGTAATTTGCAGCAACATTCAAAACGGGATCTACATTGGTCTGGGTCACCTCTTCTCGTGAACCAACAAAGCTCACCCCATTTATTTTTTCAGCCTTTTGGCTGTTGCACGAAATCTGGAGTAGACATAAAAAAAAGAGCCCTAATCCTTTCATAGTTAAAAAATTAAGACTCCTAAAATAGTTTTTTATGTTGTTAGAACTACAATACTGCCCGCAATCCTATGTTAAATGTTTGTCCAAGACCCGTGTTTTCTCCCCTAACGAAGTTTGTGTAAAGCACTTCCACGTTCAATTCATTGGTAAGTTGATATTTGGCGCCACCACCCAGTGCCGTGAAGTTTTGGGTAAAGTTGTTCCCTAAATCTAACCGTTGGTTATGTTGCGCCAAAACTAAAACTGTAAATTTTGAACTTGGAAAATAACTCAGAAACACTCCTGGAACAAGATTTAAACTATTATTGGCAAAACTTTCTTCCTTATCCCCAAAATTCAATTCTGTATTTAGTTCAGTAAATAATTGCCATTTTTTACCCGGAAAAGTGTAATCATAAAAGAAACGATTTTGCCAGGTGAATCCTTTTTGGTCCAGGAATACTCCTGTATCTTCATCATTTTCATTACTGACCAAGGGAATGGATAGAGAACTTAAGATTGAAAAATTACCTACATTCTCAAAGGGAACAAATTTAATGGATGGTGCAATTGAAGTGAGTCCTGAGGTGTTTCTTCGTTCAAAGCTTCCATCATCCTGAAGAAAATCCCTGCCGTTTGCCCGATATTCTGCGATTAACCCTAGATTAACCCTTCGTGTATCCGATACTCCCGTAAAAACCTCCAGAGTTGACGTAAAGAAATTTTGTCGGATTCCCTTCTCAGACTCAAAAGTACTATCATCTTGGGTATACAGATTATTAAATAATTTAACATCCCATTGGCCCTTACCAATTAATTTAGAAGGTGTTAGATTCTGGATATTACTTCCTCCTTGGTCGTCATCTTGTGCAGACAAGGTAATTGAAGCAAAAAATAGTGTTGCAATTGCTATGGTATTCTTAAATTGTTTCATGATAGTTGTTTCTTAAAATATTTTTATTTGGTTTCGTTTAAAGTCCAATCATAAGGGTAATACCCAACCTTGGTTTTAATATCAATTTTTTCTTTTCTGTATTGGTTCACAAAATCCACTAAACTCTTTCCATCTTGTGTGAAATCATTCGTATACCACTCAAAAATTTGGGATAGGTTTACTTTTTTTCCTTTGATTTGAATAAAATTGGAGTCGTTAAGGGCTAATTCCGTCTGCCTCTGTAATTGCGACTCCAAAGTGTCTGGCAGATAAGCTTTATCTATTATTGGGGGACAGCCAAGACCTGCGCAAACCAAAACAAAATGAAATCTAGCTTCCTTGGGAAAGTTTGCTCTTAGTAATTTGTTTTCAATATCGTTTAAGGTGATTTTTTTGCCACCAATTTCATATGTGATCTTGTCAAAAAAACCGGCTTTATCCAATGGGGATTTTATGGGATAGTTTTCAATAATTCCTTTAATAACCGACAAATTGTAGCCATTAATCCAAAATGCCTGATAGGTTTTGGCATCGTTAACAGAGACTGAAATTCCTTTTGCCATTTCCAATAGCTCATTTAAGCTTGCTGGATTATTCTTAATATCCTTGTACGCCACTCTGCCATCCTTTACATAAGTAGTAAGGAATATATCTGTTTTGGTAAAAAATGTTGAAGTGCTCTGCGCAAATCCTAAACCAGAAATGCTGAAGCATAAAAAAGTGATTAGTGTTTTTCTATAATTCATGTTTTGAATCTTTAAGTTGATTAAAACTGGAACTTATGTCGAAGTCAATTTTAACAACATACACGTTTTACGGTTTTTTATGATTTATTTAAGATTTTAAAAATCAATGTATTAGCCGTTCGAGTTTAAGCCCACTACCTTACAGAGTCTTGGGAATTTAAATTCTTTCTAAATTATGGGTCACCGTTAAGTTCTTATATTTAAGGACGACACACCTCTAACAACCAATAAAATTCTATGGAAAACATTGTAATTATCGGAAATGGAATTGCAGGCATCTCGGCAGCAAGACATATTCGAAAACTTTCCGACAAAAGAATCATTATTGTTTCCGCAGAAACTGATTATTTCTTTTCACGTACTGCGCTCATGTATGTATATATGGGGCATATGAAATTTGACCATATTCAACCCTATGAAAATTGGTTTTGGGAGAAAAACAATATTGAACTTGTGCGAGCCTATGTAAACCATGTGGATACCGAAAAAAAGCAACTTCTTTTAGATGGATCTAGGGCTCTACAATATGATAAATTGATATTAGCTACAGGATCAAAACCCAACAAATTTGGATGGCCCGGTCAAGATTTACATGGAGTACAAGGACTATACTCAAAGCAAGATTTAGATTTATTGGAAGTTAATGCACCCAATAAAGATGTTTGTAAAAGAGCTGTAATTGTTGGAGGTGGGCTTATCGGCATAGAACTAGCAGAAATGTTACGAAGCAGGGATATTCCAGTAACATTTTTGGTTAGAGAGAATAGCTTTTGGAACGGGGTCCTCCCAAGTGGAGAATCAAAAATGATTAATGAACATATTTTGGAACACCATATTGATTTACGCCTGGGAACCAATTTAAAGGAAATTGTTTCGGATGAAAACGGTAGTGTTAAATCGGTTATCATTGCCGAAACTGGGGAAGAACTTCCCTGTGATATGGTTGGACTCACCGCGGGTGTAACTCCCAATATTGATTTTCTTAAAGATTCTGGGATTGAGTTGGGCCGTGGTATTAAGGTAAATCGATTTTTAGAAACAAACATCAAAGACATTTATGCCATTGGCGATTGTGCAGAACAGCATGAGGCCATTGGAAACCGAAGACCCATTGAAGCCGTTTGGTATACCGGACGAATGATGGGCGAAACAGTAGCGCAGACCATTTGTGGAAACAAACTAGAATACAAGCCAGGTCACTGGTTCAATTCTGCAAAATTCTTGGATATTGAATATCAAACCTATGGTTGGGTATTTTCAGAAAGAGGAAAAAAAGACTACGAGGAGCATTTTCACTGGAGGCATTCCAGTGAAAAAATATGCATCACTATAGCGTTCAACAAAGAAAATAATCGATTCTTGGGTATTAACACTTTTGGAATTCGGATGCGCCATGAAATTTTTGATAGATGGCTGACTGAAAAACGCGACGTTGATTATGTTATTGAACATCTATCAGATGCAAATTTTGACCCCGAATTCTATAAGCATTATGAGCAAGAGGTTGTCTCAAAATACAATTCGGACTTTGGTAAATCCATTGCACTGAAAAAGAAAAGTTTAAAAAGAATCTTTCAAATTAACTAGACCAAAATGAGCACTTACGATAGAAGCATGGCCTTAACGGGTCAGCCACCAAAGGAATTAAATAGAAATCAGAAAATAGCAACCCTAATTGGTTTGTTCGGTCTAGCAATAATCTTGTTGACCGCTTTCAATGTCGACTTTCCAAACAAATCAATATGGCTAAGCATTTCATTGGCTTCCATAACAATAGGAATTCTGTGGTTTTCTTGGGATATGTATTCACAAAAAGAGCCGGGAATTAAAAACGATGGTGTTTGGTTTAAATCTATTTCAAGTAAAGGTTTTTGGGGATGGATAGCCGGTATTTCGCTTACTTCATTTTATATAATTCTTTACTTCTTCCCGGAATATTTGGGACTTGTTCAGAAAGGGAACAACACAGGAGTTATTGGGCTTTTTGATCCTTTGAGTAGGGCTTTAAGTGGCAACCCTGCCAGTCAATGGTTTGTTTATGGAACGCTATATACAGTTGCTATACTTGCTTTTGGAATTAAGTTTATCTGGAAGTATCGTCATAATAGATATGAAAGAATCCGTACAATGAGTGTGATGTTCTTTCAAACTGCATTTGCATTTATAATCCCAGAACTCATGGCCAGATTGAATGGAAGTTCAGTCTTAAATGGTGGTAGCTTGCCTTATTATGACCTTAAAAATATGTGGCCTTTGAATTATTATAATTTTGAAGGATACCGCATTAAAGGCTTTTTAAGCTCAGGTGATATTGGTTTTGCTCTATTGATTTTTGGAATTCTTTCCGTTTTTGTAATCAGTCCAATCTTAACGTACAAATACGGTAAACGCTGGTACTGTTCTTGGGTTTGTGGTTGTGGTGGCTTGGCTGAAACCGCCGGCGATTCTTTTAGACAACTTAGTGATAAAACGGTAAAAGCATGGAAGATTGAGCGTTGGGTAGTACATAGTGTTGTTGTTTTTGTGACCTTGATGACAACAGCTGTTATTTATTCCTATTTAGGCAATGATACCAGCAAATATTGGTTGACCAAGAGTACTTTCTTAATTGGGGTAGGCGTTCTATTGACCTCCGTTTTTACCCTGGTAATGATTTTTAAAAGAGAACAGTTTCAAAAAGATGCAAAATATGGAGCCGTTGGTTATTTGGTTATTATCCTTGCTTTAATTGGTTTCCATTTTTTTAGTGGTGAAGGCCAAGTATTTTTGTTCAAATCAGAAACACTCCGTAAATCATATTCTTTCTTAATCGGAAGTATTTTCTCAGGTGTTATAGGCACAGGTTTCTATCCCATTTTTGGAAACCGTGTTTGGTGTCGTTTTGGTTGTCCAATGGCGGCGATTTTAGGTTTTCAACAACGATTGTTTTCAAAATTCAGGATTACCACAAACGGAGGGCAATGTATCTCATGCGGTAACTGCTCCACATATTGTGAAATGGGTATTGATGTTCGTGCATATGCCCAAAAAGGCGAAAATATAGTTCGTTCCAGTTGTGTAGGCTGCGGTATTTGTTCTGCTGTATGTCCAAGAGGAGTATTGAAACTGGAAAATGGCCCGTTACAAGGTAGAATAGATAGCAATCAAGTACTGTTGGGCAATGATGTGGATTTAATGACCTTAGTGAACAAAAAATAATATGCTTCGTTTCAGCCTATTGTTTCTGCTACTTTTTCTTATTGATACCGATAAAACATATCATCGGGAATATTATGATGGTGGCGCCTTAAAAGCTCAAGGCTGGAAGGTGGGCGATTCCAAGGAAGAGTTCTGGAAATATTACTTCCCAAATAAAAATATTAAGGAACAAGGGCATTATAAAATGAATAATCGTACGGGGTATTGGTATTTTCATACGGAAACAGGAAAGTTGAAAATGGAAGGTCATTTTGAAAACGGAAAAAAAGTAAACTGGTGGCTTTTCTACGATGAAAATGAAAAAATAAACCACAAATGTCAATTGGAGAATGGCGTAAAAAATGGGTATTGCCTTAAATACATGGATGAAGAGTTAACATCTGCCGAAAAATATAAAAATGGGAAAAAAATAAAAGAATGGTTTAGCTTTAGCGGTTTTAAAAAGGAAAACAAACTGTCCGATTTGAAATAATGCCAATGCCAGATATTAAAGTCATCATTCCCGCAGTAAATGAAGCAGATTCCATTGGAAAAGTGGTATCGGAACTCCCCAAGTCTGTTTCAGAAATTATTGTGGTCAACAATGGGTCAACAGACAATACTTTAGAGAATGCAGAAAAAGCTGGCGCAACAGTTTTAACCGAAAATCAACGTGGCTATGGGTTTGCCTGCCTCAAAGGAATAGATTATGTGGCCAAACAATCCAAAACACCGGATATTATCGTATTTATTGACGGAGACTATTCAGACTATCCAGAGGAATTGGATAAGATAGTAGCCCCAATTTTAGAAAATGACATTGATTTTGTGGTCGGAGCAAGAAAAAAATCGCTTCGAGAACCGGGTTCCATGACTCCACAACAAGTTTTTGGAAACCAATTGGCAACATTTTTAATGCGTTTGTTTTTTAGGGCAAAGTTTACGGATTTAGGTCCTTTTAGGGCCATTAAATACGAAAAGCTCAAAGAATTGGAAATGCAGGATAAAACTTATGGATGGACTGTGGAAATGCAGCTTAAAGTTTTGCGAAAAAAAATGACATATGCCGAAGTACCAGTACGTTATAAAAGGCGAATTGGTATTTCAAAAGTCTCTGGTACAGTAAAAGGTACTATATTTGCAGGCATAAAAATCTTAGGTTGGATTTTTAAATACAGTATAAAATAATATGGGACTAACTATCGCTTTTATCATCATCGCTATTTACACTACAGCCTTAATTTTAATATTCTGCTATAGCTTGGCTCAATTAAATCTTTTGATAAATTATCTGGGCTATAAAAAACGAAATGAAGAAGCCCCAAAATTCAACCTATTAGATCCCAAAGAAATTCCTTCTGTCACAATTCAACTTCCCATTTATAATGAGGAATATGTAATGGAACGCCTTTTGGAAAATATTTCCAAGATAGAATATCCCAAAAGTAAACTGGAAATTCAGGTTTTGGACGATTCTACGGACGATACTGTTATTGAAACAGCGGAAAGGATAAAAGAACTTCAAAAAACCGGACTGGATATAACGCATATTCGCCGAGAAAACAGACAAGGTTATAAAGCCGGTGCTCTTAAAGAAGGTCTGGAAATAGCAAAAGGAGAGTTTGTAGCTATTTTTGATGCTGATTTCCTTCCTGAAAGCGATTGGTTGAAAAAGACGGTTCCATATTTCAAGGATCAAGAAATAGGTGTTGTCCAAACCCGATGGGGGCATATTAATAGAGATTACTCCACGCTTACAAGAATTCAAGCATTTGCTTTGGATGCACATTTTACCTTGGAGCAGGTAGGGAGAAACTCAAAGGGACACTTTATCAATTTTAATGGTACAGCAGGTATCTGGAGAAAAGAATGTATTCTGGATGCAGGCAACTGGGAAGGTGACACGCTTACCGAAGATTTGGATTTAAGCTATAGGGCCCAACTGAAAAATTGGAAATTCAAATATTTGGAAGATGTAGAGACTCCTGCAGAACTTCCTGTAGTAATCAGTGCTGCACGTTCACAGCAATTCCGTTGGAATAAGGGCGGTGCGGAAAACTTCCGGAAAACTGTTTGGAGTGTGATCACTGCCAAAAACATTCCATTTAAAACAAAATTTCATGGCGTAATGCATTTGTTGAACAGTTCAATGTTCTTATGTGTTTTTATTGTTGCGCTACTTAGTATTCCCATGTTATATATTAAGAATATGTACGGCCATTTAGGTTGGATTTTTGAGGTTACCAGCTTCTTTATAGTCAGTACCATTATTCTCTTTGTTTGTTACTGGTTCACCTATAAAAGCATACAGGGTAGTGGTTTTGATAATTTTGTGGATTACATCAAACTCTTTTTTACCTTTTTCTCCGTTGCCCTAGGATTTTCATTGCACAACACGGTTGCAGTATTGGAGGGTCATATGGGTAAACGAAGTGAGTTTGTACGTACACCTAAATTCAACATCAACAATCTTACAGATAGTTGGAAGGGCAATAAATACCTGGCCAAAAAACTATCCCCAAATATGATTTTGGAATTTGCACTTATGGTCTATTTCTTATTTGGAATGTACAGTGCAGTGCCTTTAAATGATTATGGACTTTTTCCTTTTCATTTAATGTTATTCTTGGGGTTTGGATTTGTATTCTTTAAATCACTGACTGCTAAAGCTTAGTATTTTTTTATTCTTAATGACTTCACTTGGGTTTTTGTCCATCCAAAAAATGGCAAAAGTTATTATTTTCAATAACTTCACCTTAACACAGTGTCCATGAGAAAAAGTCTTACCTTTTTTAGAGTTATCCTAATTGTATTTATAACATTCCTGAGCTGTAAAGATTCAGAAAAGGAGCAACTTAGACCAAATATCTTATTCCTATCCATAGATGACCTTCGCCCTACTCTGGGTGCTTATGGAGACTCGGTGGCAATTACTCCAAATATGGATCAGTTGGCCTCTGAAGGCATGACTTTCAGGCGAACTTTTACCCAAGTTGCAGTTTGCGCACCATCAAGAGCAAGTTTAATGACGGGGTTAAGACCGGACTCTACCAGAGTTTGGCATTTGGGAGACAAATTCCGAGAAATCGATCCCCATGCAGTTACAATGCCGCAATACTTTTCAAAATTTGGATACTATACCGTAAACCTTGGTAAAATTTTTCACAATTATATGCCCGATTCCATTTCTTGGGATGAGCCTGACCTGCGCCCATCACGCTACCTAAAACCCGATTGGATTAATAGGGATGGCGAAACATTTTATATTAGTGAAGAAGTCAATAAATCACAGGCAATAAAAAGAGATTCCTTATTAAAATTAAGGCCTATCAGATATGCCGATGGATGGAATACTGGACCCGCATGGGAAGCGGCAGATGTCCATGATACCATGTACTATGATGGCGCCCAGACCAAACTCGCAAAACAGACCTTAAGCCGTTTAGCAAAAATGGACAAGCCATTTTATATGGGCCTTGGTTATTTTAGACCCCATCTCCCGTTTGCGGTGCCCAAAAAATATTGGGACCTATACGACCCCATGAAGATACCGCTGGCCTCAAACCCCGAGATTCCTGACGGTGCTCCATTACATACAATGAATTCTATGTATGAGTTAAGACACTACGACGGTTTTAACCACATTGGACACCCTACGTCCTCCTATAGAATGAGTCAAGATACCATTCGAACATTACGGCAGGGATATTATGCAAGTGTGAGTTATGTAGATGCGCTTTTGGGAGACCTTTTTTCGCACATGAAAAAAATTGGAATCTATAAAAACACCATCATCATTCTTTGGGGAGATCATGGCTGGAAATTGGGCGACCATAATAGTTGGGGCAAAATGACCAACTACAATATCGATTTAAAAGTGCCCATGATTATCCGTTATCCAGAACAAGAAAACAAAGGGGCACAAACCTTTGAAATTACGGAGTTAATCGATATGTTTCCCTCGCTTTGCGAGTTGGCTGGCATTGAAATTCCCGAATATATGCAGGGAACCAGTTTTGTGCCCTTGCTTGAAAATCCAAAACGTATATGGAAAAAAGCGGCCTTTAGTCAATTTCATAGAAGGCCAAGAGTATCAGCGGATGGTAAAAGATATATGGGATATTCCATAAACACTAAAAAATACCATTACATAGCTTGGTATGATTGGAATGAAAAAACGGGGGTGAGAGGGGAATTTAAGGGAGAAGAACTCTATGATTCAGAAAACGACCCACACGAAACAATTAATGTTGCCAGTAATAAAGAGTATGATGAAATAATTCAAAACTTATCTGCACAACTTAGTGAAGGATGGCAATCCGCTATTCCAAATTAACCTACTAATCGATAATCTTCTCTTCATAGTTTATACTTTTATACTAGCACAATGCTAATTTAATATGGAGGAAAAACCACGACTTGCAAGACTTACCGCCATTCTTACCCAATTACAATCCTCGAGAATTGTAACGGCCACACAACTTGCAAACAAACACACTGTAAGCATAAGAACTATATACAGGGATATACGCACCCTTGAAAAATCCGGAGTCCCAATCGTTACGGAAGAAGGCAAGGGGTATTCCATGATGGAAGGTTACAAACTACCACCTGTAATGTTTACGGAAGATGAAGCCAATGCGCTGATTACAGCAGAACAATTGATTCTTAAAAACAAGGATGCCTCTTTTGTACAGAACTATTCTGAAGCCATCGTAAAAATAAAGGCCCTTTTAAAAGGCTCACAAAAAGATAAGGCCAGTTTGCTTACGGAACGCATCTACTTTAGCAACAACTATTCCAATCAAAAGACCAGTAATTACCTCATGCGTATCCAAGCTGCCATTACCAATTTTGAGGTTTTGCATATGGAGTACCTATCTATCGACAATAAACATAGTATAAGAAATATAGAACCCTTTGCATTATACAGTACCCAAGAAAACTGGTTATTGATTGCCTACTGCCGTCTTCGAAAAGCTTTTAGGGTATTTAGAATAGATCATATCCAAAAAATAACCGCAACATTGAAGCATTTTGAATCCCACAACATGACCTTGGAAGAATATTATAAATCTTACGAGAGAGACCATTAGAATACCCCAGAGATACACTCATCCAAAGCCTTAAATTTACGGAAGTCTAAAACTCGTCTAATACAGCACATAAAATAAATATATGGCGGTATGTCTCATCCTAAATTAAAGTTACTAAGTGGCCAAAGAAAATACAATGACACTTATCGGTTTGTGTATGATTAGTTGCGGACTTCTCCAACGGAAAATGTCCGCTGTGACTTAAAGATAATTGATTGCAAGGATTTCCATTTTGGGAAATCCGCCCGCAATTAATTATACACCGTGTTACCACATGTTTTTAACGGTCAACATAATATTTTTTGTGTCGTGCTAAGCTTTTTAAGTCCGTACTGTCCAGTTGAATTTCAACTAGCTTTATTTTCAGTAATTTATTCTTTTCATCGAGAACATATAGTAAAACATTCCCATTATTTTCCTTTATAATAACTGGTGTTGCGTCTGCCAATAATAAAAAGTCATAGTTGTCAATAGAGACAGTTTCCCAGCCTCCAGTATACCAATCAATATGTGGATGGTCCTTTCGGCGATAATACGTTAACTTCGAGTCAAAATAGTTTGTGTCAATACCTTTTTCAGACTCCAATCGAAAGGCTTTGTTGGTAAAATCCAATTTGAAATATGAATTGTTTTTCAATGAATCTGGAATTTTTTTGTAAATCCTTCTATGCTCGTTATAAAATTCGAAAAACAGACTGTCCCGATTAACAAATACCTTTGGTAATGTATAATCTGTTGAATCCTTTGGCCATAGTCTTAGAGATTTACCAATAAGGAAATACTTTTCTTTTATAAGTCCACCATTTGCCTGATGATTATAGGAATGAAAAGTTTGATTTTTTATTTTCAGTACGTCACGACCTGGAGAAAAATAGTCGGTCGAAACACTTGTGTTGTAATGATTTATCCAAACTCCCTCAATTTTTTTGTTTGAATAAATCACAAAGCCAATCCCACAGATAATCAGGGTTATGAATATGATTAGAACTTTTCTTTTCAAAATATGTGGTAACGTTTAAGATATCGTTCGTTTTAATGAACTATATCGTCCGATAAGTGAAGTTCGGAAATTTCACCCAAAAAATCCACTCCTAATTGATGGAATTATCTGATGGTTTTGCGGAGTACATTTTTTATGAATCCAATCCCCGATTCATTTTCTTTTGTATCCCTTCCAAACACAAATTCCCTAAACTGCCTTCATGGGAATGTTCAATATCCCGTTTGGGCGTAAAGGTGCCTGCTTCAATTTCCGTACCCATTTTTTTATAGGCATCCCTAAAGGGCATTCCATTGGTGACCAACTCATTTAAGGTATCCACACTAAACAGATAATCGTATTTGGTGTCATCCAGAATCTCAGTATTTACCTTGATTTCCTTAAGACTGAAATGCATTAACTCCAGACAAGCCTTTATATCTTGAATTGCTGGCACAATCACTTCTTTTACCAATTGTAAATCCCGGTGATAACCACTGGGCAGATTGTTGGTGATCAAGGTCAACTGATTGGGTACGGCTTGAATCTTATTGCATTTTCCCCGTATCAGTTCAAAAACATCAGGGTTTTTTTTGTGGGGCATAATGCTACTGCCCGTGGTCAATTCATCAGGAAAAGAGATAAAATCAAAATTCTGGCTCATATACAGGCAAATATCCATGGCCAATTTAGAAAGTGTGCCTGCAATACTCGAAATTCCAAATGCTGTAGCCTTTTCAACCTTTCCCCTTCCCATTTGGGCAGCCACCACATTGTATTTTAGGGTTTCAAAACCCATTTCCTTTGTGGTAAAACTTCGGTCAATAGGGAAAGAACTGCCATAGCCTGCAGCACTTCCCAACGGATTTTGATCAGCTATTTTATAAGCGGCATCAACAAAATAAAGATCATCTATCAAACTTTCGGCATAGGCTGAAAACCAGAGACCAAACGAGGAGGGCATCGCAATCTGAAGATGTGTATAACCGGGGAGCAAAACAGATTTGTGTTTTTCGGCTAAATCCAACAACAAATCAAAAAGGGTTTTGACCTCGCTTTTAATTTCTGAAAGCTCATTTTTAAGGTACAGCTGCATGGCCACTAACACCTGATCATTTCGGGATCGGGCCGTATGGATTTTCTTTCCGGTATCGCCCAGCTTTTCAATAAGCAGAAATTCAATTTTAGAGTGCATGTCCTCAAAAGCGTCTTCAATGGTAAAATTTCCGGCCGCTATGGTTTCGGCAATGGCATCCAACTCCTGTACCAAAACATTTGATTCGTCCGCACTGATCAACCCGACCTTACCCAACATTTTGGCATGCGCTTTGGAAGCAATAACATCGTACTTGGCCAAGAGCAAATCCAATTCCCTGTCATTGCCAACGGTAAAGTGGTCTATTTTTTTATCTGTGCTGAAGCCTTTGTCCCAGAGTTTCATAAGTCTATATTAATTCATTTTTGACAATTGTTTTAATACGTCAATTGCTTTTTTACCATTTTGTTTATCCACAAAAATATGGTCATGATAATAAGCCGCTACAACATTACAGCTAATTTCATTTTCCGCCAGTACTTTGGAAACAGCAGCGGTAAGCCCCACAGCTTCCAATGACGAATGTACGTTAAGGGTTATCCACGAAGCAACATAATCGTACTTCAAGGATAATTGATCTGCCTTTTGCTTTTCCAACACAAGTGTAACACCTTCCTGTTCCCTAAAACTTGCCAACACATCATGCAAATTGATGGAAAATGAATCACTTACAGAAACAAAAACATAATCGCCTTCATGCAATTGCGGATTCATTTCTGAGAGTAGCTCCGATAAGTTCGTTTTTCCAGACATTTTAACGCGTTAAAAACCCTTTTAAAATTTTTATATATAAATCAATTCCTTCTTCTATTTCGTGTACATGAATAAATTCATTGGCAGAATGGGAACGGGTACTGTCACCTGGACCCAATTTTACGGATTGACAGCTTAATGCCGCCTGATCCGAAAGTGTTGGGGAACCGTATGTTTTTCGACCCAATGCCAGTCCGCTTTTTACCAAATCATGGTCTGGATCAATGGATGATGAATTTAACCGTAAAGAACGTGGCGTTAGTTTGCAGGGAGCTTCGTTTTGCAAAATATCTGCAATTTCTTGATTGGAATAGCAATCGTTCACCCGAACATCAACTACTAGATCCACCTGTGCGGGAACCACATTATGCTGATTTCCAGCAGAGATTTGGGTTACAGTCAATTTTACCTCACCCAAAGCATCTGAAACCTTTTCAAAAGAATAATCTTTAAACCAGTTCAGTACTTCAATACTATTATAAATGGAGTTGTTATCATTTGGATGCGCGGCATGCGAAGGGGTTCCCTCCACAACGGCATCAAAAACCACCAAGCCTTTTTCTGCAATGGCTAAATCCAATAACGTGGGCTCACCCACAATGGCCACATCAATATTAGGGAGAATGGGCAAGAGTGCCCGTATACTTTTTTCTCCGGCGTCTTCTTCTTCGGCGGTAGCGGCCATAATAATATTGTGGTTTAGGTTTTCTCGCTCGTAAAAATGGACAAAAGTTGCCAAAAGGGAAACCAAACAGCCTCCTGCATCGTTGCTGCCCAAGCCATATAACTTACCATCTTCAATATGTGGATTAAAGGGATCTTTGGTATAGGCCGAATTTGGTTTTACCGTATCATGATGGGAATTCAACAGCAGTGTAGGCTTGTTTTCATCAAAATGTTTGTTGAAAGCATATACGTTGTTGTATTGTCTTTCCGTTTTAACGTCAAAATCGTTTAGCCATTTTTGGATAGCATCTCCGGTTTTATCCTCTTCCCCTGAAAATGATGGAATAGCAATCAATTGTTGCAGTAGTTCAATCGCTTTTTGGGTCAATATATCTTGATGTATTGTCATAGTGTCAGGGTGGTAAAATTTGAGGATGAATTTTCAAGCATAGTACTGTCTCCAATACATACTTGTTTTACATTGTTGTTGAGCGCATGGTAGCAATTGTGCATTTTCGGAAGCATTCCGTCAGCAATAATGCCTTGCTGTAAAAGTTGATTATATTTTTTAGAATCGATATGTGCAATAACCGAGTTTTCATCTGCTACACTACGCAAGACTCCTTTCTTTTCAAAACAATAATAGAGGGTCGTTTCAAATTCGGTTGACATGCCAATGGCCAATTCAGCAGCAATCGTATCTGCATTGGTATTGAACAACTGTCCTTTTCCATCATGGGTCAAGGCACAAAAAACTGGAGTGAAATGGGCATTTAGCAGGTTTGAAATATTTTTTGCGTTTACAGCTTCAACATCACCAACAAAACCAAAATCAACCTCTTTTACAGGTCTCTTGTGTGCTTTTATGGAATTGCCATCGGCTCCGCTCATTCCAATTGCGTTGCAATCAAAGGATTGAAGTTGGGCAACAATATTTTTGTTCACCAATCCGCCATAAACCATTATAGCCACATCTAGACTTTCAGCATCCGTAATTCTTCGGCCATTGGTCATCTTGGCTTCAATACCCAGTTTATTGCCTATTTCAGTTGCCTTTTTTCCACCTCCATGCACCAATAGTTTATGCCCTTCCACCTTTGAGAATAATTCCAGCACATGGGAAAGCTGCTGTTCATCCTCAATGATGTTTCCTCCAATTTTTACTATGGATAATCTCTGTTTCATTTTGTGTGTGATCATTTCGAATCTGCATGGATGAGATATCTCACCTACGTTCGATATGACATAATTATTTAATAGTCTCCAATATTTTTTTCAATACAATTTGCGCCGAAAACGTCCTGTTATTGGCTTGTTCTATCACCAAGGACTGGTTTCCATCCAGAACGGCATCTTCCACCACCATATTTCTTCGTACGGGCAGACAATGCATAAACTTGGCCTTATCCAATTTTTCTGCTGTCATCATCCAATCCGTATTTTGATGTATCACTTCCCCATAATCGGAATAACTGCTCCAGTTTTTCACATAAACAAAATCGGCATTTTCCAATGCTTTTTTCTGATTGTGTTCAATCCTGCATCCTTCCGTAATCCTTGAATCAAGCTCATAACCTTCTGGGTGGGTAATGACAAATTCCGCATTCTGGAGCTTCATCATTTTTACAAAGGAATTGGCAACAGCATGCGGTAAAGCCTTGGGATGTGGTGCCCAAGACAGCACAACCTTTGGTTTTGGTTTAGCATTGTTTTCTTCCAATGTGATGGCATCTGCAAGAGCCTGAAGTGGGTGTGCAACAGAACTTTCCATATTCACAACGGGTATGGATGCATATTGGGTAAATCCCTCCAGTACTTCCTCGGCTTCATCCTTTATTTTGTCTTGCAATTTGGCGAATGCCCTGATGGCCACAATATCGCAATATTGGGAAACCACCTGTGCCGCTTCCTTGATATGTTCCGATTTTCCCTCACCCATAATGGTTCCATCACCATATTCCAAGGCCCAGCCTTCGTTCCCGAAATTCATGACCATAACATCCATTCCCAAATTCATGGCTGCCTTTTGGGTACTTAAACGGGTCCTAAGGGAGTTATTGAAGAACAACAAACATATGGTTTTGTCTGCGCCTAAGGATTTGTATTTTTTTGGTTCTTTCTTCAAGGCTATTGCCTCATCTACCCATTGGGTCAAATCATCGGCATCGTGTATGGAGAGGTAGTGTTTCATCATTTGATTTTGGTGTAGTTTACGGAATTTTGCAGGGCATCCTGAATAAAGTTTTCCTTTAATCCATTTACAATCCAGGTCTCAATACCTGCCGCCTTGGCAATGGTGGCCGCCTCTATTTTTGATTGCATTCCACCCGTTCCATGCGAGGATTTGCCATTGTTTATTTCACTGGATAGATTTTTTAAATCATCTACAGAGTCAATCGTCTCAGGTTGATTTTTAAGCAATGATTCCTTGGTATAGATTCCATTGGTATTGGTAGCGATCAAAAGCAAATCAACCTCTAAAAGGGCTGCGGTCAAAGCCGCTAACTTATCGTTATCACCAAACTGGATTTCATCGGTGGCCACCGTATCATTTTCATTGATTATGGGAATGAAATCATTCGCCACAAGCACATTGATGGTATTCTTGATATTCGCTTTGGCGTCGGAATTCTCAAAATCGGAATACGACAACAAACATTGGGACGTAAGTAAGCCCAACTCCCTAAAATTTTCCTGGAAAATGCGCATAAGGTGAGGTTGTCCAATTGCGGCCAGTGCTTGTTTCACATTGATTTCTGGACCGGGATGTTCCAGTTTTACAAACTGTTTGGCAGCGGCAATGGCCCCCGAGCTAACAATGATAAATTCATATTCCGAAGACAAATGTGCAATCTGCCTACCGATATCCTCAACCTTACCTCTTGAAATATGGTTGGTTTCCTTGGTAAGGGTATTGGAGCCTATTTTTAATAATATTCGTTTCTTTTTCATATCATCTAGTTTGGCCATTACCCATTACGTACCATTTATTGCTCACCAAATGCTGCAACCCAATAGGTCCTCTCTGGTGTAATTTGTCCGTACTTATGGCGAGCTCACCACCAAGCCCAAATTGACCTCCATCTGTAAATCGGGTGGAAGCATTATGATACACTGCCGCAGAATCCACCGATTGCATAAAGGTTGATGCCTTTTCATCATTTGAGGTGATTATTGCAGCCGAATGTCCTCCACTGTACTTGTTTATTTTAGTTATGGCCTCGGTCAGATCAGTAACCTGTCCAAGAACAATTTTATAATCCAAAAACTCTTCATACCAAACCGATTCATCCCTAATTTCAGAGGTTTCCCCCAAACTGGAAAGCGATGTATCCGTAAGAATTTCAACCTTACTTTTTTGAAGTTCTTGAATCAAATGTTTAAGAAATTGCTGTTTTCTTGGCAAATCGGCAGCAATCAACACCTTGTCCAAGGCGTTGCAAGCAGATATTTTTGTTGTTTTCGCGTTGTTGATGATATCCAAAGCCATTTCCAAATCGGCTTCGGCATCCACGTACACAAAGTTATTCCCTCTACCACTTACAATTACCGGGCAGATAGCATGTTGTTTTACAAATGCAATTAGTTTTTCACCACCTCTGGGAACTATCAAATCAATTTTTTGGGTCGGGTTTTCCAAAAAACTTTGGGTCTGCGCTCGGTCAAATTGTAAATAGCTTACCCAATCCTTTGAGCAGTCATGAGTTTCCAGAGCTTGATGCCACAAATCAACCAATATGAGATTACTGTTCAAGGATTCTTTCCCGCCTTTTAATAGAATCTTATTTCCTGATTTGAATGCGATTCCGGCTGCTTCGATGGTCACATCGGGTCTAGATTCATAAATAATCAGAATCGTACCAAAAGGTGCCGTTTTATTACTGACCTTGATGCCATTGTCATGGGTAAATTGAAATCGCTCAATACCTAAAGGGTCTTGCTCCGTTTCAAGCTGATTTAAGGAAAGTATCATTCCCTCAATTTTGGAAACATCAACTTTTAGGCGATCTCGCATGGCCAAATCCTCTCCCTTGTATGCTTCCAAATCTTTTTGATTAGCATCTAGAATTTTGGATTGTTCCAACTTTACCAATTGTGACATGGTAGCTAGAACCGCATTTCTTTTTTCTGTTGATAATATCAAACTCATCCCAATTCTGCTTTTAGTGCTTCAAAAAATAGATCAATATGATCTTTCGTAATGTTCAAGGCAGGTAAAATCCGAAGGACATATTTATCCTTTGCACCGCCTGTAAACAATTTCTGGTTGAAAATCATTTTTTTTCGCAATTCGGCAACTTCAAAATCAAATTCCAATCCCAGCATTAAACCTCTTCCCTTAATTTTTTTCACTTGTGGAATCTCAGCTGCTTTTGCTTTGAAATAAACACCAAGTTCATCTGCATTTTGAATTAGATTTTCCGCTTCCATAACCTCCAAAACAGCCAAGGTGGCCACACAAGCCAAATGATTGCCTCCAAAGGTGGTACCCAAAAGTCCAAAAGACGCCTTTATGGATTCGTGGATTAAAATTCCGCCTACTGGAAAACCATTCCCCATTCCTTTTGCAATTGAAATGATATCCGGTTGAATACCATGGTGCTGAAAAGCGAAGAATTTACCACTTCTACCAAAACCGCATTGCACCTCATCCGCAATCAATACTACCTTGTTCAATTTGCATTTTTCAGCAACAAATTGGTAAAATTCGGTGGTGGGTTCATCCAAACCACCAACTCCTTGAATGCTCTCTAAAATAACAGCGCAATAGTCATCTGAATTGATGGTTTTTTCAAAAGCTTCAAAATCGTTTAAGGGCAAAAAGTTTACCTCCTGTTGCTTGTTGATGGGGGCATTTATCTTTGGATTGTCGGTAGTAGCCACCGCGGCGGATGTACGCCCATGAAATCCGTTGCTGAATGCTATAACTTTAGATTTTCCCGTATGAAAAGATGCCATCTTCAGGGCATTTTCATTGGCTTCGGCTCCGGAATTACAGAGAAAAAGATTATAATCGGGACAATTGGAAAGCGTTCCCAGTTTTTCAGCCAATTGGTGCTGCAATGGATTTTGAACGGAGTTGCTGTAAAATCCAATTTGCTCCAACTGATTTTTAAGTCGATTTACATAATGTGGGTGCGAATGACCAATGGAAATAACGGCATGGCCCCCATAAAAATCGAGGTATTTTTCACCTTTATCATCCAAAACCTCTATGCCCTTGGCAGAGACCGGAGTTACGTCGTATAATGGATACACATCAAATAGTTTCATAATTGTTTTTTATCCTTTTCGAATCGCACTTATCTTTTCAAACGAAGCGACAATTCCCTGAATCAAGGAAGAACTCAGTCCTTGATGTTCCATTTCATTCAATCCTTCAATGGTACAGCCCTTTGGTGTTGTAACACGATCTATTTCTTCTTCAGGATGGCTACCGGAATCAATAAGTAAGCTTGCGGCGCCATTGCAGGTGTGCATGGCCAACTCTTGGGCTTCCTTGGCATCAAAACCCAGTTGGATGGCTCCTTGCGTGGTGGCACGAATCAGGCGCATCCAAAAAGCGATACCACTGGCACAAATTACAGTGGCTGCTTGCATTTGTTCTTCAGGAATTTCCATAGTGTGCCCCATTCGATTAAAAATGGCCTTGGCCAGATCAACCCGTTTTTTACCCAGTTCATTGCTACACATACAGGTCATTGAATTCCCAACGGAAATGGCCGTATTGGGCATACTTCGGATAATGTATTTGTCGTGACCGATAATATCTTCAATTTTCGAAATGCTAAAACCGGTTATGGCACTGATAATCACATGATTTTCTGTCAATAAGTCCTTTACTTGTTCCAAAATCGAAGCGAAATGACCTGGTTGCACTGCAAAAATTAGTGTATCCGACTTTTGCACCGCTTCACGATTGTCCGTAGTTACGGTAACGTTGCCATACTTTTCAAAATCTTTGATTTCAGACGTATTCCTTTTGGTCAGGTACATGGTGGTGGCTCCATTGCTATGTAAGACGCCTTTGGCTATTGCCAATCCCAAATTTCCTGCTCCTATGATTGCTATCTTCATAATTTATTTATTTAGGTCTCGATTACGCTCGACCAGACACTGTATGTTTTAAAATACTCCTGCTTTTAATTGCAAACCTTGATTTTCTTCAAAACCAAACATTAAATTCATGTTCTGAACGGCTTGCCCTGACGCCCCTTTGATTAAATTGTCAATTGCCGAAGTGACTAAAAGCACATCTTCATGTTTATGTAAATGGATGTGACAATTGTTGGTGTTCACTACTTGCTTCAAATGGATGGGTTCATCTGAAACATGGGTGAAGATCGCATCGGCATAAAAATCTTTAAACAGGTTTTGGGCATCTTCCACTGAACCTTCAAACTTTGTGTATGCCGTGGCCAATATTCCCCGGGTAAAGTTACCTCTTGTAGGCAAAAAAAACAGTTTTCCTGTTTTATTTCCGAAGGAATCCAGACTTTCACATATTTCACCCAAATGTTGGTGCGTAAAAGGTTTATACCACGAAACATTATTGTTTCGCCAGCTAAAATGGGATGTTGCAGATGGACTAACACCTGCTCCCGTACTTCCTGTAATGGCATTTATATGGACTTCATTTTCCAGCAAACCTGCTTTGGCCAAGGGTAATAATGCCAATTGAATTGAGGTAGCAAAGCAGCCAGGATTTGCAATTTCAGTTGCCGTTTTTATGTTTTCCCTACTTAACTCTGGCAGTCCATAAACAAAAGTTTTTCCATGTAGAACCGCATCTTGACTCAATCTAAAATCGTTGCTTAAATCAATAATCTTAGTACTATTGGAAAAGGTGTTTTCCTCCAGAAATTTAGTGGAGTTTCCATGCCCAAGACATAGAAAAACAACATCCACATTTGGATTTATGGTGCCTGTGAACTCCAAATTTGTTAGCCCCAACAAATCTTGGTGGGCAGTAGTTACTTGTTTTCCTGCCCTAGTGGTGCTGAATACAAAATCAATAGTTGTTTCAGGATGATTCAATAATAACCGAATCAATTCTCCACCGGTGTAGCCCGACCCGCCTATAATACCTGCTTTAATCATGATTTTGGTTTACATGGGTTGCAATTTTACCAGAATTGGAAAGGATTTTTATAAATCCTTTGGCATCATCAGCTGTCCAACCTTTGTTCATTTCGCCATAACTTCCAAAGGAAGCATTCATAAGATCATGCGGCGAGTCTATTCCATCCAATCGAAACTGAAAAGGATAAAGACTTACAAAAACATCGCCTGAAACATTCTTCTGGGTGTCCGTTAAAAATGCTTCAATATTTCTCATGACCTCATCCAAATAGTTCCCCTCATGCAACAACATTCCATAAAAATTTCCTAGTTGTTCTTTTTGGTATTGTTGCCATTTACTCAAAGTGTGTTTTTCTAATAAATGATGTGCTTTAATGATAATCAGTGGAGCGGAAGCTTCAAAACCAACCCTTCCTTTAATTCCGATTATGGTGTCACCAACATGAATATCCCTGCCGATTGCATATTTTGAGGCAATGGCCTCCAGTTTTTCGATAGTTGCCACGGGAGTATCTTTTTCGCCGTCAATTGCTATGAGTTCTCCTTTTTCAAAAGTCAATTTAACTTGCTTTGGCTCCTTTTCTTGTAATTGACTTGGATAGGCCGAGTCTGGAAGGGGTAAATTGGAGGTCAAGGTTTCCTCTCCTCCAACGGAAGTTCCCCATAATCCTCTATTGACCGAATATTTTGCTTTTTCCCAGGAGTAATCCACTCCATTTTTCTGTAAATAATCAATCTCTGCTTCCCGAGATAATTTATTGTCCCTGATTGGGGTTATGATTTCGATTTCTGGCGCCATGATTTGGAAAATCATATCAAATCGAACCTGATCGTTTCCTGCCCCAGTACTGCCATGGGCAATATGGGTTGCACCAATTTTTTTGGCGTGGGATACAATTTCCATGGCTTGCACAATCCTTTCGGCACTTACAGAGAGTGGATAGGTATTGTTTCGAAGTACATTTCCGAAAATGAGGTACTTTACCACCTTTTCATAGAAGTTGGAAACCGCATCAATGGAAGTATATGAAGTTGCGCCCAATGCCAAGGCCTTTTGCTCTATTTCTTGAATCTCTTCAGCGCTAAACCCACCAGTGTTAACGCTTACGGCATGGACTTGAAACCCTTCTTCCTTGGATAAATATTTGGCACAGTATGATGTATCTAGCCCTCCACTATAGGCTAAAACTAATTTTTTCATTTTGTTTTCTTTTTAAGGAAGAGATTTTCTTTGATTTCCTTTAATCGCTGAAAAGCCTTTCCATTTATTTTTTTTGATTCTGATTTTGCGGTATTTGGATCGTAAAGCATGCCCGTACAAAGGCACATATTTCGTTCAGTTCTCGTAAGAATATCGAAGTTCTTACAGGTTTGGCATCCTTTCCAAAATTCCGGATCATCGGTTAGCTCGGAAAATGTCACAGGTTTGTAGCCCAGCTCGTAGTTCATTTTCATTACGGCCAAGCCTGTGGTAATCCCAAAGATTTTGGCATCCGGAAATTTTTGTTTTGATAATTCAAAAACCGCTTTTTTTATTTTTTTGGCAAGTCCTTGCTTCCTATAATCTGGATGTACGATGAGTCCAGAATTGGCCACAAAGTTTTTGTTTCCCCAAACTTCGATATAACAGAAACCAGCAAATTTATCCCCATCCAAAGCGATAATTGCGTTTCCATTTTCCAACCGTTTTATGATATATTCAGGTGTACGCTGCGCGATACCGGTACCACGTACCTTGGCAGATTCCGTTATGGTATTGCTAATAATTTGTGCGTACTTAATATGTGATTCGTTAGCAATTACAATTTTCATTGCTATGTCGATTTAAACTATAAATTAAATATGATTTTGTGTTTTTTGCGGAAATGGACTCACCTATTTCCATAGTTTTAGTGCACCCTTACGGGCGACGACGTGGAGAGAATGGACGTACTGGAGCAGTGATGCTCAATGAAGTTAATATGTATTCTTGTCCTTTCATTATGGGTTAAAAGTACAAATTAATTCCGATTGAGCTAAAATGAGATTTATTTTTTGAAGAAATATAACTTTTTTTGCCCCTTTCCTACTATTTCATAAATCAAATAGCCAAAGACCAAAATATATTCAATGGCCAATAGCCATAGATTTTCCGTATAGTCTGGATTGGAATAGGCCCAATAGCTCAAAATTACCGCAAAAGACCAGACAATTGGATAGCGATATCTTGTAAAAATGCTCAATCCCACTAGAAAGATAATATACCAAGGGTGTACTGTACTTGATAGGAAGTAATAGAGCGATAGTGCGATTAGCATAGAGGTAATTAAGGTGCTAAGATTTTGGTTCTTTCTAACAAAAGCCATTAAGAGCGTAATCACCATTACCAAAATTGCTACTAGTTTACCGTAAGATTTTACTAATTCCCACGGTTTGGCATCAAAAAAATTAGTCCCTATTTGTTTGACCACATTGTAAATTCCTGCATTAAACTCAAAATTAGAAAACCACAGGCTTATGGTCTCAGAATAATTACTGACAAATACAGGGGAATAAAACGGCAAAAATAATACTATACATGATAGCCCAATCAGTATATAAAAGATGGCGCTTTTTTTGAAACCAAAATGTTTTATAAAAAGAGGTAAAAAAAGAAGGGGCACAAGCTTTACCATAATAGATACCGCATAGATCGGAGCGGCCAAAATTTCTTTTTTACTGGAAATTAAATAGAGTGACCAAACAAGGAAAAATAGCATTACACCTTCAAAATGCAGATTTCCTGTAAGCTCAATGATGACCAAGGGGTTTAAAAAATACCAAAATGCCATGTGATTGGATTGGTTTAAATTTTGAAGCAATTTTCTTGAAAAGTAGAGAATGCCCAAATCTGCAAAAATGATGAACAGTCGCATTACAATTATAGAACCCAAAATACTGCCGCCTCCCAATAATGAAGAAAGGGCAAAAATGATTTGATTTACCGGCGGATAGTTGCTAAAATGTTTTGCACTCAATTCGCCCATACCTGCAAAAAGCGCGTCAGCATTTGAGATTGGCAAGCCATTTTGCCCAATTAAATCGTTGGGAGTGTATAAATATGGATTTAAACCATGTTTGATAAGTTCTCCATCCCATATAAACCGATAAAAATCCTGCGAAAGATTAGGCTCTACAAGAAAAAACACCAATCTAAACAGTATCCCTGAAATCAACAGGAATTTGAGATTCCATTTTTCAAACTGAATGAGCTTATAGAAAAAGTAAAACAATCCAGCATAAAGCGTTATGAGCTTGATGAAAGAGGTACGCTCCAAATCATATCCAAAGCTTACATAAAAAAGAATGCTTACTACTACAAAAACAACGGAAAGTTTGTGCAGTTTCCAGAATTTTATAACATCATTGTACATTTATAGCATACGTTTCTTACGTATGCAAAAAGTATAAAAATATATTTGAATAAGAGTATTTAATATTTAAATAAACCGCTATGTCCATTAGCAGATAGATTGGGGACATAGCGGCTAAATAATGTGAGGGTTTATTGCACTGCAATTAAAATTTCAGCTTCTCCATCTGTGGGGTTCAATGCTTTCTCCCCATAGATTTCAATATCAGTAGTGTAGGTTCTTTTTAGATCCGTGTTCCAAATTTCCATCCAGGTATTGATTACGGCATCTTTGGTAAGATCACCCTTGGCCATAAATTTTGTGTAGTTGGAAGAAGGTACCATTTTTACAGTTAGATCCTCTGGAATGTTATCCAGATTGGACACATTGCAACCAATTACAATGGTATAGGGCTTTGTGTGGTCTCCTTCATAATTTGTATAAATGGCATAGATGGTATCATCCACTTTATGGGGAATTTTGTGAGCAACACCTTCTGCCATAAATTTTTGCCATAGTTGAGGAATGTCATTCTCCGCTTTCCCATTTTCATTAGATGTTCTTGCCGATATACCAACAATGGTAAATGCGTCTTTTTTTGTGTGTGTCATGCTTATAAATTTTAAGATTTCTACAAAAATATTTACAGCTTATGACAAGGGTGTGTCAGGGGTGCTTTGATACTGCGATATTTTTGTAGAATTGTTGGTCCTGTTGTTTACAAATACTAATTAAATGTAGATTTTATTACAAAATTTCCGAACTTCACTTATCAGTCGCTAACGACAAATAAAACAGTCCTTAGTTTAACATTGTAAGCAAGCTTAAATGGATCAAGGACACTTCATAGTTAAACTTAATTTCTTTCATTTTAATGATAGATTTAGAACATCAATTAAAAAACCCCGTTTGGCATTCCTTAAAAGAAACTCATAAAGAATTTGCTGTTGAATTTAACGGGGTCCAATTTTACAACCCAGAGATTTGCACTTTTGGGTCTTTTTTCGATGAAACAAAAACAGCAAAAGCTTCAAATGAATATTTAAAAACTTCGGATGAATTCTTCTTCGTTTCAGAGAATCAAACACCAATAATAGATGACACCAAAGTTTTTTTGGAAAAAAAAATTGATGGGTGTCAAATGGTTTTAAATAAATTAATTGACATTCAAATAACAGAAAGAATTGTGTTGTTAGATGAGTCATTTATTGATGAGATCTATGATTTAATTTGGTTGGTTATGCCTGGTTACTATCAAAAAAGAAGCTTTGAAATGGGCAACTATTATGGGATATTTAAGAACGGTCAATTAGTTTCAATAGCTGGTCAGCGAATGCAAACCAATCTTTTTATTGAAGTTAGTGCCGTGGTTACTCATCCCAATTATACCCGAAAAGGACTGGCAAAACAATTGATTGCCTACAATACAAAAGAAATTTTAAAAGAAAACAAAACACCTATTTTACATACAAACAAAGGGAATTTGGCAATTTCTCTGTATGAAAAATTAGGGTATACGTTGACTAGAGATATGAACTGGTGGTTGTATCGTAAAAAAATAAGCTGAATAAAAAGCGTGTGCTTTTATCATTTAATTGATAAAATCACTTTATCATCCCCAAATTAATGATTTCTTGTTCTGTTAGTGGGCGCCAATGTCCTCTTGGAAGGTCTTTTTTGGTCAATCCTGCAAAAATAACCCTGTCCAATTTGGTTACGGTATAACCAAGATGTTCAAAAATTCGCCGTACAATACGATTCCGTCCACTGTGAATTTCAATACCCACCTCCCTTTTTGGGGAACCTTGAATATAACTTACATCATCAACTTGAACCATTCCATCTTCCAATTCCAATCCGGCCTCAATCTTTCGTAAATCGGAAAGGGTTAAACTTTTATCCAAATGTACATGGTAGATTTTACGTACTCCGTATGTTGGGTGGGTCAACTTTTTGGTCATATCCCCATCATTGGTAAAGAGTAAAAGTCCTGTGGTATTCCTATCCAAACGCCCAACGGGCAATAATCTAGATTTGGAAGCACTGGAAACCAGTTCCATTACGGTGCGCCTTCCTTTTTCATCATTTGTTGTAGTGATAAAATTTTTGGGCTTGTTCAGCAAAATGTATTCCTTCTTTTCAAGGCTTAGTTTTCGGCCGTCGAACCGGACATCGTCCGTTCGTTTTACCTTATACCCCATTTCTGAGATTACCTTACCGTTTACAGATACACTTCCGGCAGCAATATAGGTGTCGGCTTCCCTTCGGGAACAGATACCCGCATTGGCAATATACCGGTTTAAACGAATCTCATCTGGGTTGGATGGTTTTTTTGGGGCAGTTTTCTTTCTGGGGGGTCTTCCTTTGGAAAATTGCTTTTTTTTATCGCTTCCAGAGGTTCTATTGGAAGGTTTCCGCTCTCGGCTGTAGTCTGATTTCGCCATCAGTCATTAATTTTTTGCAAAGGTAGTGTTTTCTACTGCCTATTTAATCCTGATGAATAACTATCGCCCATTTATACTGCAATAGTTTATAGGCGTCAATCGGGATTGGATTTTTTAACTAAAAATCCCGAACTTCACTTATCAATCGCTAAAGACAATTAAAACAGTCCTTAGCTTAACGTTACCTGCAAGCTGAAAAATCTGAACTTATAAATGAACATATTACAAAAAATAGCCAGAAGGATAATTAAACAATCTTTTGACCTCTCTGTTTCAACAATCGAATTCTTTAGCAAAATGGAACCTTATGAACAAAAGGTTTCGGAATTAAGAAAACTTGAAAATGGAACTTTAGGAAAAGAAATAGCTGAATGTCTTGACAATCATAATCTGACTTTAGTACCAAAATACGAAAGCCACGATTTGAAACACGTTTTGCTTAATTACCAAATGACGGCTGAAGACGAAATCCGAATGCAAGCATTTATGATTGGAAATGGAAATTATTCTATTCCATCATTTACAATTTTGATATTCGGAGCAATTTTGCTTCCAGACTTGTGGCGAACTTTTTACTCGGACTTTAAAAACGGAAAGAAAACCATCGCAATTTCGGAATGGACAATTGAAAAATATGCTACCCGAAATCTGACGGAATTGAGAACTGAACTATTAAAGCCAGAATTTGAATGCAAAACAGTATTTGATATGAAACGAGTTACAAAATTTGGAGCTTTTGCTTCAATTACAGCAGGGATTTTTGGAATGTTATTTTGTTTGCCATTTCTTTTTTCATCAAATATGGCTGATTTAGTTGGTGCTGGATTTCCTTTTATTGGTGGAGCAATATTAGCAGTTGGAGGATTATTGGCTCTATCGAATTTATCACGACCGAATAAAAGCCAGCAGGTAACAACGGCTATAATTCAGCGTGGCTGAATTGATAGCCCGAAACTAAATACTAATTAATTAAGGTCAGTGCTACTGCGGAAAATTCTACCGAATTTTCCACTCCGAAATCATAGCCAAGACCGATAAGTGAAATTTTAAAAAAGCCTATTCCTCAACTTAATCTTTAAACTCTACAGTAGATTGCCGTTCACGATTTACTGTTAGTTTGGTAACATCAGGTCTGGAATAGTGCCCAACCGGGTCAAAATTTTGTCGTTCCTCATAGACTCGGTTAAAATCCAAAGTTTTATAAATCAACCCTTCATTGTCTATAACGGGTTCCACAATCCACTCTCCATCTGGGCCCGCTATACATGAACCTCCATTGGCAAGCACCTTTGGTGCTTTTTCCAGAATTTTATCCAAATGTGGAGTGTCCTTTGGAAAGTCAGAAGTTCGCATCAAAGATGAAACCGAAATGACAAAGCTTCTCGATTCACGAGCGATAAAGCAAGTAATGTCTTTGGTATTATGTAATCCGCCTGGCCATACTGCAACGTGCAAATTTTCGCCTTGTCCATACAAGGCAGTTCTAGGCAAGGGCATCCAATTTTCCCAACAGTTAAGACCTCCAACGGTAAATTGTTTTAACGGATGTACTTGTAATCCGTTGCCATCACCCGGAGCCCAGGTAAGGCGTTCATCATATGTGGGCTGCAATTTACGGTGTACCGATTTTATTTCTCCCATAGGGTCAATATACACAAGGGAACAATACAGACTATGACCTCCACGGTCTTTGGCCCGTTCCATCATACCCAAATAAATCGCTATGTTATTTTCCTTGGCAAGCTTGCAAATTGCATCCAACTCCCCAGCTTCAATCTGAATGGAATTTCTGGCATAATGGGCATGTAGTTCTTTGTTTACTTTTAAATTCCATGCTGCGCCCTCTGTATATGCCAACCAAAAAGGATATCCTGGTAAAAAAGCTTCGCCAAAAACAAGCAACTCCGCCTTTTCTTTGGCCGCTTCTAGAATAGTTTGCTCAATTTTTTTCAGAGTGGCCTGCTTATCCAGCCAAACTGGGGCAATTTGGGCTAGTGCCACTTTCAATAGGTTCTCCATTATAAAATCCGGTTTAAGACCAAATCAACATCAATCAATAAAATACTGAATACTCCAGCCACAATTATAAACTTTAGAATGTTGTGCAACCAAACATAATGTTTTTTACCATCGGCCTTAATCAATAAAATTAAGAAAAGAGCCAACAGAACTATACATGAAATGAAATAAAGGTACATATACCCCACTTCAAACGTATTGATCAATAATAATGCCGGGACAAGTGTTGAAACAATCAACAGCCCAATTATCAGCTTTGAAACCTTGGCGCCATAAATTATAGGGATGGTTCTGTAATTTTGGGCCATATCTCCAACCATATTCTCTAAATCCTTGATCAGTTCCCGGGCCAAAATCAACAAAAACAGAAAAAGGGCATGCACAAAAATGACGGTCTCAAAATTCTTATAATACACAAAAACCACAAAAAAGGGAGCTATTGCCAAAGAAGCGGAGACTAAATTTCCAACAAAGGGTATCCGTTTTAACTTGTGGGAATACAACCAAATTCCAAAAATATAGACAGAGAAAAAAAGTACTGCCCTAAATGAAATATAGCTTGCCGCAAGAACAGCTAAAAAATTGAGGATGAAATAGGTGGTCAATTTAAATCGCTGGCTGACCAACCGGTCCAACATACTTTTCCTCGGTTTGTTGATCAGGTCTTTTTCTGCATCGTAAAAATTATTGATGATATAACCGCTGGCAATCACCAAAGCCGAAGCGGTTACAATGAGAAAAAGATTAAGGTCCAAAACCACATCGCGTACCGGCCAATTGGGTGATAGTATAAAAATGGAAGCCAAGTATTGTGCGAGCGTTATGATAAGGATATTATATCCGCGCACAACGGAAAACAAACTCAATAGCTTAAAAAGCAGGAGTTTATTTTTTCTACTAAGCATTTTATGGTGTTAGAAGTTGTAAACCACTTCCAAGTTATGGCCTTCAAGCGCTTTTTTAGCTTTATCCAAATCTTGGGTAAAGCCTAAAATATATCCACCTCCACCTGAGCCACAAAGTTTCAGGTAATAATCATTGGTATCAATTCCCTGTTTCCAAAGTTGATGGAACTTGGAAGGAATCATAGGTTTAAAATTGTCGAACACCACATGGGAGAGCTGCTTAAGGTTGCCAAAAAGGGATTTGACATTTCCGTTCAAGAAATCTTCCACACAGGCATCGGTATGCTTAATGAACTTATTCTTGACCATATTACGGAACCCTTCTTGTTTCATTTTTTCCATGAACAACTGCACCATAGGTGCGGTTTCACCTATTATACCACTATCCAACAAGAAAACAGCTCCTTTCCCCTCTTTATTTTGGGAAGGTATGCTTGTAGATTCTATATTATCCTTGGAATTGATCAGAATGGGCAAACTCAAATAACTGTTCAAGGGGTCAAGCCCTGAAGATTTTCCATGAAAGAAGGATTCCATCTTTCCAAAAATCTCTTTGAGTTTCAGTAGTTTTTCACGGGTTAAATTCTCAAGTACCGTGATTTTGTCCGTGGCATATTTGTCATAGATAGCCGCTACGAGAGCACCACTACTTCCAATACCATAACCTTGTGGAATTGAGCTGTCAAAATACATTCCATTGGCAACATCTTCTTCCAATGTCTGCAAATCAAAAGAAACCAGGCCTTGTTCTTCTTTTTCCAACTTTCTTAAATACTCCACATATGTTTTTAAGCTTTTGTTGGATTTTTGGGCCGATTCAGATGGATTTTCGTCCGTCTTCAATGCGCCTTTAAAAAAACTATAGGGTATGGAAAGTCCTTTAGAGTCTTTGATAATGCCATACTCTCCAAAAAGTAGAATCTTAGAATAAAATAACGGTCCTTTCATAATTGAGTCAAAGATACAAACCTGATTTGTTTAAAGTAAAACAGTTTAAAGATAAACAATAATCGTCCTCAAATGTAAACCTCTGTCTTTAAATACGTTGTTCACCCTAAATCAACGTTGTTTGATAGTATTAATTACATTTTTTAGCTCCACTTCCAATTCGATCGCAAATATAATGTCCATTCTCGCAGTGGGCAACCAATTCATCCTTAATAAATTGTATTGCCTTTTCCTTTACTGATTCTGGATATAAAACATGTACATTGGCGCCTGCATCCAACGTAAAACAAATTGGCACATCGGTCGTGGCCCTAAAATTCCATATCTTATTGATGATTTCCAAGGTATCGGGTTTCATTAAAATAAAATACGGCATGCTGGTCATCATCATCGCATGCAGGGTTAATGCCTCACTTTCAACCACATTGATAAAACCTTCCAAATCTCCGGTTTCAAGAATACTTTTAAGCTTGTCCAAATTTTCATGTGCTTGGGTAAAGCGTCTTTCAGCGTAGGGATGACTGTGCATTAAATTATGCCCTACGGAGCTACTGACCTGTTTTTGGCCCTTGTGCACCAACAAAATGGTATCATGGAAATTTTTAAAAACAGGGTTCACTTTAAATGGATACTTAATTCCATATAAATCCGAACTTCCATGTATTGTTTTATGGCTTCCCCATTGAATCAGATCTCCTTCAATACTCCTGCACGCACTTCCGGACCCCAACCGAGCCAGAAAAGATGCCTTTCTATTAAAAAAGACCTTATCTATACTTGGATCCAATCTTTTTTCAATATCCACCAAGCACAATGCCAATGCGGCCATACCACTTGCAGAAGATGCAATACCACTGCTATGTGGAAAGGAGTTGGAAGTTTCAATTTTAAAATGATATGATTTCAAAAAAGATATATATTGTTCAATTCGTTCAAAAAAGCTTTGGATTTTTGGTTTGAAATCTGGTTTGGGCTTGCCTTCAAAAAGTAAATCAAAAGAAAATTGTGAAGTATCCGTATCCTTTTTGCTGTAGGAAACTGAAGTTCTTGTAGCGCATGCATCTAACGTGAAACTTATTGATGGATTAGCCGGAATTTGGTTTTCCTTTTTTCCCCAATATTTTACCAATGCAATGTTGCTTGGAGCTTTCCAAGTAACTTTTCCTTCCTCTGGTAAATCAACATATTTCCTTGACAAAAAGTTTTCTTCAGTCATTCAAAAAAACATTTGGACAAATATAGTGGATGGTATGAGGTTCTATGGATACGGATTCAAATAAATTCTTATTTTAGACAGAATTGCGCTAATCATGAAGAAAAAAGTTGGTTACATTTTAATTACGGTTGCAATCTGTCTTCTTATTGGTTTTCTATCAAGCTTTGCAACCCAAACCTCGGTAAACGACTGGTATCTAGCTTTGAACAAACCCAGTTTTAATCCGCCAAATTGGCTTTTTGCACCAGTTTGGACAGGGCTTTATATTTTAATGGGTATTGCTGCGGGAATAGTTTGGTCTAAAGGCTTTCACCATATCTGGGTAAAAACCGCCTTGTATCACTTTGGATTCCAATTACTTTTTAATGCTTTGTGGAGTATTGTTTTCTTCGGATTTAAAAGCCCAGCATGGGCCTTACTCGTAATTTTTGTTTTATTGACCTTGATTATTTTAACTATTCGATGGTTTAAAGTGGTCAGCAAATTAGCTGCCATTTTGCTTATTCCCTATATGCTTTGGGTATGCTTTGCAACTTTGTTGAATTATAAAATCTGGGAATTGAATTAGCCCTTGACCATTTCGGTCAATTTTTGCATCGTTTTTAAGTTTCGGGTCGTAGCCTGAACTTTTAATTTTCTTTCAATAAGATTATTGTTCAATTTGGCATTGCCATACCCCTTTTTGCAGCATAGATATACACAGGATTCCGAAATTTGAAAATCCTCATTTACAAAACTCAATGTATTGAATTCTTCTACCGGATTTTGGGACGGAACTTCCTTAAGCAACACAAAATATAATCGATTCTCTTCCACTTCATTCTTAAAGGGATTTTCTTCTAGAATCTTCTCTAGTTTTCTTCCTTCAGTAATCAAGGTAGGAACATCAAAACCAAAATCTTCCATAATAGCACTATGCACCAAATCTTGAAGCAAATTAATCTCGGACATTTCACTGTCAAAAACAATATTACCGCTTTGAATATAGGTTCTTACATTCTTCAAATCCTTTTTTTCCAAGGTTAGTTTTAGATCGGTCATTTTGATTTTCTTCTGCCCACTTACATTAATCCCCCTTAGAAGTGCTATATATGTTTTCATGATTTAATAATTCAATGGAATAAAATTACTCCGATTTATTTTAGTAAATTCAGTCGCATTAAATTAACTCAAATGAATCAATATATCCTTGCCTTGGATCAAGGCACAACCAGTTCGCGAGCTGTGATTTTCGATAAAGCTGGCAGTATTATATCCGTAGCACAAAAAGAATTCACCCAAATTTTTCCAAAACCAGGATGGGTAGAACATGATGCCAATGAAATTTGGGCTACCCAAGCTGGAATGGCCGCCGAAGCTGTTAGTAAAAAAGGTTTAAAAGGGGAACAAATAGCAGCCATTGGAATTACCAATCAACGGGAGACCATTGTTGTTTGGGACAAAAATACTGGGGAACCTATATATAATGCCATTGTTTGGCAAGATAAACGCACTGCCGACTATTGCGATGAATTGAAAAGTCAAGGAAAATCGGATATGATTCGTCAAAAGACAGGTTTGGTCATTGATTCCTATTTTTCAGGCACCAAAGTCAAATGGATTTTGGACAATGTGGAAGGCGCTCGTGAAAGGGCAGAAGCTGGCGATTTGGTTCTGGGAACAATTGACACCTGGCTTATCTGGAAAATGACCGAAGCCGAGTTGCACATTACCGATGTTACCAATGCATCTCGTTCTTTAATGTTCAACATCAACACAATGGAATGGGATGATGAGCTTCTTGAACTTTTGACCATTCCTAAAAGCATGCTGCCAGAGGTAAAACAATCTAGTGAGGTTTATGGCCATACAAGCCCTAATTTTTTCGCCGCCAAAATTCCAATTTCAGGGATTGCCGGGGACCAACAAGCAGCACTATTTGGACAAATGTGTACCAAACAGGGTATGGTAAAAAATACGTATGGCACAGGTTGTTTTATGTTGATGAATATTGGAGACAAGCCAATAGTTTCTAAAAACAATCTGCTTACCACCGTTGCATGGAAAATAAATGGAAAGACCACCTACGCGCTGGAAGGAAGCATTTTTATAGCAGGAGCGGTTGTGCAATGGTTACGGGATAGTTTAAAAATTATAAAAACCTCCTCTGAGGTAGAACAACTTGCCAGTTCTGTAGATAGTTCGGAGGGTGTTTATTTTGTACCCGCATTTGCTGGTTTGGGAGCTCCACACTGGAACCAACATGCCCAAGGAACCATTTTTGGGTTGACACGCGGAAGTACTGATGCCCATATTGCCCGAGCCGCCTTGGAATCCATAGCCTACCAAACCATGGATATTTTAAAAGCCATGGAAGCAGATTCTGGGATTTCCATAAAAGAACTAAGAGTTGATGGGGGAGCAACGGTTAACAATATGCTTATGCAATTTCAATCGGATGTTTTGAATACTGTTACTATTCGTCCTAAAATTATAGAAACTACGGTTATGGGAGCTGCATATTTAGCTGGACTTGCTGTTGGCTATTGGGAAAGTCCCGAAGAAATTCAAGATATTTGGCAAACCGATGTTCATTTTAGCCCATCAACAGACCGCGAACCTATTGAAACAGGAATCAAAGGCTGGTACAGAGCCATTGATGCCCTTGAACAGTGGACAAAAAATAATTAAACCAAAGCTAACATGACTCCATTTATTGCAGAAATCGTTGGAACATTTCTATTGATTTTGTTGGGATGTGGTGTCAACGCCAATGTTTCATTAAAACAAACATATGGAAATGGTTCCGGATGGATAGTGATTACCACGGGTTGGGCCTTTGCTGTATACACAGGAGTAGTAGTCGCTGGGCCATATAGTGGCGCACACATGAATCCAGCTGTAACCATTGGACTTGCCTTGGCCGGTGAATTTTCAATTTATGATGTGCCCAATTATATTATGGCTCAATTTATTGGAGCTATGCTGGGAGCTTTCTTTGTGTGGTTAATGAACAAAGATCATTTTGATGTTACCGAAGATGGTAATACTAAAAGAGGGGTTTTTTGCAATGCCCCAGCAATTCCAAATACTTTTTTAAATATTTTAACTGAGGTCATGGGGACTTTTGTTTTGGTATTTGCTGTGCTTTATTTTACGGATGCCGTAGCAACCAGTGATAACAGCATTATAGGTTTAGGTTCTTTAGGAGCTTTGCCCGTTGCTATAATTGTTTGGGGAATTGGTTTGTCTTTGGGAGGCACTACTGGTTACGCCATTAATCCCGCCAGGGATCTTGGCCCAAGAATTATACATGCTTTGGTTCCAATTAAAAATAAAGGCTCCAACGGATGGGGATATTCATGGATTCCAGTTTTTGGTCCCATTTTGGGAGCATCGCTTGCGGCAGGAATTGCTATGTTGCTTCAATAAATTTACTTTGAAACAATCGCCCTTGCCGCAATATAGGCACCTGTCCAAGCATTTTGAAAATTAAAGCCTCCTGTTATGGCATCAACGTTGATGATTTCACCAGCAAAATATAGATTTTGATGAATTTTGCTTTCAAAAGTCTTAAAATTGATTTCCTTTAAATCGATACCACCCGCAGTGACAAACTCTTCTTTAAATGTGCTTTTCCCTTCCACCTTAAAAGAACATGCCGTGAGTTGTTTTGCAAGATTTTGAAGTTTTTCCTTTGTTACATCTCCCCATTTCAAATCCTTATCTATTCCAGCTGCTTTTACCAAATTTATCCAAAGTCTTCTAGGCATGTCAACAGCATTAGTTCTTAAAATGGTCTTTTTGGGTTCAACCTCTTTTACTTCTCTAAGATATAGTTCCATGGAACCTGTTGTGTATTCCGGCATCCAATTGATAATGACTCTAAAATTATAATCGTACTTATATAATATGTTCGCACCCCAAGCTGAGAGTTTTAATATAGCGGGACCACTTAGTCCCCAATGGGTAATTAAAACAGGGCCTTCAGATTCTAAAACGGACTCATTCTTGAGTGCGCTTTTTAGTTCGACATCAATTTTTGAGGGAAACCTCTTTTTTGGAGGAATTTCTACGGAAGCTTCTGTACTTATTCCTTGAATGCCTCTTATTCTTTCATCATTTATATTAAAGGTGAACAATGAAGGGACCGGGGGAATAATTGTGTGTCTCATTTTCTCCAATTGTTTCCAAATTTTTGGATTACTCCCTGTAGCCAAAAGCAATTTTTTGGTTTGATAGTGCTTGTTCATTGTTGTTATCCGCCACCTATCGCCCTCTTTGCTCCTGCCAAACTCTTTAACTGAGCTATTCCTTAAAATTTTAACCCCTAATCGCTCAGCTTCGTTGACAAAACAATCAATAATGGTTTGTGATGAGTTGCTTTTTGGAAAAACCCTACCATCATCCTCTATTTTCAACGGAATTCCTTTTTCTTCAAAAAATGACATCACATCTATGGGAGCATACGTATGAAAAGGACCTAGAAGCTCCTTTTGTCCTCTTGGATAATTGGTAACCAACTCTTGAGCAGAAAATTCGCCATGTGTTACATTACAACGACCACCGCCCGAAACTTTGACTTTGGAAAGCACTGTTTTTCCTCTTTCAAAAATGGCCACATTTAAATGTGGGGCATGTTCAGCAATCTGGATTGCAGCATAAAAACCTGCCGCTCCACCTCCAACAACAATAATATCAAACATTAATGTACACGTTCAGGATAATTGGTTATAATTCCGTCCACTCTGAATTTCTTCATTCTTTGGATATCATCCGGTTGGTTAACCGTCCATGTATAGACTTTAAATCCTTCTTTGTGCATTTTAGAAGTATTTTCGGTGGTCAATGTTTTAAAATCAGGATTTATGGCAATGGCATTCAATTCTTTGGCAATTGAAATTGCTTCCAGCGGGTCTTCCTCAGTCAAAATTGCAATTTTCACATCCCTATTTATTGTACGCATCTTCTCAAGTTCATTCCATTTAAAACTGGAAATCACAAAATCATCAGATTTCCATCCTTTATTATTAATATAATTCGCCATTATGGTATTCACATCTTTGGCCGTGTTAGCTCCTTTCAATTCTATATTGAGTGCTACATTTCCATCGATTAAATTTAAAATATCTTGTAATAAGGGTATTGTATGGTTCCCCTTCAGGGTAAGTTTATTTAATTCAACTATATCGTATTCTTCTATTAATCCTTTTCCATTAGAAAGCCGTTCAACCTCATCATCATGAAACACCACAATTTCTCCACTCTTGATTTTAAAGACATCTATTTCAATCATATCAACCCCTAAATCCATTGCTTTTTTTATGGATGCCAAAGTATTCTCGGTCTCGTGCCCCATTGCTCCCCTATGACCAATAACCAAAGGTTCATAATCTTTCATGCCACAATTGTTAGCTAAAAAAACAGTGATTAATACCACTGCAATTGTTTTTTTCATTATCGGTTAAGTTTTAATTCTAAAAATACAACTTGAAAATGGAATTCACTCCTATTTCCTTACTAGTTATTTATCATTTATATTTTATCAAAATAGATAAATAATCAATTTTTGATATGTTTTTTTATCATATTGATAAAAATTATTTAATATATTTATCACATTATTAACCAATTAAATAATCAAAATGTTTTCAAAATCTAATTTGCTGGCCACTATAGCTGCCACAGTGGTCATGTTCTTGTTGGGCTATGGTCTTTGGGGTGTTGCGTTGACAGATTTTTTTGAATCTCACACTATCACAGATGTTTCAAAAGACCCAATGGACTTTCCATTGATAGTTGTTTCTAACTTGATTGGAGCCTTTATATTGAGTTCTATCTACAGTAAATGGGCCAGGGGGCATCATAGTGTTGGTCAAGGGTTTGAATTTGGTGCCGCAATAGGTGCTTTTACCGGGATTTCCATGGGTCTTATGTGGTATGCGACATCAAGTGTTATGGATTTCACAGGATATGTTGTAGAAGCTATTGTTGAAATTATTTATTATGGTATTGTTGGTGTTGTAATTGCACTGGTATATAAGAATACAGCCCCAGTCAAAACATAAGAAAATTAACCAACCTTAAACTTGAGCGGGCTGTTTTACAGCCCGCTTTTTTATTCTTCAACTTTAAAAATAACAGATTCCAAAGGCTCCAATTCCACTGTAATTATTCCTTGTCCACCTTCTACAAAAAGAGTTTTGTTGATTTTATTGTAAAGTTCTTCTGTTAAGTTGTATTCTCCATTCTTCAAATTCCATTTTTCGATGACATCTTTTGGAATTTTCAATTGAAACGTATAGTCTTTTACGGCATCAAAATTTGATATCACCACAAGTGTTTCGGTATTGCACCATCTTACATAGGAAAGCACCCTATGGTCATAGTTCTCCGTAAAATCTTTATTGTAAAAGTGAATTTCTTGGTATGCCCCCATTAGGGCGTCACTTTTAATGGTAAAATTTAATAGTCGCTTATAGAAATCCCTTAACTCTTTTTCTTCTTTGGATAGTTGACCTCCATCAAACTTTTTATCGTTCACCCAACGTTGATGATTTGGCACTCCTATATAATCAAAGATTGATGTACGTGTAGGTTTACCAAACCCTGCATCTTCTGCTCCCGGTTCTCCTACTTCCTGTCCAAAATATATCATGGTTGGTGAAGTACTCAAGGTTGCAGACACGACCATGGCAGGTTTTGCAAGCTCTGCTTTCCCAACAAAATCTGGACTTGCAATTCGTTGTTCATCATGATTCTCCAAAAAATGAAGCATATGATGCTCTATATCTGCCATTCCTTTTTGCACCACTGGAATATGGTCGGTCCAACCATATCCTTTCATAATGTGCTTTATGCTATCGTACAATTCTACTTTATCGTACAAATAATCCATTTTCCCCTTGTGGATGTAATCCCGATAGAGGTCTGGGTTGTACACTTCAGCCAATAAGAAGGCTTCTGGGTTTTTCATTTTGATACTCGAATTCAGATAGCTCCAAAATTCAACAGGTACCATTTCGGCCATATCAAACCGAAAACCGTCCACCCCAAAATCCAACCAATACTGTGTAATATCCCTGAACTTAACCCATGAATTTGGAATGTTCTTATCACCCCAAAATTTATAGTGTTCTTCGTAATTCTTATTTTCAAAACCTAAGGGAAATTCATCAAAATCTTTTGTGCCATCCGGTCTAACACCATAATTTATTTTTACCGTTTCATACCAATCATTAAAATTGGGCTGTGCCAACCTAGACCCATTTCCGGTCCATTTTGCAGGAACCTCAACAAACTTTCCATTTGAAAATTGGTTTTCCTCCCCACCAAGTGGTAGATAATCATCTTGCCATAGCGGCACCTTAAACTCGCTATTGGGAACGTAGTAGAAATTATTATTGACGTGATATTCCAAGGAAGTATCATCATTGGCCCCAAAGTCCAAAACTCCTTCCGGATTTGTAAGTCCCTCATAATTTCGAGCAACATGGTTGGGAACAATGTCTATAATAACCTTCATTCCTGCGAGATGGGTGCGTACCACCAACGCTTTGAATTCATCCAACCTTTTATTTGGGTCAATAGCTAAATCTGGATTAACGTTATAATAATCTTTGACCGCATAAGGTGAACCTGCCCGTCCTTTAACCACATCTGGGTCATCATTGGAAATTCCGAAAGCAGTATAATCATTAATAAGTGCATGGTGCGGAACACCAGTATACCAAATATGGGTCACTCCCAAATCTTTAATCTCATTTAAGGCCCGCTCGTTGAAATCAGCAAATTTTCCAACCCCATTTTCATTGATGGTTCCCCAAGGTTTATTGGTAGTATTGGTATTTCCAAAAAGTCGAGTAAAAACTTGATAGACTACGGCTTTTTTCTTCATTTTTTGCTGAACTGGTTCTTGATTGGTTTTCTGATCACATGAATGCGATAAGCCTACAATTACCATAAAAGTAATGTAGCTGTATTTTTTCATGCTTGAACAACTTTGCCCGGAATTAATGATACCGGTTTATCATTCACCTGAATACTTAGTTCTTTCCCCTCCGTTATTTCAAAACTTGTATACTGTCCTGAAACGGTAACGGTTATTATTTGATTTCTAAAATTGATTTTAAAAGCATATGATTCCCATTGTTTAGGTATTCTTGGTGTAAAACAGAGTTGATTATTCAAGATTCGCATTCCTCCAAAACCTTCAACAATACTCATCCAAGTCCCCGCCATGGATGTAATGTGGAGCCCTTCTTCCACTTCTTTGTTATAATCATCCAAATCCAATCTTGAGGTTCTCAAGTAAAAAGTGTAGGCTTGATCCATCCTATCCAATTTTGCTGCTTGAATGCTATGCACACATGGGGACAGGGAAGATTCATGGACGGTAAATGGTTCATAAAAGTCAAAATGTTTTTCTAAGGATTCCTTGCTGAAGTGGTCTTCAAAAAAATAGAAGCCTTGTAATACATCTGCCTGTTTTATATAGGGCGAACGCAATATTCTATCCCAACTCCATTTTTGGTTGATCGGCCTATCTGATTTATCTAAATCTTCTACCTTGATCATTTCCTTGTCCAGAAAGCCATCTTGTTGCAGGAAAACCTCGTGTTTTTCAGAATATGGAAAATAAATATTCCCAGCAACCTTTGCCCAGTCATCAGTCTCTGTAATAGTCAAATTTGTTTTGGAAATAATTCTAGCATAGTCCTTTGGGCATATTTCTTTTACAATTTCCAGCTGTTCTAACGTATAGTCAATACACCACTTGGCCAGATAGCTGGTGTACCAATTGTTGTTGACATTGTTTTCATACTCATTTGGACCTGTTACCCCTAGCATCACATACTGCTGTTTGTCCTCAGAAAAATTAACTCTTTGATGCCAAAACCGAGCGATGCCTATTAAAACTTCCAACCCCATTTTTGGGATATAACTGTAATCGCCTGTATACCTATGATAATTATAGATTGCGAATGAGATTGCACCATTTCTATGGATTTCTTCAAACGTAATTTCCCATTCGTTATGGCACTCCTCTCCATTCATTGTTACCATGGGATACAAGGCAGCCCCATTTTTAAAGCCAAGTTTTTGGGCATTTTCTATCGCTTTTTCCAGATGGTTGTATCTATACTCCAACAAACTCCACGCAACTTGCTGATTTTTTGTGGCCATATAAAAGGGAAGGCAGTATGCTTCCGTATCCCAATAGGTACTTCCTCCATATTTTTCACCTGTGAACCCTTTTGGACCTATGTTCAATCGGGAATCTTTTCCTAAATAGGTCTGGTTTAATTGGAAAATATTAAATCGAATTCCTTGTTGCGCTTTTACATCACCATTAATGGTGATATCACTCATTTCCCATATTTTGGCCCAGGCCTCCTTTTGTTTTTGAAGCAACCCTTCATAACCCAATGTAGTTGCACTAAAAAGAGCATCTTTCGCCACTTGTACAAGTTCGGACTCCTTATGGTCTCTTGAAACAGTATATCCACCAAACTTATGTAGGGTAAAAGGCTCTCCTTTCTCTACCTTTTGCTTGTAGGACAAACCGATTAAACTATCGGTCTTTTTAAGGTGAGGTTTCATTTCAACTGGTGACCCTTTATAAAACAACTTAGCCTCCATAAAGGTGCATGTAGCAAAGTTGGTCTTCATTGTATGTGCTTCAATAAAGGCCTGACTTCCTTCAGAATCAACATTTGTTGTGTTCCAAAACTTATCATCCCAATTGGAATCTTCGTTGGTAATGCCACTGTCTAAATAGGGTGCAATAATTACTTCAACATCTTGGTTAAGGGGTGTTATCTCATATTTTATTGCTCCTACCGCATCAATATCGAGGCTTAGAAACCGGGTTGATCTTACTGAAATTTCCACTCCATTTTGTAATAGCGCCGTAAAACTTCGTTGATACCAGCCCTCACGCATATTCAACTCTCTTTTAAACTCCCTAACAGATTTGCATGTATTAAGGTCAACCAATTCTTCATTGATTAGAACTTCAATACCAATCCAGTTTGGAGCATTAAGGACTTTAGCAAAATATTCGGGGTAACCATTTTTCCACCAACCTACTCTGGTCTTATCTGGATAATAAACTCCTGCTATGTAACTGCCCTGAAAAGTTTCTCCGGTATATTCTTCCTCAAAATTAGCTCTTTGCCCCATGGCACCATTGCCCAAACTGAACAAACTTTCTGAGGATTTAACTTGTTTCGCGTCAAAACCCTCTTCAATAATTGACCATGGGTCCACTTTTATATAATCTTGATTCATCGATGTTTAAACTAAAACTTGGTGAGTAAATTGAGTTGCCTTAGTTTTAAGGTCGATGCAAACTTAATTAATTGTGGAATCTCTTACCACCAAAGTAGGTTCTAAAATTTTGGTTTGAAATGTTTCTTCTTCATTCTCGCTTTCCACTTTTTCAATCAACATTTGTGCGGAAATTTCGCCCATTTTTTCTCCGTGTTGGGCAACAACGGTAAGTCTGGGGTTTGCAAATTCGGAAAGAAGTCCGTTAGTAAAACCGATAAATGATACGTCTTTGGGGATATTTAAACCTTTTTCTTGAAGCAAGCGCATACTAAAAACGGTAAACACCTCATTTACACAGAGTACTGCATCAACCTCCTGATTATTGAAGAAGTGTCGAATGCTTTTTTCATCTACTTCCATTGTGGAAAGCTTAAGTATCTTCGACTCATCAAGGCTTAAGTTGCTCTCTAAAAGAGCTTTTCGGTAACCTTCGGCTCTTGCCTTGCTTACACTTAGGTAATCATCAGTCGTAATTAAGGCAATCTTCTTTCTTCCTTCATCGATAAGCTTTTTTGTTGCCATATAGCCTCCCAATTCATCGTCAATGATAACTTTGTCGCAATCAACTTCATTGGTAACACGATCAAATAATACTAAAGGTATTCCCTGCTCCGTAACTTCTTTAAGATGGTTATAATCGTTTTTAGCTTGGGTTTCTGATGATAAAGACATAATGAAACCATCGATACTGCCATTTGCCAACATTTCCATATTGATTACTTCCTTATCAAAAGATTCTTCAGAAAGACAGACAATTACATTGTATCCTTTGGCATTTGCATATTTTTCAATACCACGAATTACTGTTGTGAAAAAATGATGTACAATATCAGGAATTACAACCCCAATATTTTTAGTCCTTTTATTTTTAAGACTTATTGCAATATTGTTGGGCTTGTAATTATATAATTTGGCAAAAGCTTGAATTTTTTCTTTCGTATCTCTACTTATCTCCTCACTATTTTTAAGTGCTTTTGAAACAGTAGAAATTGAAACTTCAAGTTCTCGGGCAATATCCTTTAATGTAATCTTTGTTTTCAAAATCATTGAGATTATTAGATCATAAACATTTTTGAAATTACTCAATTAAGATAAGCAAGCTTCATTAAATAAATCTTTTTAACAAATACAATTACAAAGCTTATAAAAAACCCATAATAGAAACCAAAAACATGCTAAAAAATAAAAATAGTATCTTAGCAAATAATTATGGATTTCTCTTAATTTATATCCTTAAATTGAGATTTAAATAAATTATCACTTATAAATCCATAAACCTTTCACAATTTCAAAGTTATTAACACGAAACCGTTTTCGTAGAACATTGAGTTCTCCGTAAATTTAGATTAACATTTTTTTTATATATGTTTAACACTTGAATTAAAATTAACTAAACTTAAAATTAATTATTTATGAAGATTACGCTACTAAAAAGCTTTTTGCTTTTAGGTGCATTTATGTGCTTAAGTCTAGCAGAAGCTCAAACAGTATCTGGTACTGTTTCGGACGCTAACGGTCCTCTACCGGGAGCTAGTGTTGTTGTCAAAGGAACAACAAACGGTACGCAGACTGATTTTGATGGTAACTACACTTTAAATGATGTTGCCGCCGATGCAGTTATCACCTTTAGTTACATTGGTTTCTCCACTCAGGAGATTTCTGTAAGTGGACAAACAACTATTGACGTTGTTTTACAAGAAGATGCCAATGAGTTGGATGAAGTTGTTGTTGTAGGTTATGGAACACAATCCCGAAGAACAACTGTTGGTGCTGTAGAAAGTGTCAAATCTGAAGAATTTAACAAGGGTGTTATTGTAAACCCGCAGCAATTAATCCAGGGTAAAACAGCTGGTGTACAGATTTCTGCTACAAATGGTGAACCTGGTTCTGCAGTAAATGTTAGGATTAGGGGTACAGCTTCAGTACGTTCTAATAACAACCCATTGTATGTTGTTGATGGTGTTCCATTGAGCGGTTCAACTACCTCTCCTGGAACTCAAGGTGGAAGTTCTACTGATAACAATGGAGGAGGAGACTCCGATATTGGCCAGGGTTCTTCGTTAGACCCATTGAGTTTCTTAAACCCTAATGATATTGCAAGTATTGATATCCTAAAAGATGCATCAGCTACCGCTATCTATGGTTCTCGTGGAGCGAATGGTGTTGTATTGATTACTACGAAGAGTGGAAAATCAGGTAAAGGGGTATTGGAATTCTCTTCAACCATGTCTGTTGGTTGGATTGGAAATCGTATTGATCTTTTGAGTAGAGATCAGTTTTTAAGTGCTCAAAACACTATATCAGGTGGATCATTTGTTGATAGTGGCGCAAACACAGATACTTATGAGACCATTTTCCGCACGTCTTTCACACAGAATTACAATCTTTCTTATGGTGGAGGGAATGAAAATGGAAATTACAGAATATCATTCGGTTATCAAGACCAAGAAGGTGAGGTCGAGGATAGTACTTTTGACAGGTTAACGGCTAGAATAAACGCCTCACAACGTTTCTTTGACGGAAAGTTAAAACTTGATACACAAGCTACAATTTCTAATATTGAATCACAAAGAACACCAATAAGTGATAATCCTAATGCTCGTGGAGATTTATTATCTGCAGCATATGGTTTTGCACCAGATCAATCTCTTTTTGAGGATGACATAAATGCAGGTGGCCTTGGCGGTTTCTATCAACCATCGGCAGAGAGAAGAAATCCTCTGGCATTGTTAGAATTAACACGTAGTACTTCAAGTACATTAAGAGCGCTTATTAGTGTTGGTGCGCAATATAATTTTACAGACAACCTAAGTTTCAAGACGACAATTGGTTTGGACAAATCAACATCTTCAGGTAATAGTGCGCAATCAAGATTATTTAAATCTGGTCCTACAGAAAATATTGGTAGAGTTCAATTAAACGAATTTGATTTGACCAACACTACTTGGGAATCTTACTTTACCTATAATAAGGATATTGGAGATGATGTTTTGAACATGACTTTAGGACATTCTTATCAAGAATTTACCAGAGAGACAATCTTTATAGAAGGTGCCAATTTTGAAACCACAGATTTATTTCTAATGGTAAACAATATTGCCCGAGCACAAGACTTTGCAGCAAACACTACTGGTGAGACGGATGAGTTACAATCTTTCTTCTTCAGAAGTAACTATTCTCTAAATGGTAAGTTTAACTTTTCAGGTACCATAAGAATTGATGGTTCATCTCGTTTTGGTGTAAATAACAAGTATGGAACCTTTGGTGCTTTAGGTGCTTCTTGGGAATTGTCTGAAGAAGATTGGTTCCCTGACGTTTTTGACAGGTTTAAATTTAGAGCGGCTTACGGTGTTACCGGTAACCAAGAAGGTTTAGGTTCTAACCAATACACGCAAAGAGAACGTTTTGGCACTGTTAATGCTGCTGGAAATCCTGCAACTACGGGAATTGTCGCTTTTCAAAATGATGATTTAAAGTGGGAAGAAAACGAACAAATAAATGTTGGTGTTGATTTTGCTATTCTAGACAATAAAATTTCAGGTTCATTGGAGTATTATAACAGAACAACTACCGACTTCTTGTTACAAATACAGAGTGCTCAACCCGCAGATCAACCTTTCTTTTTCCAAAACGTTGATGGTGACATTGTAAACAAAGGTGTAGAATTAAGTTTAAATGCAGCAGTTGTAGAAACTGAAGATTTCAGTTGGAATTTCAACTTCAACATCGGCTATAATGACAACATGTTAAAAAATTATAGCGGTCCGGATATTCAGGCAGGTGCTATTAACGGTCCTGGATTAACTGGTGCTTTTGCACAGCAATTGTCAAATGACCAACCTTTATTTAGTTTCTATGTAAGAGACTGGCAAGGATTGGATGCTGATGGTAACAACATTTTTGCAAATAATGCTGTACAATCCTTTATTGGGGAAAGTGCTTTGCCCGATGTTACTTTAGGTATAACTCAAAACTTCAATTACAAAAATTGGGATATGAGCTTGTTCTTTAATGGTTTGTTCGGACAATCCATTTACAGCAATGACCGAAATGCATTTTCAACTATAGGGAACCTTTCACAAGGTAGGAACGTATTCGCATCCACATTACCATTTGTTGGCGTGGAGAACCCATTCAATCCTGCAGAAGTATCATCTAGGTTCTTGGAAGATGGGTCATTCTTAAGATTACAGAATGTTACTATAGGACATAATTTTGATTTGTCTGAAAACAGCATTTTTAGCAGCTTAAGGATTTTCGCAAACGCTCAAAACTTGTTTGTAATAACTGACTATAGTGGTCAAGACCCTGAAGTCTCAACTCCTAGAACCTTAAATAATGTTCCTTCATTAGGTATAGATTTAACGGCTTATCCTAGACCAACAACAATATCTTTTGGCTTCAATGCAAGCTTTTAAATAAAAAAAATAACAATGAGAAAAGAAACTTTTAAAAATCGATTTGTCCAGTATATTGGGGCGGCAACAGCCCTATTGCTAGGACAAGCATGTACGGACTTGGAACCCACTTTTTCAGATTCCGTGTCCATTGAAACCTCATCTGGGGAATTTAATGGAGTTGCAAGTAGCTCAGCTACACTAGATGCTTTGTACAGTAGTGGTGCAAGTAATGGTTTGGGAATAAACAATGCTCAAACCCAAACCGATGATTACGCTCTTTCTGAGGTAGCTGCAGATAATATTGCTGTTCTTACTAGGGGTGCTGACTGGAGTGACAATGGTGTGTGGAGAGTATTGCATGCACACACTTGGGACCCCAATCACCTTTATGTTCTTCAATCATGGAATAAACATAACGCGGCTATCTTATTAGCGACTCAGTTATTGGACAGCAGATCTAATCCTAGTGCAAGTGAAACAGCACAAGCTCAAGTTATCAGAGCCTTTCATGTTTTTTCAGTTTTGGATTATTTCGGACAAGTTCCTTTTAGAGGAGTAGATGATGATTCTACAGTAGATCCTACAGTTCTTACACCTTCTGAAGCATTTGCTTTGGCCAAGTCTGATTTGGATGCAGCAATCTCAAGTGGAAACTTATCCACTCATGGTCCAGATGCTCCGTTGAGAGACGATTCAAGTGGAGGTGCTTTAACAGATGTTGGTCAAGCAATGGCACATTTTATGAGAGCTAGGCTAAACCTCAATGCCGAAATCCTTACTGGAACTGCTGGTGATATGAATCAGGTAATTTCTGATGTAAATGCAATTGAGGCATTAGGTTTCCAACTTGATGGTCTTGGTGCTGACGATCCTGATGGTGATGAGAGTTATTTCGATATTTGGGATATGGCCAACAATACAAATCAAGAAGTGATTATGATGTTGGATGGAGATGCCAGAACTAGACTTTATAATATGACACATCCCAACCAAGGCGGTTGGAACGGTTTTGTTACCATGACGGAAACTTTCAGGTTGCATGGGACAAATGATCCAGCAGTTGATGCACGTGTAGGTGAATCTGGTGAAAATGTAATTGGTCTTACCACAGGGTATGTCCGAGGGCAACAAATTGATCCCAGTGGTACACCTCTTGAAGACAGACAAGGAAACCCCCTTGTATATGAAGATGAGCTTTTAACGTCTTTGGAAGTAAACAATGAGCGTAATGGTATCCGTATCGTAAAATATCCTGTAAGAAGTGCCAGTGGAGGACTTCCTGGAGATGGTTTTAGAGATTATGTTTTTGCGAGGTTTACAGACGCTGCATTGATGAGAGCTGAAGCTGGATTAAGAGGCGGAACAGGTGCTACACTCACTCCATTGGAAGAGGTAAATGCCATTAGGGCGAGAGCTGGTGCCGCTGCATTAGGCTCACTAACCCTAGATGATATGCCAGATGTTCTTGCAAGAGAATTAAATGGTGAAGGTGTAATTGGAGGCAGAAGAGATGTCCTTAGAAGATTTGGACTATATACAACTGCAACATGGGAAATGAAAACTGTAGTCGAAGACTTCAGGGATTTATACCCTATCCCAGGCTCTGCAATTGCAACCAACCCAAATTTGGTACAGAATCCTGGTTACTAAGATTAAAGTTTAAGTTTATCAAAGTAAAAGAGGGCACTAAGTGCCCTCTTTTTTACTTAATCCAATTTTTATAACTATTCTATTCCTAATTATAAGTTTGTTTTCCTAACTTGAAGTGCTTTTTTGTTTGGAATACAATCTACTCTTATCGAAATCAATCAAACTTATTCTAAATCAGATGCCCAATAGATTTTTACATTATTTTCTATTCTTCATCATTCTAACTTCTGTTTCCTGTTCAAAAAACAAAAGAACTGAAACAAATCTTTCAGACGAAACTCTTTTTACCTCTTTAGATAGCACACAAACTGGTATATCGTTTGTAAATGAAATAGAAAACGAGGAAGACTTCAACATTTTTCTATATCGCAATTTTTATAATGGCGGCGGAGTGGCAATAGGTGATATAAATAATGATGGTCTACCCGATATTTACTTAACAGCCAACCGCAAAAAAAATAAGCTATTTCTAAATAAAGGAGATTTTACCTTTGAAGATATCACCAATTCGGCGGGTGTTAGCGGAACAAAAGCATGGTCCACCGGTGTTGTTTTGGTTGATATTAATGCCGATGGGCTTCTTGATATCTATGTGTGTAATGCAGGAAACATTAAAGGAGACGACCAAAAAAATGAGCTTTTTATTAATAATGGTGACTTAAGCTTTACGGAAAAAGCTCAGGACTACAACTTGGCCGATAGCGGGTTTACCACCCACGCAGCTTTTTTTGATTATGATAAAGACGGAGATCTTGACGTATATATGCTCAACAATAGTTTTATCCCGGTTGCAAGCCTTGGATATGAAAATAAAAGAGATCTACGTGCGGAAGATTGGAACGTAATTGATGAAATAAAAGGAGGAGGGGATAAACTTTTTAGAAATGATAATGGAATTTTTAAAAATGTAAGCGAAGAGGCAAACATTTACGGAAGTCTTGTTGGTTTTGGTCTTGGTGTTACTGTTGGCGATATAAACAATGACCTGTATCCTGATATTTATGTGTCCAACGATTTTTTTGAACACGATTACCTCTACATCAATAATCAAGATGGAACTTTTACGGAAAGCATAAAGGATTGGGCCAATCATCTGAGCTTATTTTCAATGGGTGCAGATATGGCCGATATCAATAATGATGGAAAATCAGATGTTTTTGTAACGGACATGCTTCCCGAGGAGGATGAAAGGCTTAAAAACACCACCACCTTTGAAACCTTCGATACCCATCAACGTAAACTCCAAAATGATTACTATTACCAATACATGCAGAACACTCTGCAATTGAATACGGGAAATTCTTTTTCAGAAGTTGCCAACTATAGTGGGGTTTCTGGAACAGATTGGAGTTGGGGAGCGCTATTATTTGATATGGATAATGATGGATACCGCGACATTTATGTCTGCAATGGAATTTATCACGATTTGACCAATCAGGATTTTATTGACTTTTTTGAGGATGTTGCCAGACAACAAACTGCGGTTAAAGGCACCAAAGAACAGAAAGATGTCATTATAAATGCAATGCCTTCTACCCCAGTTTCCAACTACGCGTTTCAAAACAATAAAAACCTCACATTTTCCAATACTGCACAGGATTGGGGGCTAAGTATACCAAGTTTTTCAAATGGGGCCGCTTATGGTGATCTAGATAATGACGGAGATTTAGACATTGTGGTAAACAATGTAAACCAAGAACTTTTTGTATACAAAAACAATGCTGAAAAGAACAACAATAACTACCTGAAAATATCATTGGAGGGAATAGCGCCAAACACTTTCGCAATCGGAAGTATTGTTGAGCTATTTGTTGATGAAGGAATTATAAGACATGAATTAATCCCTTCAAGAGGGTTTCAATCTTCAGTTGAGTATGGAATGACCATCGGACTGGGACAAACAACAAAAATTGATTCACTACGGGTAATCTGGCCCGATGATAAAACCCAAATACTTAAGGGTATTGCAGCAAATACAGCATTAACCCTAAAACAGTCAGATGCAAATGAAATCTATCAAGTGATTGAGGAAACTCCAATTCCTTTTTTAAGTGAGATAAAGTCTAACATGCCCTCACATCAAGAAAATAAACACATAGATTTTGATTATGAAGGTTTGATTTCAACAATGTTATCCCAAGAAGGACCTACGGTTTCCATTGCTGATATTGATAATGATGGCAACGAGGATGTATATGTTGGAGGCTCCAAGGGTGAAGCCGCCAAAATTTATTTTCATAAAGGAAAAGGTGAACTAAAATCAGCTTATACTCAAGATGCTTTTAGGGCGGACCGATTTTTTGAAGATACCGCATCCGCATTTTTGGATATTGATGGAGATGGGGACATGGACTTGGTTGTTGGATCTGGAGGAAACATCCCCAATGACTCCCCTAATTATTCCAATCGCATTTATTTAAATGACGGGAAAGGGAATTTTACAAAAAGTCCAAATGCCCTAATAAGCTTAAACACCAATGTTTCTGTAATTGTGCCTCACGATTTTGATGATGATGGCGATGATGATTTATTCATAGGTAGCAGAAGCGTACCCGGAATTTATGGTGTAAATCCTGAGCATCTTTTTTTGCAAAATAATGGTGATGGAAGTTTTTCGGATGTGACTGAAAACAAGGCGTTCCATTTAAAAAATGCAGGGATGGTTACTGATGCTACCTGGGCTGATATTGATGGGGATTCAAAAAAAGACCTTGTATTGACAAGTGATTGGGGCGCTCCCCAAATCTTTAAAAATAATGGTAGAAGATTAAGTCCCAAAGCCAGTTCGTTGGACAGTTTATATGGTTGGTGGAACACTGTCTACCCAAAAGACTTGGATAATGATGGGGATATTGATTTAATTTTCGGCAACCAAGGAAGTAATTTTGCGTACAAAGCTTCCAAAGAAGCTCCATCAAAAATGTTCATCAATGATTTTGACAATAACGGAACCATTGAACAAATTGTTACAAAGCATATTGAAAATAGGAACGTACCCGTTGCAATGAAAAGAGAACTTACCAATCAGCTGGTTTCCCTTAAAAAGCAAAACCTTAAATTTTCGGACTATGCCACCAAAAGTATAGATGAGCTTTTGGATTCAAAAGTGTTGGAAAATTCTATTGTAAAAGAAGTCAATACTGTGAAAAGTATGATTGCATTGAATGATGGTAATGGAAATTTTGAGCTAAAACCATTGCCCAAAGAAACACAGTTCTCTTGCGTTTGTGATATTAATTGCACAGATATTGATGGTGATGGAAAACTCGACATCATCCTTGGTGGTAATAAATACAACTTTAAACCACAGTACAGTAGATTGGATGCCAGCTATGGTAGCGTTTTAATGGCAAAGGAAGGTGGGAAATTTGAATGGTTACCTTACCAAGAGTCCGGTTTTTATGTAAGGGGCGAAATTAAGCACTTGCTCCCTTTTAAGGATCGGAACGGACAGGAATACTTGTTTGTGGCAATAAATAATGAAAAACCAAAGATTTATAAATATAGCAGATAGGTCTTGGCATTAAAATAAAAATGTAAACGTTTACATTTTTATTTGTAGTTTAGCGTTCAATTAGAATGCTTTCAAAAACAGCTACATACATATTAGGTGCGTTAGTGCTCATTGGCACCTTATTTGGGTATATTTCCCCAGCACTTGCACTTGCCATTGGTATGATCTGTGGAATATTTAGGATCGCGGACCAAAATTTAATTCAAAAGAGTACAAACTTTCAAAAGATTCTACTGCAATTATCAGTCGTTGGGCTTGGTTTTGGAATTCACATGCAAGAAGCCATCGAAGTTGGTTCAAACAGTTTTTTCATCACTCTTGTAACCATTGTTTGCACTTTTATCATAGCATTTGCCATTGGGAAAGTTTTAAAATCTGAAAGAATTACCACCATTTTGGTAGCATCGGGAACAGCAATCTGCGGAGGTAGTGCCATTGCTGCTGTGAGTCCGAGCTTAAAGGCAAATTCCTCACAAACTTCAATATCACTGGCAATTGTTTTTTTATTAAATGCCATTGCCTTGTTTATTTTTCCATACATCGGGAAATACTTCGACCTAACCCAACTGCAATTCGGGACCTGGAGTGCCATCGCCATACATGATACCAGTTCAGTAGTTGGTGCCGCTGAAGCTTTTGGAAATGAAGCCCTAAATGTGGCCACAACAACCAAACTGGTCAGAACCCTTTGGATTATCCCTTTGGTATTGATTATTTCCTTTGGCTCCAATTCCAAGGAAAAGTTTGCCTTTCCCTGGTTTATTTTTGGATTTATTGGGGCAATGCTTATAAATTCATACCTGCCATCAGCAGAAATTTTTAGCCCTCATATTGTTTGGGGTGCCAGAAAGGCATTGATTTTTACACTTTTCCTTATTGGTTTGCAGATAAATATTTCACAGTTAAAAAAACTTGGTTTCAATATTTTAATTGTTGGTATTTTTACCTGGATAGTGTTGGGTGTTGTATCCTTACTTTATGTTTTAAATTATATCTAATTTTTAATCAATATTCGGAGCTACTTTTATAGTTGATTATGGCTGGAATAAAAGAAATTTCCAAAATTACGGGCTTATCCCTGGCAACCGTATCCAGAGTGTTCAACAATAGTTCTTTGGTTTCTCCGAAAACCAGGGCAAAAGTGATGAAGGCCGCTGCATCAATTGACTATCAACCCAATATCATGGCAGCCTCCTTACGAAGTGGAAAAAGCAAAATCATTGGTGTTGTAGTCCCAGAAGTGAACAACTATTTCTTTAGCGGAATTATAAATGGTATTGAGCAAATTGTAAGCGATTCTGGGTATAATATCATTATCTCTCAGTCACATGAATCCCAAGAAAAGGAGAATGAAGCCTTAAATTCCTTTTTAAAGCTCCAAGTGGATGGCATACTAATATCCATCTCCAAGGAAACAACCGATTTTTCGTCAATTCAAAAAATTATAAAGAGTAATGTTCCGGTAGTATTTTTTGACCGAGTTCCTGACCTTAAAAACATTAACTCTGTTACCCTCAATGACTACAAAGGTGGTTATATGGCCACTGAGCACTTGTTAAATGAAAATTGCAAGAACCTTCTCCATATTTCAGGAGACTCCAAAGTTTCAATTTTTGGTGAACGCCAAAAAGGATTTTTAGATGCTATTTTGAATAAGAATAGCATTGAGTATACTATTGTTGAGCTTACTTCATCAATAGAAATGGATAGGGAAATTCTCAAAAAAACATTTGAAACCAATCCAAAAATAGATGGCATTTTTGCCTATGGCGATGAAATGGGTCTTCATGTTTTAAACCTTTTGAAGGAACTACATATTGACATTCCAGGCAAAGTAAAGTTGATTGGGTTCGGGAATGCCAATTTTAGCGGTCTCACACAACCTAAAATCAGCACTGTAGATCAGGAATGTTCCCAAATGGGCGAATTGACAGCAACTCTTTTGCTCAATACCTTAAAGAATAGTAAAAGTGGGCCGAAAACAAAGGTATTGTCCCCTAGACTCATAGTGCGCGAGTCCTCGTTAAGCACTAAAGTTTAGAACTTTAAAATCTGTACAACCTGTTTTTGAATAGTTTCTTCACCATCGGCAGAAAGTGAATTGTCCTCCGCATTCAATAATTTAAAAATGGATGATATTGGGTTTTTATTTGGATGTACATGAATTCCTAAATGGTTCAAAACTTCCGCCAAATGGTCCATTCCCCTTAAATTTCCAGCTCTTCCAGATGCAATACCCGTAATACACGCTTTTTTATTATCAAAACTTGGTTTGTATTCCCTTATGGACATGGCATCCAACAGCAACTTTACAATTCCGGGATAGCTGCCATTGTACTCTGGTATAAAAAACCAAAACTTTGTGGAAGGTATAAAATAGGTGTCCTGTATATGCTGGATCATTTTTGGCTGATCGGAGTCCTTGTACATGTTTTCATAAACAACATTCCCCTCCAGTTCTGATAAATCCAAAAACTTTACTTCCTCATTGGTTTCCTTGCTAAGCTTCTCATAGGCGTACCTGGCAAAATGCAATGTTTTATTGTTTTTTCTATTGGATCCTGAGATAATTGTAATCATCTGAGCAGTAAAATCAAATTAAATATATACAAAGATGCAATATTATTAATTTTTATAATGTAAACGTTTACATTTATCATATATTTATTTAAATTTGACTAGTAACACCCATCATTTAATGACTATGAAACTGACAAAAGACAGTATTTCACCATATGTAATAGGTACCATGCGATTGGGTACTTGGGGAAGCAACCTTTCCACATCGGAATATGAAAATTTTATTGAAGGGTGTCTTGATTTGAATCTTATAGATTTTGACCATGCCGATATTTATGGCCATTATACTACCGAAGATGACTTTGGCAATGTGCTGAAATCAAGAAAAGATTTAAGACAAAAAATGCGCATTACCACCAAATGCGGTATAAAGTTGATTTCAGAGAATCGTCCAGAACATCAAATAAAATCTTATGATCTAACGGCAAAGCATATTGAAGCATCTGTGGAAAAATCCCTCGCAAGTCTTCAAACGGATTATTTAGACGTGCTTTTGTTGCATAGGCCCGATTACCTGTTTGACCCGTATGAAATAGCGGACGTCTTTTCCAAATTAAAAAAAGAAGGAAAGGTTTTGGAGTTTGGAGTTTCAAACTTTTCTCCATCCCAATTCGATGTGTTGAATTCACTGACGCCCTTAGTTACAAATCAGGTAGAAATATCTCTTTTACATCGCAACGCATTTGAAGATGGAACTTTAGATCAATGCCAAAAACTAAAGATAATTCCATCCGCCTGGTCACCATTGGGAGGCGGTCTATTATTTAAAGAAAGTTCAGACACCAAGATCAAGGCCATTCAAAGCACTTTGGCAACACTGGCCAAAAAATATGATGCAGCAACAGATCAAATTCTATATGCTTGGTTACGAAAACACCCAGCTGGAATCATACCTGTTTTGGGCACATCGAAGATTGAACGCATCAAGGCAGCACAGGAAGCTTTAACCATAGAACTGACCCATGAAGAGTGGTACATGCTCTGGGAAGCTGCCCTGGGAAGAGAAATAGATTAACAAAGTTTATAAAGAAAAAGAAATGGATAATTCAAAAATAGAAATCAGATCTCCACATTTGGAGGGAGCGGAAGTCTCTTGGTTTGCGCCAATTTGCAATGGTGATGATAGATACTTGGGTGAACGAAACATGGATTACAAAAGCACCTTTGAAAATACTTCCCAAATATTGTTGACCGCGGATAAAAATGGTTTCAGAAACATTCTATGTCCTTCTTCTTATCAGGTTGGTCAGGACACCCTTCCCTTTGTATCTGCAGTTGCACCCATGACGGAGCAAATCAATTTATTGGCTGCAGTTCGATGTGGTGAGGTTCATCCTGCGATGTTGGGAAGAACCTTGGCAACAATTGACCATATCCTTAAAGGTCGATTTACCATAAATATTATTTCCTCTCCCCTTCCAGGTGAAGAAATGTCGTCCGAAGATCGCTATCAAAGATCAAGAGAGGTCATTGAAATTCTAAAACAGGCCTGGACCCAGGATGAAATTGATTATCAAGGACAATTTTATAAAATGAAAATATCTTCCTTGCCCGCAAAAACCTATCAAAATGGGGGGCCATTACTCTATTTTGGTGGATATTCGCCTGCAGCTGTTGATTTATGTGCAGAACATTGTGATGTTTACCTTATGTGGCCAGAAACAGAAGGGAATCTTAGAAAGCTCATGGAAAACATGAGTGCAAAAGCAGCCGCTTATGGGCGTAAAGTGGATTTTGGACTACGAGTTCATGTTGTGGTGCGGGAAACTGAAGAAGAGGCTAGGGAATATGCGGATAGTATTGTTTCAAAACTAGGCGTTGAGCAAGGAAAGGAAATGAGAGAACGCGCTTTGGATGCAAAATCTTACGGTGTTAGCAGACAAGCGGAAATGCGGGAAATTGCCGAGGATGATGGCTATGTTGAGCCAAATATGTGGACAGGAATAGGTAGAGGACGATCTGGGTGCGGAGCTGCACTTGTTGGAAACCCTGACCAAATTGTGGAAAAATTGAACCGTTATATGGATATGGGCATCCGGGCTTTTATTTTCTCAGGATATCCACATAAGGAAGAATGTGAGCGATTTGCCAAATTGGTTTTACCACGACTAAAAACATTTTCAATGCCTGTTGCCCAGGGAAAAGTTTCCGAGGAAAAACCCTTGAGTCCTTTGGCTGCAGGAATCCGAATTTAACGGCTCATTAAGTGCTGATTTTAGAAACAAAATAGTATATTATTGCTTAATTAATAATTATCCCATTAACCAACCATCAATACCATTATGTTAGATTGTATTTTGGAATATCATGCTATGGGATTTGCTTATCTAATTACATAGTTTATGATCGATTTACTTATTGTCAGCGCCTATTTTATTATTGTTTTTGTAACCGCAATTACCGGAAGGACTTCTAAAGAAGCTACAACCGAGGAGTATTTTTTAAGTGGGAGAAATCTTCGTTGGCATTCAATTGCGTTCTCAACAATTGCTACCAATGTACAAGGGTATCAATTCCTTGGTTTTATGGGTTCTGCATATTTGTATGGACTGGCACAAGCAAATTTTGAAATCAATGCCATACAAGGATTGTTATTGGCTGCATTCATTTTTGTTCCGATGTATTTGCGGGAGAAAATTATCACCATTACCCAATTTATAAAAACAAGGTTGGGCAGTACAGTTGCCCTTTTATATTCAGCTTCAAACATTCTATTGTTTTCAACCATAACTCTAGGCGCCGCCTTGTTTTGGGGTGCCTATTCAGTGGATTTGGTCTTTGGGGATTACCTTTCGTTTATTCATCAAGATAGATTGATCAGAATAACCATACTAATTGTTTTTTTAGGCCTCTTTTCTGCCACCTATACGTATTTTGGAGGATTGGCAGCAGTAGTGCGGACGGACGTAATTCAATTTGCTATTCTTTTGACCGGTGGTGTTGTAGTTTTGTTTATTGCAATCTACCATCTTGGTGGCTGGTCAGAGCTATATACAAAAACAGGCGATTTGATGCATTTGCATTTACCTGCAGATCACGATACACTTCCGTGGATACACATTTTCGGAGCTTTCTTGTTGAATATTAACTATTGGTGTGCAAATCAATCTGTGGTGCAGCGTTCGTTGGCCGCTAAAAGCTTAAAAGATGTACAGATTGGACTTATGGTTGGCGGTCTAATGAAGTATTTTATGGCTGCCATAATCATCCTTCCAGGAATTGCATTGGTAGGTATATTGGGTGAAAATGGTCTTCCTGAACCTGATGCCGCCTTTCCATATTTGGTTAATACATACCTACCTGTTGGTGTGAAGGGGCTCATTTTATGTGCGTTGTTTGCTTCCTTAATGAGTACCGTGGATTCTACTTTTAATTCGTTGGCAACCTTATGGTCCATCGATATTTATAAAGTGTATGTGAACAAAAATGCCTCGGACCAGCAAGTAGTCAAATCTGGAAAAAGAGCTATTTTATTAGCCTTTATTTCTGGTTCAATTATTGGCGTTGTTCTGCTGTACTTAAAGTTCCAAGATCCTGGCGCAGCTTTTACGCATACACTAAATCAATTACGATATTTTATAAATTGTGGTATTGTGGTATTGATAAGCGCCGCGGCATTTCTTGCATTTCCAAAACAAAAAGTGGCCTTGTTTGGGTTTGCTGCAACCATACCATTGCAATTTTTCTTTTTGGAATATTTCCCGGATATGAACTATTTTGTAAGAGCCATGTGGGTTATCTTGATTGGATTTGTAATTATCTGGTTAGGTTCCAGAACAGGCTTTATAAAAGATAAATTGAAACCAGAACCCGCATCACCTATGTTGGCCAAAGCAGGCATTGGAATGGCATTATCATTAGTAGCATTACATATTATATTTCACTAAGGTAAACTATGAAAAGACGGAATTTCATCACTAAAGGAACCTTAGGCGCTTTTAGTGCACTTTTGGGTACTGAAATCGTCTTTGGACATAGCATTCCTTTGGGGTATAGACCCTTGGCGCTTCAAGATCCAGATCCTTTTAAATTGTTTCAAAAGGATTCTGACATGATAGTTCTCAATAACAAACCATGGAATATCGAAGCGAAAGCGCATCTTCTGGATGATAAGATTACTCCAAATAAGTTCATGTTCATCAGGAACAATGGTCTTATCCCTGAAAACGTAGATGCAAGTGATTGGTCATTGACCATTGATGGCGAATCAGTTCAAAAAAGTAAAACGTATACCCTAGCAGAATTAAAGTCAAAGTTTCCACAATACACGTACCAACTTACTTTAGAATGCGGCGGAAATGGTCGTAGCGAATTTAATCCTCCTGCAAAAGGGAATCAATGGACAATTGGTGCCGTATCCTGTGCCAGTTGGACAGGAATACGACTCAAAGATGTTTTGGAAGATGTTGGGATTAAAGAAGATGCCGTTTACATTGGGTATCATGCTGCGGATGTTCACTTGAGCAGAAATCCCGAAAAAGAACCTATTTCCAGAGGCGTTCCTATTCCCAAGGCACTTCAAGATGAAACGCTATTGGCTTTTCAAATGAATGGAAAGGATATTCCTTTGGCTCATGGCTATCCATTAAGACTTATTGCTGGCGGATGGCCAGCTTCAGCTTCAGGAAAATGGGTCAATAGGCTAAGTATTCGAAATAAGGTACATGATGGGGCCAAAATGACAGGTACTTCGTATCGTGTTCCTTGTGAACCCGTTGCTCCGGGTGAAAAGGTTGCTGATGAAGACATGTGCATTATTGAATCTATGCCTGTAAAGTCTTTGATTACTTATCCTAAGTCTGGGGCTATGATCAAAGAAGGGCAATCTTTACATATTAGGGGTCACGCATGGGCGGGCGAGTTAGAGGTTTCAAAAATGGAATATTCCATAGATTTTGGTGCCACATGGACGAGTTGTACAATTGAAAAACCAGCCAATCGATTGGCATGGCAACATTTTACAACCAAAATCAGTGATTTTCCAAAAAAAGGATATTACGAAATTTGGGCAAGAGCAACTGATTCTGAAGGCACGAGTCAGCCTATGCTTTTACCTGGCTGGAACCCGAAAGGCTATTTGAACAATGCCTGTCATAGAATTGCAATTAAGGTTGTTTAGCCATGTCCTCTGAAAACGAATTCAAACAACAGGTACGTAAGCTCTACAATAAACTCATTGTAGCTTTTTGTATGATTGGAATTGCCGTTTTTGGTTTCATCTACATCGTCTTAAACCCGTCTATTTTTGCTGAAAAACCTGAGAAAAACGCCTTAATTTCTATTCCCAATGTTGATGGCGAAATTAAAAATGGAATTCATGTTGCTACCGGTTTTATTGATGATGAAGGACTTACTGAAGTAATACAAAATTGCACTAATTGCCATTCGTCCAAATTGGTCACACAAAACAGGATGACCAAAGAGGGCTGGATAGCCACCATCCGTTGGATGCAGGAAACCCAGAATTTATGGGATTTGGGGAATCAGCAGGAAACCATTGTAAACTACCTCTCCACTAATTATGCTCCCCAGAAAAAAGGACGAAGAGAGGTTCTTACCAAAGTGGAATGGTATGTTTTAGAGGATTGATTTTTTCTCTATCTATTTGGCAAAATAAATATAGATTCCTATCACAATTAAGCAAATAACAGCTCCCGCCTGTTTTACATACTTATATGGCGTAATTTCAACTTGTTTGGTATACTCCTGCTCAAACGCCTCTTTTCTAGGATAGAACTTACCAATCAACAACATAATACCAGCATTTAAAAGGAACAGTATGGCCATTACATGCAGAAAGTGTGGATATGCATCCGCCTCTACCAATTTTAAGGCTGCCTCATCTGTTATACCTGAGGCTTTGGCAGTTTCCAACGCCTTTTCCACCATATTGGGACCAACAATAAATTGACTGATAATATAAAGACCTGAGCCTAAAAATATGGCTATTTTGGCCGCAATTGCAGGTACTCGTTTAGTCAAATACCCTACCACTATAATGGTTAAAATAGGGATATTATAGATTCCATTGATTTCCTGCAGATAATTGAACAAACTTCCGGCATTGGCAATCAACGGTGCAATGAACATTGCTGCAAGTGCCAAAGAAACACCAAATACCTTTCCATATTTTACAACTGTAGCTTCGGGGGCAGCTTTATTTATGTGCTGTTTGTAGATATCTATCCCAAAAAGTGTAACGGAACTATTAAGTACGCTATTAAATGAGCTTAGAATTGCGCCGAATAATACAGCCGCAAAAAACCCGACCAAATATTTGGGCAATACGGCCCCAACCAATGCCGGATATGCCATATCGCTTGAATCTAAATTTCCATCAAAGTAATGATATGCAATCATTCCGGGCAGCACCAAAATCAGTGGCCCCAATATTTTTAAGAACGAAGCCAATAGCAATCCCTTTTGCCCTTCCGCCAAATTCTTCGCCCCCAATGCTCTTTGAATAATCTGTTGATTGGTCCCCCAATAAAATAATTGAACCAGCATCATCCCTGTAAAAATGGTTGCAAATGGCACCTCTTGCCCATGCCGACCTGTTGAGTCAAATCGTTCTGGGTTTGTTGACATTAATGTATCCAATCCTGCAAATATGCTACCATCTCCAATAGCCATTAATCCAAATATTGGTATCAATATTCCTCCTATCATTAATCCAATGGCATTGATACTATCCGAAACCGCAACCGCTTTTAATCCTCCAAATACAGCATAAATAGAGCCAATGACACCAATCCCCCAAATACAAATTACAAGTGCAGTTTTATCAGAAACATTCAACAATTCTGGCACATTGAACATTCCACTGATCGCAACAGAACCTGAATATAAAATTACGGGCAGCAATACCACTACATAACCAGTTAAAAATAAGCCTGAGGTTATTGTTTTTGTGGCAACATCAAACCGAGTGGCCAAAAATTGTGGAACTGTGGTCAAGCCTCCTTTCAAATATCTTGGTAACAGGAATATGGCTGCAACCACCATGGCTATAGCCGCCAAAGTTTCCCAAGCCATAACCGATAATCCATCTTTATAAGCACTCCCATTCAATCCAACGATTTGTTCGGTAGATAGATTGGTAAGCAAAAGTGAGCCAGCTATAACTCCAGCAGTTAAACTCCTTCCTCCTAAAAAATAGCCATCGGATGATTTTTCATCGGTACTTCTGGTTGCCAAGTAAGCTATGATTCCAACCAAAATAGTGAAGCCCAGAAAAGATAATATTCCCAACATGTTGATTCGTTCAGTTTGTTTATAGCTTATAAATATATTGGATTATTTATCAAATAAACAATTCAAGTTATCACGATTTAAATAAGTAGCAAAAATTCGTGCATTTTTGAGACAAAACATTAACTAATTCAATTTTCTTTGTTACTACGGGAATGGTTATCTTACCCCCTATTTTGATAAAATGAGAAGAGTCTACTGGATTTTCTTTAGTGTTATTCTGCTGAGCATTGGTTGTTCAAAAAACGGTTCAGAAAGCCTTTTTAAAAAACATACTGCCTCCAATACTGGCATTACTTTCAAAAACGAACTTAAGAATACTCCAGAGCTTAATATTCTTACGTATTTATATTATTATAACGGAGCTGGAGTTGCCGCTGGAGATTTTAATAACGATGGTCTAACAGATTTATATTTTACGGCAAACCAAACAGCGGATAAGCTCTACCTAAACAAAGGAAATTTTACGTTTGAAGACATCACCGAAACTGCCAATATTCATAATAGTGATGGATGGACGACAGGGGTTACCCATGTAGATATTAATAATGATGGTCTTTTGGATATCTATGTATGTAAAGTTGGGAATTATAAGCATCTAAAAGGGAATAATCTTCTTTATGTAAATCAAGGAAATAATGAAAAAGGTGTGCCTACTTTTAAAGAGGAAGCAGCTTCTTACAATGTAGATTTTTCTGGTTTTTCAACCCAAGCTGCTTTTTTTGATTATGATATTGATGGGGATTTGGATATGTATCTTCTCAATCATTCTGTAAGCCCGAATAGATCCTATGGAAAGGGTATTAAAAGAAAGCAAATAGATTCTCTTTCCGGTGATATTTTATTTCGTAATGACAGTGGAAAATTTAAAAATGTTTCGGCCGAAGCTGGAATTTTTCAAGGTAATATAGGGTATGGTCTTGGGATAGGTATCAGCGATGTCAATAATGATGGTTATCCGGATATCTATGTTGGCAACGATTTTTTTGAAAACGACTATCTCTACATCAACCAAAAAAACGGAACTTTTAAAGAGGTTATTTCGGCAGATCAAACCAAATTGGGGCATACCTCACATTTCTCTATGGGCAATGATATTGCGGACATCAATAATGATGGTTTTACCGATATTATTTCCTTGGATATGCTCCCGGAAAATCTGGAAACCTATAAAACATCAGGATTGGAATATGCCTTCCCGGTATATCAGCAATATTTAAAAAATGGTTTTGCTCCGCAATACATGCAGAATACCCTGCACCTGAACTTGGGGAATACAAATTTTAGTGAGATAGCTAATTTAAGCGGTATTTCGGCAACGGAATGGTCATGGGGGTCTCTTTTAGCGGATTTTGACAATGATGGACACAAGGACCTGTTTGTTTCCAACGGGATACAGGGCGCAACCAATGACATGGATTTTATTAGTTTTATTGCAAACGAGAAAATCCAAAAACAAATTGAAGAAGGAATGTCAGAAAAGGAAATGGCATTCATAAATGAACTTCCAGAAAAGAAAGTTTCAAATTATTTCTTTAGAAACAATACCGATCTCACCTTTGAAAATGTCACTGATTCTTGGTTCAACCAAGAGGACTCGTTCAGTAATGGATGTGTTTATGTAGATTTAGATAATGACGGGGATTTGGATATCGTGGTCAACAATGTGAATGATGAAGCCTTTGTTTTGGAAAATACTTTGGAATCAAAACCAAACCATAACGCAATCAATGTATCTTTTAAAGGGATCAATGGGAATACCTTTGGTATAGGAACCAAAATTATCGCGCATACTTCAGCTGGTATGTTATCGCAGGAGAATTTTGTGAGTAGGGGATATTTATCGGCTGTTCCAAATACACTTCATTTGGGAATTGGAAAAGATTCCATTGTAGATTCCCTTACGATTATTTGGCCTACGGGAAAATATCAAAAACTTGAATTTGTTAAATCCGGGAACCTGATAGTTGAAGAAAAAAACGCATCGGGTAATTTTTATGACAAGAGAACTAGTTTTCAACCTTCACGATTCATTAAAAAAGACAGTATAATCCCTTTTGTCCATAAAGAACAATCCACTTTTGAATTTGATAGAGATCCGCTAGTGCCATTCGCCAACACCAATGAAGGACCTTCAATCTCAGTGGCCGATGTAAATAATGATGGACTACAGGATATTTTTATTTGTGGGGCAAAAGCCCAAGCATCCAAACTATACCTCCAAACAACCGACGGTTTTATTGAGGATCAAGAAGAAGTTTTTTCTATAGATGGTTTTAATGAAGATGTTTCACATGTTTTTTTTGATGCAAACGGGGATGAATTTCAAGACTTGGTTATCGTAAGTGGTGGTAACGAATTTAAATCATCATATAGAATACAACCAAGATTGTACCTAAACAACGCTGGAAAATTTGTAAAACTGCCCAATGCTTTTAATGGAATTGAACTCAATGCATCCAAAGTAACAGCCGTTGATTTTGACAATGATGGCCATACAGACCTTAGCATCACCTCAGATCAGATTCCCCATCAATTTGGAATCGCTGGAGAGCAATACTTGTTTAAAAATACTGGGGGCGGAGTTTTTGAGGATGTCACTGACCAAGTTTGTCCAAGTTTTAAATCCATAGGTAATGTAAAAGATATTATTTGGAAAGATTTAGACGGAAATGGATTTAAGGACCTATTAGTAGTTGGCGATTGGATGCCGATTTCAATTTTTATGAATAATGGTAAAAAATTGGAATTGAGCGCTACCAATGGGTTGGATAAAACCCATGGATTTTGGAATGTTATTATTGCTGAAGATTTTGACAATGACGGAGATTTGGATCTAGTAGCTGGCAATTGGGGCAACAACAGTAAGTTAAAAGCATCCTTGGAAAAACCCATTACCCTATACAGCAACGATTTTGATGAGAATGGTTCTATTGAGCCATTGGTCACTTATTTCTATAATGAAAAAGAAACTCCCTTCGCATCAAAAGATGAGCTGGTAAAACAAATGCCTTTTTTAAATAAGAAGTTCCTTTCCTATAAAAGCTTTGCAAAAGCATCCCTTGAAGACCTTTTTGGCTCTGAAAGTCTTAAAAATGCGCTCCAAAAAAAGGTTTATGTACTTTCCAGTTGTTATTTTGAAAATACTGGAAACAACGAATTCAAACAACATGAATTGCCTAAAATGGCCCAAGTTTCTACCATAAATGATATGGTTGTGGATGACTTTGATAAGGATGGCCACAAAGACATTCTTGCGGTTGGAAACAACTATGAAATTAGTACCCAACTAGGTAGGATGGATGCATCCCATGGCATACTTTTGCGTTTTGGAAAAGATGGTTTTCAATGGGTTAACAACCAGAATATTAATATCCCTGGTCCTGCAAGAAGCGTTGAAAAAGCTATCATAAATAGCAAAGAATATTTTATTGTAGGCATAAACAATTCCGCTCCGCTCTTTTTAGAAAAAAACAAGCATGACTAAACAAATTTACATTTCCCTATTTCTAATACTTTTTTTGAGTTGTGGAAAAAAAGAGGGGGAACTTTTCTCCAATCCATCTGCAAAAGACACGGGAATCTCATTTACCAATACCTTGATTGAATCTGACGACTTGAACATTTTGGACTACCTCTATTTTTATAATGGAGGAGGCGTAGCAGTCGGTGATATCAATAATGATGGTCTTCCAGATGTTTTCTTTTCAGGAAATCAGGTAAAAAATGTATTGTATTTAAACAAAGGGAATCTAACATTTGAAGATATTTCCCAAAGTGCAGGTGTTCAAGGGAATAGTTCTTGGAATACGGGAGCCATAATGGGTGATGTAAACGGTGATGGACTTTTGGATATTTATGTTTGTGCCGTAGTTGGAATCAATGGATTTGAGGGGCATAACGAGCTTTTCATCAACAATGGCGATAACACATTTTCCGAAAGCGCAGCAAAATACGGGTTGGATTTTGATTCCTATAGTTCTTCAGCAGCATTTTTGGATTATGATTTAGATGGAGATTTAGATCTTTATTTGTTGAACCATGCAGTGCATACTCAGGAATCTTTTGGCAGGGTAGATTTACGATATACCAGAAACTTTGAAACCGGGGATAAACTGCTTAGAAATGATGGAGGGAAATTTACCGATGTTAGCGAACAAGCTGGAATTTATGGCGGTATTAATGCATACGGACTAGGAATAGCTGTTTCCGACTTTAATTCGGATGGTTACCCGGATATTTATGTTGGAAACGATTTTCATGAAGATGATTATTACTATTTGAACAATGGTGATGGTACATTTACGGAAAGTCTTCGGGATTATTTTGGCCATACAAGCAGATTTTCCATGGGTAGCGATGTTGCTGATATTAACCATGATGGTTTGCCCGATTTAATTTCGTTGGATATGCTCCCTGAAGATGAAATTCCATTAAAATCTTCGGAAGGGGATGATAATATTCAGGTTCAACGACTTCGGATTGAGCGTTATGGGTATCATTATCAGTTTACAAGGAATATGCTCTATGTAAACCAACCCAGCGGCAATTATCTTGAAACAGCATTATTAAGCGGAGTTGCGGCCACTGACTGGAGTTGGAGTGCTCTGTTTGGTGATTATGATCAAGATGGCGAACAGGATTTATTTGTTTCCAATGGTATTCCAAAACGCCCCAATGATTTGGACTATGTTCGATTTATATCCAACGAACAGATTCAAAAAAAACTGGACAACACAAAATTAGTAGACCAGGAAGCGCTCAACATGATGCCTTCGGGGGCAACAAACAATATAATTTTTAGAGGAGCTGCAAATCTTCAATTTGTAGATAAAACTAAAGATTGGATTGCAAAAGACACCCTTATCTCTGGAGCGACTGCTTATGGGGATTTGGATAATGATGGGGATTTGGATTTAATAACCAATAATATAAATAGACCCGCGACTATCTATCTAAACAAGACCAACGATAAAGGAAATTACCTCAAAATCCAATTTAAATATAAAGACAAGAATCCTTTTGGTATCGGCACAAAGGTGTATTCCTATCATCAAGGTACATTGCAGTATAAGGAATTGTATACAAGCAGGGGATTTCAGGCTAGTTCAGAACCAATCGTCCATTTTGGTTATGGAAACGTTCAAAAAGTGGATTCCTTAAAAATTGTATGGCCAGATAAGACATTTCAAACTCTAAAAAGTATAGATATCAATCAAGCCCTAATGATTGAACCTACCGGTACAACTCCATTTAATTATGAATCCAAAACTCAAAAAACACCCCCCCTTTTTGAAAAAGTAGATGACAATCTGGGGATTGATTTTACGCACATTGAGGATAACCATATCGATTTTAATAGAGAAAAACTCATCCCGTATCGTGTATCGGACAGGGGGCCCGCAACGGCTATAGGCGATTTAAATGGAGACGGCAAAGACGATGTGTTCTTTGGGGGTTCAAAGTTTCATCCTTCCAAAATCTACATACAGCAAGACACTTCTTTTGTGAAGCAAAGATTTAATGAGATTCAAAAAGATCCTGTGAAAGAAGAAGTGGTTGCCCTAATAAAAGATTTGAACGGTGATGGCAAGGGTGATGTGTTTCTTGGTTCTGGAGGTTCAGATTTTTCAGGCAAATCCAAAGCCTTATTGGACAGCTATTTTATCAAAAAAGATTCTTCCTTTGTAAAATCCAACTTGCCGGATTTCTTTGAAAATGCTTCCGTTATCAAACCATGTGATTATGATAAAGATGGTGATTTAGACCTTTTCGTGGGAAGCAATTCCGTGACCTCAAGTTTTGGGGAGATTCCAAATTCATATCTCCTGCAAAATAATGGTGGAACCTTTTCACTTTTGGAAAATCTTCCTTTTCAAAATATTGGGATGATTACCGATGCCGTTTGGACAGATTTTGATACCGATGGAACTATTGACCTCCTGCTAATTGGTGAATGGATGGCCCCGAAATTTTACAAAAACACCAACGGTACATTTAATGAGGTAGCGGTTTTGGCCAACCCTCTAAATGGCCTTTGGCAAGCCATTGAGCCTTTTGACATTGATTCTGATGGAGATATGGATTATTTGCTTGGCAATTGGGGTGCAAACTCAAAATTTAGCGCATCAGAAGAAGCCCCAATGAAAATGTTCTTCTCAGATTTTGATGAAAATGGAAGTACGGAGACAATTATCACTACACAAAAAGACGGAAAATATTATCCAATTCTGGGATTGGACGAACTGTCTGGACAACTGGTTTCTTTGAGAAAAAAATTCAACACCTATAAAGGTTTTGCAGGAAAATCTATGGACCAACTTTTTGATAAAACCACACTTGATAAATCCAAAATCCTAGAGGTTCACGAGCTTCAATCTGGTTATTTAAAAAACGAGGGCAGTCAATACAACTTTGTCCCTTTTCAATCTGAACTTCAAGTTTCACCAATGAAATCCTTTTTATCATTTGATTTTAATGGCGATTCCAAAAATGAGGTTCTGGTGGCTGGAAACTATTTTGGAGTAACTCCTTTTCATGGAAGGTTTGATTCTTTTCCAGGAGCATTGATAACTAATGAAAATGATATAATTTTGGGAGATAGATTAGGCTTGGAGCTTGCCCAAAAATCAATTAGACATCTTAATACAATTACTTTAGACAACCAAACGTATCTTCTGGTAACACTGAACAACGACAAAGCACAAGTCTACCGCTTACTTAAACAAAAAACAACTAAACAATGAAACAACGAATAACGCTACAATTCTTAATCCTCCTTTTTCTTTTTTCATGCACTAAAGAAAGTCAGCCCATTACAATCACTCCTGAAGATTTTCACGGTTCTGTTGACAAGGTAACGGAAATAATGATTCATGATATTTTTTCACCACCTGTTGCCAGTAGAATATTTGCGTATCCTAATGTTGCTGCTTATGAAATTCTGGCATCCCAAGAAAATGAATACCAATCAATGGCAAATCAACTAAGGGACTTGGAACCTATTCCAACCCCAAAAGAAGTGGAAACCATTAACCATGAATTAGCAGCCTTGATTGCTCACATTGAATTAAGCAAACGCCTTATTTTTTCAGAAGATAGAATTGAAGCGTATCGCGACAGTCTCTATACAATTTGGGAGGATAAAAATGCCAAAGAATTCAATGCATCAAAAACTTACGGTCTTGAAGTAGCAGAACATATTGCCAAATGGATGAGTGGCGACAATTATAACCAAACTAGGACCATGCCCAAGTTCACTGTTGATACGGATGACCCATCAAGATGGCAGCCTACACCCCCTGCATATATGGCCGGAATTGAACCTCATTGGAATAAAATACGTCCTTTTGTAATAGACTCTGCAAGTCAATTTAAACCTTCAGCACCGCCATCATTTTCTATGGAAGAGGATTCCGATTTCTTTAAAGAACTTAAGGAAGTATATGACATCAGCAATGAAATAACCGCCTCTGGAGATGATTCGGAAGAGGTTGAAATTGCGCAGTTTTGGGACTGTAACCCCTACGTATCGGTTACAAGAGGACACTTAATGTTTGCTACAAAAAAGATTACACCCGGAGCCCATTGGATTGGCATTACTAAAATTGCAAGCAGAAAAACCAATGCCGATGTAGGCAAAACTGTTTACGCCTACACAAAGGCATCCATTGCCATGGCTGATGCTTTTATAAGTTGTTGGGATGAAAAATATAGAAGTAATCTTGTAAGGCCCGAAACGCTTATTAATGAACATATAGATGAAAATTGGGAGCCAATTCTCCAAACACCCCCATTTCCGGAGTATACTAGCGGACACAGTGTGGTTTCAGGTGCAGCTGGTGTTGTTCTTACCGAAATTTTCGGGGAAAACTTTGCATTTGATGACGATACAGAGGTTCCGTATGGGCTTCCCGTTCGTTCGTTTACTTCTTTTACACACGCTTCAGATGAAGCTGCCATTAGCAGAATGTACGGTGGAATCCACTACCGCGCAGCAGTCGAAATTGGGGTAAACCAAGGACGAAATTTGGGCAAATTTGTGGTAGACAACCTTAAAATGGTTCAATAATTGTTTAATCTTAAAACTTATCTGATTACTGATGAAACGAAAAATTTCTTTAGTACTCGTTTTAGTACTGTTGATTTCTTTGGTATGGTATCTTTTTATAAAACCTAGCGATTATCTGGTTTCATTCAATGCTAGAACCTTTCCCGGGGCCATAAACCAAACAATTAAACATTGGAACAAAAGCTTAAGACCTTATACCCCTATTCAACAAGATGGAATTTTAAACCTAAAACAGCAGTTGACCTATAATGATACCCTTGTTGAATATAACTGGGAAATAATTCCGATTAATGATTCCCTTTCAAAAATTAGAGTGGGCATTAAAGATTTGGACCATAGCATTAGAAACAAAATTTTGGTTCCATTTTCCAACACGGTTTTGGAAAGACGTTCCAAAGAGAACCTTATCAACTTTAATACGTTATTACAAAGTCATACTAAAAAATTTAAGGTAAGGGTTGTTGGCCCTGATGAGATTGAACCTACCTATTGTGCTTACCTTAATGTAAGGTGTTTGCAAGATGAAAAAGCATTTAAAATGATGGCGGATTTTCCATTTCTAAGCGGATTTGTTGATGATAATGGACTTACAAAAGAAGAAGGTGTCCCCTTTGTTGAGATTGTAAATTGGGATATGGAGAAGGACAGTATTGAATACAATTTTTGCTATCCAATCATTAAAAAGGACTCTTTACCCTTTAACAAGGAAATAAAATATAAAGAATTTAAAGGTATCAAGGCCTTAAAAGCAATTTACAACGGGAATTATATTACTTCAGACCGGGCTTGGTACAAGCTTTTAGATCATGCCAAAAACAATGATATTGAAGTTATAAGTACACCGGTTGAAATTTTTTATAATAATCCAAGTACGAGTGGCAACGAATTGGATTGGAAAGCAGAAATATTTATGCCCTTAAAAGAAACCAATGAATAAAATCTGTATCCTCCTTCTACTTATTGTTCTACAAGGGTGCGCACAAAAACCCTATTATGGAGATTTGACGTACTTGGGAAAGTTGCCTCCTAAGCTAAGTGAAATCTCTGGGATTGTCTCTTTAGATGGCGAGACCATTTGGGCCATTGAAGACAATGGTAATAAGGATGATATTTATAAGGTAAATCTCAAAGCCAAGATCACCAAAAAATTCGATGTAAAAGATATTAAAAACAACGACTGGGAAGACTTGGCAAAAGATAACTTGGGCAACTTATATATCGGTGATTTTGGAAACAATTTCAATGACAGAAAAAATCTGTGTATTTATATATTACCAAATCCAGAAAAAGAAAAAGGGAACAAGATCGAAGCAGAAAAAATAAGCTTCCATTATCCGGAGCAAACGAAATTTCCACCAAAAAAATCAAAATTGATGTTTGATTGTGAAGCGTTCTTTTATAAAAATGACTTCCTATATCTCATTACAAAAAACAGAACAAGACCATATACGGGCAAGGCATTTGTTTATAAAATCCCAGCAAAAAAAGGTTCACATACGGCAGAATTGGTTGGCGAGATCACAACATGCATAGATCAACAATTTTGTTCCGTAACAGGTGCCGATATATCTCCTGATGGAAAAACTGTTGTGTTATTAGGTTCTGGATTCATATGGGCTTTTACGGATTTTCCGTCTGACGATTTTACAAAGGGAACCTTACGCACTATAGATGTGTTTCACAGAACCCAGCAAGAATCCATTTGTTTTTTGGATAATACCACGGTTTTGATTGCGGATGAACAATCCAAAACAAAGGGAAGAAACCTGTATTCCTATAAAATCAATTAGAAGCCAAACCCTACTCCAAAAGCAAATCGTAACCCATCTGAACTGTTAAAGAAGCCCAGGTTTGCGGATAAAATATCTGCTCCATTTACAAAAATACCCCCTCCATAGGAATTGTGCCATGTATCCGAGTCTTCATTAGGAAACCATACTCTTCCATAATCAAAACCACCAAAGATTCCAGGTGTTACGGGTAATAATCCTGTTTTTCGTTTTCTAAAACTATACCGCAGATCGGTATTCTGATAATAGGCCGTCTTTCCAGTAAATCGTTGAAAGCGAAATCCTCTCAAACCATCATTTGCACCTATACTAGCTCCTTGATAAAATTCAAAGTCATCTCCTATATTAAAGTGCCCTTTTATCTTAGTGGCCAAAACCAATCGCCCATCGGAGCATATTTTATGATCAATGGACAAACTTGGTATAATATATCCGAATACTCTTTCCGAATCATTTAGATTCATTTTGTATCCACCCTGTACGGAAAAGCTCATGCCTAAAGTTGGAAAAGCTTCATTATCGGTATTGGAGTAGCTGTATTCCGCATCCACGCCAAAGAAACTTTGCTCGCTCTCTTCTCCATTTTCAACATAAAATTGGTTAATGAACCTATCCTCTGTTTCCTCTACATCAATATCTTCATACGAAATCCCAAGTCTTACCTTAGAACCCAAATATCCACGCCACACAAGCGATGGGGCAAATCGTATGGTACTTAACCTAACCCGGTTGTAATCAAGTTCCAGAGGTTCTTCATCCTCGTTGTTTTCGGTTTCATTTCCGAAACCAAAAAAATTGATTGTGAAATTAGGACTGGTGAATTTGGCATTCAGTTCTAAGTTTACATCCTCAAAAATATTGGCAAATTCTCCGTTGTACGTAAAGTCAAAACCATTCGTAGCAAAATAATATACCGCACTAAATGTATGTTGTTGCGTAAATGGGTTTTGCCTAAACCCATTAAAGGTATAGGTGTCGGAAAGACCAATTCTAAAGCCGTCATCTGGATTGAAGCCAAATGAAGGCAACAATTGATTGTTACTTGCCTTTACTTTAAGAAACTCATAGGTGTTTGTGTCATAATCGTTGATGGCGTGTACCGTTCCTCCAAAAGCTTCATCATAAGTGTTCTTTTTTGTTTTGAAATCATACGCATGCACCTTTTTAGATTTTTCTGCGATTTTATATTGATCGTTATTTTGCCCTCCTACAATTCTTAACTTGATTTTGGAGGATGCTGTGTTTACATCAAAAACATCTTCATCATCCAGCCCATATACCCAAACTTCCTTTGTGAATTCTGGGTCGTATACTTTTTCAAAAAACAAATCCTGAGCTTTCTTATCCTTTAAACGATACCCCTTTACTTCTAGACCTCCATTTTTCAATGAACGAACCATAAAATAATCATCCTTATCAGTACCCGTAATTACACTGTATTTATTGATTATTTTAAAATACTCTTTAGCTGTGCCTACAAGATTTTGCTTTCTTGCCAATAGGATTTTTTTGAAATTGGTAACAGTTTCATCTTTGACTTCTTCCGGAAAAGCAGAAAAAGATTTATCAATCACATCATCGTTTATTTGTTTTTGAATGAATTTTGCCTGGTCTATCCATAAATCCAAATCGGTTTCAGAAAGTAGTGCCATGTCAAGGGCAAATGTTCTTGGTGACCCATTGAAACCTTTTACATTTCGTATTTCTTCATTGAAACCTTCAAAAATACGCAAGGAAGGAACCGTTCTTGATGCAAATGCCATTAACGCACCGTCTCCCCAAATTGAATATGCTTGATCTCTATCCCTAGGAATTGGTTTGTATATCTTTTTTCCTGATTCATCTTTGAACTCCGCCCATCTCCATTGATCTACATGACGATCCCAATCGCCAATCAGCATATCGAACAGTCGCGCTTTTACATACTCTTTTTTATCAATGCTATATTCCTCATCCTTTCGTAGTTTGGTAATTAAATCATATGTGCTTTCAATCTTTTTTGTTTTACCAAAGCTTTCTAAGTCATCATGCCCCTCGGATACATGCTCCTCAATCATATAAAGTCCATCCCCAAAATCCGAATTATACTCCCCAAGAGCATTCTGTTTAGGTATGTAATACATTTTTGGATTGGTGTGATATAGTCCAATGGCATCAGAAAGTGGCCCCAGGGTAAACGGAGCATATGGGTGTGCGCCCGTATAAAAATCAAGAAGAAGCTTTTGGGTAAATGAATCTTGAAAATCTCCTATAATATATTGCTCTTGGAAAGCAATCGCCTGTAAATACCGCTCAGCACTCTTCCGCAGCGCACGCATTACAAATTGCCTCCCATCTTTATGCTGAAGCCGTAGAGAATTTGATTGATTTCCACCTCCTTTTCTCACAACCGAAAGACCTCCCATCAAAGTATCTAAAAGCACCGTAGGAGCTTTTACCTTGGTAGCATAATATTTTCTATAGCGATCGCCCCAAAGCCATTTGTAAAAACCGCTTCTATCAATCTCGTGATCTGTATAAATTGAAGCTTCCATCTCAGCAGGAAACTGGTCTGTATATTTATTTATTTTTCTCTCTCTGTTGGGTTGCAATACTTTGGTACTATATATCAATTCTTCAGAACCATCATCTTCAATCCCATAAAAATCTACACTTGAAGAGCCATCTTTATAAACCTTTAAGGTTGCATATCCCATTTGACCTGTAGAGAATTTACTTCCATTTAAAAGCTTGGTCGCTCCTTTTTTTACACCTGAACCACTAACTATTTGTGGTATGCCATTCTCCTCTATATACTGAAGCGTATGTTCATGTCCAGATGCAAAAATTACCTTTTCAGAGTATTGGGAAAGTGTAACTATCCTATTTTTTAGTTGATTGTATATCTTATTTGATTGATCCTCAATTGTGGCTCCAGAAGTTCTTCTTAAAACATTGGCAACTGTTCCCAATACAGGAAGGGGGAATTTTCCTCCACTGGGGTTCATATGCTGCTTAAACGAATACTGACCTCCATGAGACCCGTAGGTGAACATTGGATGGTGCATTGCAATCAGGATAGTTTTATCAACATTCTTTTTGATAAGGCCTTCCAATTCTTCAAAAAATCTGCCCCGGTCTTTTATTTCACAATCATCGTTCATGGTTGGGTGCTTATCCCAATTGGTTAAATACCATTCTGTATCAATTGAAATAACAATGATATCATCACCTATTTCAATTTTTTCAATGGGACACCCATTATCCGGTAAAAACACTTTTTTGCTATCCAATGCTTTCTGAATGTATTTTTCCTCGCGCTCCAATCCCTCAAGTCCGTTACTATACCAATCATGGTTGCCAGGAATAAAAATCGTCTTTCCCTTAAAGTCATCAAGCGTACTTATTTGTGCATCTAAGTGGTTCTTTGCCAATTTATTCCCAGACGGGTCAGTTTTCTTACCAGGAAATCCAGCGGGATAAATATTATCTCCCAGAAAAATAGCAGTACTATTCTTTTTTGCTTCACTTAATCTGGATTTGAACATTTTAAGGGCAGGATTTAAATCCCCAATGGGTGATTTTCCGGCATCCCCTATCAAATAAAAAGTATGTTCAACTTCTTTGTCCTTAAAAATCTCAATGTTGTTAAATGGAGATGTATATTTTGTTTCATAAGTGGCACAACTATTTACCAGAGCCGCTAAAACAACAATTAGGTAATGTTTTTTCATATCAATGAGGTTGATTCCAAATTTTTGTATTTTGGAGTATTCAAAATACTGTTATGTCGGAAATTGTTGAAAAAGCTGAATGTTTTGTCTCGGAAATTTTGGAGAAAGAATTAAATCCAAAGTTTTTATACCACAATTTACGACATACCCAACGTGTAGTTAAAAGTACTAAAGAATTACTCAATTTCTATAACCTTGGTGAGGCGGAAGTGGAGAAGCTTTTGTTAACCGCTTGGTTTCATGATACAGGCTACACCAAGAGTACGGAAAACCACGAGGAAGCCAGCTGTAAAATTGCCACATCTTTTCTTGAAGACAACAATTATGATACTAAAGACATTGAACAGATCTGCTCTTGTATCATGGCCACAAAAAGGTATCATGAACCAACTAATTTGCATGAGGAGATTATACGGGATGCGGATGCCTCGCACTTTGCCCAAAAAAGCTATTGGGAAACCACAGATTTTTTGAAGGAGGAATTGAAAGAATTGGGAATTGCAAAATATTCTAACAAGGAATGGCGAGACGAGAACATAAAAATGTTCCGGAACGAGCATCAATTTTATACTGATTATGCCAAGGACAATTGGGAAGAGAACAAGGAAAGAAATCTGAAGCTGTTGGTGAAGGAGAAAAAGACCGAGAAAGAAATTGCCAAGAAGGAAGCACTTAAGGCAAAATACAAAAGTGAAAGTCCTGATCGAGGAATACAGACCCTTTTTAGGGTAACCCTTAAAAATCATTTAACGCTTAGTGATATTGCAGATACCAAGGCCAATATTCTGTTATCCGTAAATGCCATTATCATTTCCGTGGCCCTGTCCAATCTTATTCCGAAACTGGATAATCCTTCAAATGCGTACTTGGTCTATCCAACAGCGATTTTTATAATTTTTAGCGTTGTTTCAATGGTTTTGGCCGTGCTTGCCACAAGGCCCAACGTAACCAGTGGACAGTTCACCAAACAGGATGTGGAAAACAAAAAGGTGAACCTTTTGTTTTTTGGGAATTTTCATAAAATGAGCTTGAACGAATATGAATGGGCCATCCAAGAATTGGTAAAAGACAAGGACTACATTTATTCTTCACTTACCAAAGACCTTTATTTTCTGGGGCTTGTCCTAAATAGAAAGTATAAGATATTGAGAACAACCTATACTATTTTTATTATAGGGATAGTAATATCTGTATTGGCATTTGGCCTCGCATTTCATTTTTTGGGGCCGGATAGAGTAGCATAAAGAAACTTATTACTAAGATTTCAATTCCTCCATTAAATCATTATAGGTATAGGTTCTTTCGGATTGTGTGTCCTTTGTATATAGAATTTCAGCCCTTATTGCCTTAAGTCCGGTGACACCTTGCAAACCTTCAAGTTCTACAATTTCAATGTTATTTGTAAAATAACCTTTAGCTTTTAAGAATTTAATGTAGCGCATATATTCCTTTTCGTCTTTTCGTTGGGAATATACTATTGCCAATTTCCCCTTCTGGGTCAATCTTTCATTGGTTCCTTTAATGTATGATTTATCAATACGCTTTTTAATGATTTCATACCTGGCATTGTAGGTGCCATCTACATCAAATCGTTTTTCGTCCATTCTAAATCGTATGGACAGGGAAGTACTGTACACTAAAATTAGGGAAGCCACATCCAATTTTACTGGAAGTTTGGTCTTAAGCGCGTAATATTTGTTTTCCATATCACACATAACCTGTAGTTGCCACAACCTTAGATTACTTAGGTAAAGCTTATCAAAATTACGGTCATTGGCAATGGAACTTCCAATATACATATTGTGCTCTACTCCATCTGTTTTGTATCTCTCAAAGTAATGTGGAAACATTTTTTGGGCATCAACTTGTTTTCTATCCAATAAAGAAGCAAGCTGCATATTGGCTTCCATCACACTATTGTCATAATTCCGGCGATGGTCGTAATATGATTCTGTAGTTGGATCTATTTGACTCTCATACTTCTCAACAAGCAGATTTATCTCCTTATCCTCTTTCTTTAAATGTTTGAAAACAGGTGCTACTTCTTCCTGTACAAAATCAAAAATTGCCTGCTCAGTATGGGTATAAAGTGTTTCTCTTAACTCTTCAAGATAGGTGTCCACCCTAAACATCAACTCCTCATAAATGGGAAGTTTATACTTTTTGACAGCTGACCAGAGTACTTCATTAATTTCTGAAAGCTGAATCATTAAATCCCTCTGTATTGAGAGATTTCTTTCTTTTGAGGACTCCTTAATATCAATCTGTCCATACAGCGGATAAACATCTTTAAATACTATTTCCTTAAAAACAGGTTGATTTCCAATCAGTTCGTCCGACATGAACCGCTTGGCCTCCTCTTGAAATTTCCAATAGACGGAAGAATGAACCGTTGTACACTCGTGTTGAATAATGGCATCAACCAAATTTTCCTCTTCTTCTATGGATCGTATAACCGCGGAAACAATAAATGGCATTACATCATCCAGCTTGTTCGCATTTATGCTGTTAAGCTCATTTACCGTGGTAGAAACCAATTCCAAAACACCCAAAAGGTTTCCATTGTCCGCAATTGGTGCCAAAATAGCACTTTTTATCCCCTGCTCATGAAGGTTCTTGTAGGGTTGACCTCCGTTGGTCTTTTTATAATATTTTTCTACATTGGAAATGGCAAAATAGGTGTTCTCCTTAAAGAGTTTATCATAGGAATAACCGCATAGCATGGTATCGCAAGATTCCATTTCCTTACCCTTTAGAATGTGGCTTTCGATACCCTTCCCATATATTTTTAGGAATCGATTTGTCTTGGAATCATATCCCGCAAACCCAACGCTGATTTTTTTAAGGTTAAAAAGCGACCTAAAGGTATCCTGAAAACTGTCCATAAAGTTTTCATTTCCTCTTTTATTGCTTCCAATAAGTGTGGATTTTATTTCCGAAATGGAATGTTCGGCAGTTACATCGAACATATTGGAGATTACAAAACCCTTTGAAATAAAACTGTTTGGCGGTATTTTTTCTTTCCAAAGATCTAGATTGTCAAAATTTTCCAAGAGTTCGTCAACGTCTTCCTGAGAAAGTTCCTTTGATTTGTCTGTAGGAATGATTTCCATAAAATCTGCATTGTACAGTATTCTATAATGTCTCATTACCCCATTTGCGTCCGGAATATCATAAAACAAAGGTCTTTTAAAGTCCATTTTAAAACCGTAGTAGTAACTCAGTACCACGGTACATTTCATGATATAATTGAGCTCCATGGGTAAATTCCGGATTTCCAGCTCAAATCCTTCACCTGCATTCTGCAAAATATTTTGAAACCTTTCGGAGGAGTTAAAAACCAAATTATCAAATGGCGTGGAAGCTGTCTTAATCTCATTCAAGGTAAGCACCGGGGCAAATGTGTCCGCCAGAATGGTGCTAATCACATCCTCATGCTTCTTTAACAGCCCAACATCATCAAAACCTTCCCGTAGTTCAGGAAAAGGTGCCTGTGCATCCAATACGTGCTTGGCCCTATTTACCAAGTACACATCCTTGCTTTCTAGCTGATTATCATAGTGTTCCAATAATTTATTGAAACTTATCAACTGCAACATGGGACTTTCAGCATTGTAGTTTTGCTCCATACCAGTATTAGACGAGGTTTAGCCTATAAAGTTACAAAAAGAAAATATGCGCCAATGTTAAGGGAATCTTTATGGTTTTAACTGCAATTTTTAGATATTTAGTAAAATTTGCTGAATGTCATCGACCACAAGACTTGACCGCGCTTACCAAAATGCCAAAATCATCTCTTTTGATGATGACTCAAAGTTTATCTTTTTTAGCGATTGCCATAGGGGAGATAATAGCTTTGCTGATGATTTCGCAAATAACCGAAACATTTATTTTCATGCTCTAAACCATTATTATCGTGAAGGATTTGAGTATTGTGAACTGGGCGATGGCGACGAACTATGGGAAAACCTCAGCTTTGAATCCATTTTTGAAGCTCACAAAAATATTTTTCAATTGTTACGTCAATTCCATTTGGAAAACCGGTTACATATGGTTTGGGGAAATCATGATATGGTATATAGGGACGAGACTTATGTGAGCAAACATCTCTCAAGTTATTTTGAACCTATTGATGATTCGGACAAGGCTCTTTTTGAAGGCATAACGTACCATGAAGCACTTATTCTAAAACATAAGGAAAATGGACAAGAACTGTTCTGCACCCATGGACACCAGGCCGATTGGTGGAATTATGTTTGTTGGCGTATTGGTCGGTTTTTGGTTCGCATTCTTTGGAAACCTTTACAGGTGGTTGGAATTGCAGATCCAACCAGTCCAGCTAAAAACTACAAAGAACTCATACGAATTGAACGGCGGATCAAGCGTTGGATTTTAAAGAATACCCTTAAAATTACAATTGTAGGGCATACGCATAGACCTCGCTTTCCCGAACCAGGTCAAATTCCTTTGTTTAATGATGGTAGTTGTGTTCACCCAAGAAGTATTACCGGAATTGAGATTGAAAATGGGAAAATTTCATTAATCAAGTGGCAAATTGCAACAAAACCTGATGGTACGCTACAAATTGTTCGGATTTTGCTGGAAGGCCCTGAAAAATTAGCACATTATAAAACGGAATAGCCTTTATGCTCTCTTTGCTAATGTTTTTATTACCGTTACAAATTTATCAAGCTCTTCTGTAGTAGTATATACGTTGGGGGTTATCCTACAACCATTCACGTTGGCATATTCAATTCCAACGGTCCATATCTGAAACTCTTCCAGTAAGGTCTTGGCCAAATCCTTGGCTCCCATATTGGTGAGACCAACATTGGCTATTCCACAACTTCGTTCTTCTGCCTCCGGGGTATTGATAATTACATTTTCAACATTTCGCAATTGATCGCTCCAGTACCTTTGAATGAATCGCAGTCTATTTTCCTTTCGTTTCAATCCAATCATTTCAAGATAATCAATGGCATCATTTATGGCCAAATCTGAATGCACAGGGTGGGTTCCGATATGGTTCAATCGCTGAATTTTATCAGAATCAGTTACATGATCCGCCAATAGCGGCCATATTTTTCCAATATTTTTCTTGGCAACATATAACATGCCCGTGCCCAAAGGAGCACTTAACCATTTATGCAGACTTGAACCGTAATAGTCACAATTCAATTCACTAATGTTGACCTCAAAATGGCCTATACAATGTGCACCATCTACCAAAACCTCAACTCCATAGCTATGTGCCATATCACAAATTTTACGGATGGGAAGAATATGTCCAGTAATATTGATCATATGGCTGACCATTATCAATCTGGTGTTTGAGGTGATTTGGGATTCATATAATGTAACCAATTCATCATCCGAATTTGGATGGTTCGGTACAGAAACTTCTTTACAAACAACACCATAACGTTCACTAATCTGACGAAAATGGTCTCGCATTGAACCGTAATCCTGAATGGCGAATATGGCTTCATCACCTTTTTTCCAAGGATATCCTCCAATAATCATATCCAAAGATTCCGTAGTATTACGAGTGATTATCAATTCTTCAGACTGACAGCCGACCAAATTTGCCAGTCTGGCAGCTACTTTTTTCTTGTTGTCCCACTGTACCGTTCGCATATAAAAAGAAGCTTCATAATTTACATTCTTAATATGCTTAAGATGGTTGTTCATGATTGGGATGGGCACAAAATTGTAGTACCCATTTTCAAGATTTATATAGTCTGGTTTAAGGGAGTAGTCCTTTCGGATTCTTTTCCAAAATTCATCATCATTGTTTTTAGGGTAAGGTAGGTTTGTATCTTCATTTTGTGCGCTTACCGGTATTGAAAGAAAAGGCGTGACCACCGCCGCTTGCCCCAAGCGTTTTAAAAATTGTCTTTTTTTCATAATTTTTCAATTTATTGGTTAAACGTATCTTTTGAAAGCATTGAAAAGAACCCTAAATTGAGCTATACCTAGCTCAATTTACAATATAACTCAGAATTGGAACAACTTCAATCCATATTAAATCAAATTCCAATAAGGCATGACATTGCCTCACATTTAATGCTCCTTGGGGTAGTTCAAGGATTTTTTTTAAGTTTTGTCATTTTTGCTAGGGCAAGAAAGAACTCGGCAATAACCTTTTTGGGTTGGTCTTTATTTTTTCAGTCACTGGTTTTTTTAGATACATACCTGTGCTATACAGGGCTTATTAAATACATGCTTCATTTTAACGATTCTACGGAAGTGTTTGTACTACTGATAGCTCCAACAATTTATTTTTTCACTTATGCCTTGTTAGAGAGAAAGCCAATTACCTTAAAAAAACACTGGCCACATTTTTTGCTCCCTTTCGTTTATGGACTATCGCAAATCAATTATTACAAGGGGCCTTTAGCCGTAAAACTCAACGCATACCTAGGAGCTTACTATGATAATCTGGGTTACATACCTGTTCCAGACTCCTTTAATTTTACCTATCATATTATAAAAGATGAATTTAGATGGATGATTCTTTTCAGTTTTGTCCTCTACCTTGTTCTTTCGGCTAGATTAGTTTTTAAGTCGAGACGCAAAAAGGGATTGGCTCCAAAAAAAATAAAGCTTGACAAATATGCTTTTTCCAGAAACACGGTTGCGCTTTTTGTTTTTTTGCTGATTTTCCTATTTCTTATTTTCTTAAATCATGATGATGATAGTGGGGATCACTATATTGCCATTCTGCAAACCGTAATCACCTTCATCACAACTTTTTTTATCATTTCAGAATCTCGATTTTTTGAAAATTCCTGGATTGCGGACAAATATGAAACACTTACCTCCAACGGGTTAAATTTTATTGAAATTGAAAGCTTTATCCACGATAACAATTACTTTAAATCTTCGGAAGCAACTCTAAACGACCTTGCTAAAAAGCTTGAAACAAACCCCAATTTGGTTTCCAAACTGATCAATACCGAAACCGGAAGCAACTTCAACGACTATATCAATCAAAAAAGAGTACAGTTAGCCCAAGAAAAACTGATTAAGGCAGAGTATGCCCATTTAACGGTTGAAGCTATTGGAAATTTAGTCGGTTTTAGCTCAAAATCAGCATTTTACAATGCATTTAAAAAGTATGTGGGCACCTCTCCATCACAGTATTCAAAAAACAAAGTTTCTCCAGAATTGTAATTCAATACACTTCGGCTCCTCTTAAATTCCAATTCTTCTTCTTTGCTTCCCATCTTTGACCAAACAATTTTAACTATGGAGACAAAGATTCGCCGCTACGACTTGGATTGGTTACGAGTAATCGTTTTTGGATTGCTTATTTTTTACCATGTAGGTATGTTTTTTGTACCCTGGGGATGGCATGTTAAAAACAATGTAACCTATGATTGGCTACGTTGGCCTATGATATTTCTAAACCAATGGCGCTTGCCCATCCTATTTGTTATTTCAGGAATGGGCACGTATTATGCCTTGGGAAAAAGAAGTCTTTGGAAATTTAACCTGGAACGCTATTTAAGATTGGGTATTCCACTTGGTGTAGGGATGTTGCTCATTGTGCCTCCCCAAGTGTATTTTGAACGCCTTGCAAATGCACAATTTTCAGGGTCTTATTTTGAGTTCTTTACCACCATTGCCTTTGAAGGTATTTATCCCGAGGGAAATATAAGCTGGCACCACCTCTGGTTTTTACCCTATCTTTTTCTGTTTTCATTGGTGCTCTCTCCCATTCTTGTGTATCTACGTAGAAATGAAACAAAATTTGTAGAATGGATTAAACGACAGATTCAAAAACCATATGGACTTTACATTTTTGTTATCCCCTTATATGTACTTGAAGCCTGCGTAGAACCTTTTTTCGACATTACCCACGCATTGATTGATGATTGGTTCAATATAAGTTTTAGTATTGTTTTGTTCTTCTTTGGTTTTTTGTTGATAGCAACCAAGGATACCTTCTGGGAATGCTTGAAAAGCATAAAAACCAAAGCTTTGTTCATAGGGATCATTGCTTTCTCAAGTCAGGTTATCATATGGCTCTTCTTTGAAGATGGTTATATTATTCACTTTACCGAAGCAATGCTAAAAGTGGTGAATATTTGGTCTTGGATTTTGGTGCTTTTTGCCTATGCAGCCCAATATCTAAATAGGCCCAGTAAAACCCTTGCCTATGCCAACAGGGCAGTATATCCTTTTTACATTTTGCACCAAACCATTACCGTGGGGATTGCCTATTACTTAATTGACTTGGATTGGGGGCTGCTTCCCAAAAGTGTCATTTTAGTCGTTGGTACTTTTGGATTAAGCTGGCTTATCTATGATTTGATTATTTTAAGAATCCCATTTTTACATCCTTTATTTGGGTTGAAAAGAAAGAAAGTCAAATAATTGCATCTGGTCGATTTAACTTTGCTTTATCATGAAGATGGCAAGGTATTTGTTAACTTTATGGTCAACTGTCGACCAAGTTGTTATGAAAAAGTTTCTTTTTTTTCTTTCATGTTTTGTTTTAGGAGTAACGGCAATACAAGCCCAAGGAGACATCCCTACTACCCGCCCACTTACAATTGGGAGTAACAATAATTTGGATATAACACCGAGTACTCAAGGAACTGCTCTTCGTATGCCCTCAGTGCTTAGTGAAAATCTAACTTCAAAAGATGAAAAGCCGGGCATAAAAATGTTGCCGGATAGGGAATTGTTACAGGCAGGCCATGATATGGTTATTGACCCCAAGGTAGGTGAAAAAGAAAAGAAGGGTTCCAAAGAACACTTTGGAGACCAGTATTTAGGTGATGTAAAAACTACAGCAAAGTTTGTTGGTGTTGTTTGTCGTGATCATGAATATGTTGATGGAGATCGTGTAAAAATCTACCTTAATGGTGAAGTTATTGAAGCCAATATTCTACTTTCTGGCTCTTTCAAAGGTGTAAACATTGACCTGATAAAAGGTTTTAACCGACTAGATTTTGAAGCTTTAAACCAAGGTTCTTCTGGGCCAAATACAGCTCAAGTAGTGATTGCTGATGAAAAGGGTGAAATTATCCACAACAACCGTTGGAATCTCTCTACGGGATCAAAAGCGAGTTTGATCGTAATAAAAGAGGAGGAGGAATAACTATTCTCCAGGCTTGTACGTTTTCACTGCTCTTTTTAACACATCTTCTTTATAATAGGCAGCATCTTTCCATTGTACATCGGCATACATTTTAATTTGATCATCAAAATGGGACGAACCGGGATTTCCGCTTTGGCCTCCGGCTAAAATTGTTTTTGCCTTTACTTTTTCTCCAAATTCCACTGCAGCGACAAAACTATTGCCTCTGGTGCCATAAATCTTTTTAGTGTCATTATCATACCGAGCTCCATAAGCAGCCAAAGCTCCCCATCTACCACTTGCAAAACCAATGGGAATACTTGGTTTGGAATCATCGAAGAGTTGTCGAATATCACCATTCAACCGTTGATACCGATTTACCTCTCCCCAGGGCATTTGCCAAGTACCAAAATCCTGCTTCAATCGATATACTGTTTCCTGAAATAAGGCTAATTTTTCAGAATCTGAAGATACACTGCCCCAATATTCCATTAATTGCATAGCATATAATCCTTCTGGCCTACTTGCCTGCCTATAACATTCCGTTCCATAAAAATGCGCCAAGGTCATTGCCACAGATTCTTTTGAGGTTCTGAAATTCCAATTCCGAAAAATTTCTAAGGGCTCTTTCAATTCGGGTATTGGATTTTCATCATATGCCTTAATCAAGCCCGGAATCAACGCCTTAAAAGCAGGCAGATACGAATCATGTGCCAAAGCGATCAAACTATCCAAAGTATAGCTGCTTCTATCTGTTAACAATTCAATCGCATGCACTCCACGAAAATTCTCCTGGTCTCTAGACATGTATTTTGGGTAATCTCCACGTTTGGGACTATTCTCCAATGCCGATGTATATGGGGTGGAATTACAATTCTGAATCCAACCATTGTCTGGATTCAAAACCAAAATATTTTCATCAACAGTATGCAACCCTTGCCAATCTGTTTTGGGATTGCTTCCATCCACGGGGAGTGTATAATTGAAAATGGTATCGCGTTTGGGAACGAAATTTCCATGAAAATAGGCAATGTTACCTTCCGCATCGGCGTAAACCGTGTTGTTTGAGGAGTTGGTTCTAATATCCATCATCTCGCGAAAGCCCTTATACCCATCTTGTTTTGTCCTGATAAAAGATTGCTCCAAAGCTTTTACGGGCTCCCACATCATTGCCGAAGCCGTCCATTGACCCCCAACCGCATGTGTAATAGGTCCATGATGCGTGTGATGTTTAGGGAAGGTCCTCTCTTTCAAAGCTTCGCCCTCTTTAAATTTTAAAATCACTTTTGATGTTTCAACAGGTCGTAGTTCCTCCCCATATTGGTAAAACAAATTCTTATCATTTTCAACAATGGTTTCCTTGAACTCATCCATCACATCGGTGTAGGTTGATGTATGCATCCATCCCGTTTTTTCATTGAAGCCTTGATAGACAAAAAACTGCCCCCATGTTACAGCGCCGTAGGCATTCAACCCTTCTTCGCTTACCACATGTACCTCTCCCCTAAAATAAAAAGAAGTATGCGGGTTTATCAATAGCATGGCATTGCCAGATTGGGTCAGTTTTCCAGAGATAGCTATTCCATTTGAACCTTGGGGTTCAGCCATTTCCTTTTTCTTTTTTAGTTGTAAATCTTCCATTTCGGGAAGCTGCATTCCACTTTCATAAAATGCTTTTAATCTTCTAACCGAAATTCGCTCAATATCACCCCCAATACTTCCTTCGCTAAAATACATGGGCATCCATGGCTCAAATCGGGTTAAAAGTTTAGGCTTAACTTCTGGGTGGGTATGCAGGTAATAATTGATCCCATCAGCAAAGGCATCGCATAATGATTTCAACCATTCCGGGCTTTTCTTGTAATTGGCTTTTGCCTCCTCTTCCGTCATGAAAAGTTTGGCGCGCAAATCACTGTACAGAGCATCTTCACCATCTACCTCTGCTAAGCGTCCTGTGGCCCAGATATAATTTTGCTCAACACGATTAAAATCATCTTCACATTGCGCATATAGTAGTCCAAAAACAGCGTCAGCATCAGTTTTTCCATAGATGTGGGGCACACCAAAATCGTCCCGTATAATTGTGATGTTTTCCGCTTGTACTTGCCATTCTTCAATTTCGGTTTGCGGTTTTTGTGCACATGAAACCGCTATCAAAAAAAATAATCCCGCTACTATTCTCATTAAAAATTCTTTACGCTTTTTTCAAAAATTGTGTTTTCAGAACGATTTGGGCTTTCCCAACCCTACATTCAACTTCTTGAGGACTTCCTGTCAAGCGAATATTCTTGATAACATTCCCTCTTTTTAAGGTCCTGGACATTCCTTTAATCTTTAAATCTTTGGTGACATGAACATTATCTCCATCTTCAAGTAGGTTTCCATTACTGTCCTTTGTATCCATAGTTTTGCTTTATTGAGTGAAAATACACGAATTCTTTCCCAATTACCAACTTCCACTTGCACCGCCACCGCCAGAACTACCTCCTCCACCGGAAAAGCTACTTGAGCTTCCTCCCGAAGATGAACTTGAACCAAAGGAATGGCTACCAGATGATGAAAAGGTTTTACTCATGTATGTCTTGTCACTTTTAAGGAACGAGAGTTTAAACTCTTCTTTTCCTTTTATCAGGATTTTTAGTACTGCCAAGAGTATAGTAAGGCCAAGGAAGCTACCCATGACAATAAAAACCCACGTGTTGTTTTCAAATAAGTAGTCGTAATCCTCAACGATTTTAAAATCGAAGATCATAACCATAAAAAATAGGGGCATTAACACAAAAACAAGTGAAAAAAGTACAGGTATCAACCCAAAAATAGCCATGAACAATCCTTGAACGACACTAAGCTTTCCTATCATCATTCCACGAAAAACCTCAATAATATTTCGATAGGATTTATAAAAAATAAATCCGCCTGCAGCTACAAAAATGGATAAGAACAGGATAAAGAAAAGCTTGACTCCAAAGCCCATTTCTCCCTCTTCCTCTATCTCTTTTTTAAATTCCTCAAGTGCTTCCGGGTTGTTCAGGAAATTAATGATCTGATCTGTTGCCCTATTAAGACCTACTACATAATTCTCCTCTTTAAATTCAGGAATCATGGTATTCCTGATAATTCGTGAAGCTACAGCATCTGTTATGTATGGTTCGAGGCCATAGCCTACCTCAATACGTACTTCTCGATTATTTTTTGCGAAAAGGATAAGTATTCCGTTGTCTTTGTCTTTTTGACCTAATTTGTTCTGATTAAACGTTCCATTAGCATACTCTTCAATGGTTTCGTAACCCAAATCCATTATGGTAAGTACAACCAACTGATTGGTAGTCTCTGTTTCAAAATTGGTCAGCTTCATCTTTAATCCTTCCAATTCCGATGGAGTAAAAATCCCAGCACTATCAGTTGCTATGGCCTTTAATTCAGGATATTGCTGTTGACCAAAGCTGAAAGTGGCAACCAGAACCAAAAAATAAAACAGTGTTTTTCTACTCATTCTATTAAATCATCCAACATTTAAATATACCATATGTTACCCATTCTTTTATATATAAATTGATGGGGCCTCTTGGCTTTTCGTGTCCATATAATTTCGACTAACTTGCACGCTCTTTTGAAGAACTGATCATGGCGGAAAAAAAAGTTAGCATTTTAAAAGCATTTAAAACCATTATTTGGCCAAGAAGAAACCTGGTTCTACTTGGACTTTTACTTATTGTAATTAGCAAGGCAGCAAGCTTTGTTGCCCCAATTTCCCTAAGATATTTTCTAGACGATATTGTACCCAATAAGAACTATGATTTTCTAAAAATTATAGTGGCCGTAGTCATATGTTCATTTTTGGTACAGGCAATCATGTCATTTCTATTGACCAAAGTTTTGAGCATTCAAGCCCAGTTCATGATATCAGAATTGCGGGCACAGGTACAAAAACAAGTTTTATCATTACCAATCCGTTTTTTCGACAATACTAAATCCGGCGCATTGGTATCCCGTATTATGAGTGATGTAGAAGGAGTCAGAAATTTAATAGGAACGGGCTTGGTTCAATTGGTTGGTGGTTCCATAACAGCAATTGTTTCTTTGGTTTTATTACTGAGAATAAGTCCGAGCATGACGCTATTGACATTTATTCCTTTGATCATATTTGCCATAATTGCATTAAAGGCATTTAAAATAATAAGGCCTGTTTTTAGAGAGCGTGGAAAAATCAATGCGGAAGTAAAAGGCCGTCTTACAGAAACATTGAGTGGAATTCGGGTCATAAAAGGTTTTAATGCCGAAGCACAGGAAGGGAAAGTATTTGAAATCGGGGTTGACCGTTTATTCAAAAATGTAAAAAAGAGCTTAACTGCAACTGCAGTAATGACGAGTTCTTCCACTTTTCTTTTGGGTCTGGCAACGACTGGAATAATGATGGGGTATGGAGGCTATAAAATGATTAATGGAGAGCTTACCACTGGTGAATATTTTGAGTTCACCTTTCTTTTAGCACTAATGGTGGCTCCAATTGTTCAAATGAGCAATATTGGTAGTCAACTGACCGAAGCTTTGGCAGGTTTAGATCGTACTGAAGAATTAATGAACGAAACCTCCGAAGCGAACGAAAAAGACCGTACCATTCAGCTTGATTCCATTCATGGCGACATTAAATTTGACAATGTTTCTTTTTCCTATGATGAAGATGAAGAAGTATTGCACAACATTAGTTTTAAGGTAAAGTCTGGACAAGTAATTGCCTTGGTGGGAAGTTCTGGCTCGGGAAAATCCACCATTGCAGGGTTGGCTGCTAGCTTTTTGAATCCAAATTCTGGAACCATTACCGTTGATGGACAAGATTTATCCCAAATTAACTTGAACAGTTTTAGACAGCATCTGGGCGTGGTGTTACAGGATGATTTTTTATTTGAAGGTACCATTCGCGAGAACATATTGTTCCCAAGACCCAATGCTTCGGAGGAGCGATTGCTTGAAGCCGTTAAAGCTGCCTACGTAAATGAATTTACAGATCGGTTTGATGACGGTTTGGACACGCTCATTGGCGAACGGGGTGTAAAACTATCTGGCGGACAACGCCAGCGTATTGCAATTGCCCGAGCTATTTTGGCAGATCCAAAAGTTCTGGTCTTGGACGAGGCCACCTCTAGTTTAGATACAGAATCCGAAGCGTTGATTCAAAAGAGTTTGGCCGAACTGACCAAGGGCAGAACCACTTTTGTAATTGCGCACCGTTTGAGTACCATCCGAAAAGCAGATCAGATTTTAGTAATTGAAAATGGAAAAATTGCCGAACAGGGAACCCATGAAGAATTGATAGCTTCCGAAGGAAGGTATTATAATTTGTTTACGTACCAGGCACGGATATAATTTAGAGTTCCTCTGGAGCCAACTCTACCTCAAGTCCGTCCAAATCATCGGTCATATGGATTTGGCAGCCTAATCTTGAGTTATCTTCAACATTAAAAGCCTCCGAAAGCATTGCTTCTTCATCATCTGACTTTTCAGGGAGTTGGTGATCTGACTTTACATAGCATTGGCATGAAGCGCACATGGCCATTCCTCCGCAAATTCCTATGGTTCCTTCAGGGGCTAATTCATAAGAACGAACCACCTCCATGAGATTCATGTTCATGTCCGTTGGTGCATCCACTTTGTGTTGCACACCTTCACGGTCGGTTATCTTTATCTTTATATCCATCAAAAGGATTTAGGAATTAGAAGGTCAGGAATCAGTATCATTTCATAGATTGTATTAGTCCATAAAGCATTCTAGAAATCTCATTCGACCTATCCAATAATTCTTCAACTATTTCAAGATGCAAATATCCTAATCTTTCCGATAAATACAACATAGATCTTACTTCACTATTTGAACTAATCCCTATATATAAAAACCTGATGAAATCTGGATTTGTTCTCCGGTCAAAACCTTCTGCTATATTATTTGAAATAGAAACCGAAGCTCTTAAAATCTGGTCTTTGAAAGGGTAATCTTTTGTGCCAGAAAAATTCTTATAAATTATAACTGCAAAGTCTTGTGATTTTTGCCAAACAAGCAAATCTTCAAATTTCTTTACTGCCATATTTTTTCTTACTCCTAAAACCTTGCTACTGATTCCTAATCTATACTTTTTACAACGGCTTTGGGAGCTTCTTTTTTACTTCCATCAAAACCGGTTACACCACCCACCGTGGTATACTTCATGACATATTTTTTATCTGGGAAAATTCGCTGATAAGCACTTTGGCACATCAATGTAGCCTCATGAAAACCACATAAAATCAATTTTAGTTTTCCAGGATACGTGTTCACATCGCCAATGGCATAAATCCCTGGGATGTTCGTTTGATAGTCCAATGTATTATCTACTTTAATCGCATTTTTTTCAATTTCCAAGCCCCAATCTGCAATTGGCCCCAACTTTGGCGAAAGTCCAAATAGGGGAATAAAGTTGTCTATTTCAAGCTCAATTTCTTCGGAAGTATCTGTTTTTTTGATAGAAACCTTTTCCAATTTTTCTTCACCATGTAAGCCAACAACCTCAGAAGGTGTGATCAAATTGATTTTTCCTTGATTTTTTAACTGCTGTACTTTCTCCACCGAATCCAAAGCACCTCTAAATTCATTTCGGCGATGAACCAAGGTAACTTCCGAAGCTACATCTGCAAGAAAAATAGACCAGTCCAAGGCGGAATCACCTCCACCAGCTATCAATACTTTTTTATTTCGATAGACTTCGGGTTCCTTAATCATATATGAGACTCCCTTATCTTCATATTTTGATAAATTATCCAATAACGGTTTTCTGGGTTCAAAGCTCCCCAGACCTCCTGCGATGGCAATAATCGGAGCGTGATGTTGGGTGCCTTTGTTCGTAGTTACAACAAAGCTTCCATCTTCCAATTTTTCTATTTTTTCTGCTCGTTCCCCTAAGGTAAATCCAGGCTGAAAGGGTTTGATCTGTTCCATTAAATTATCCACAAGTTCACCGGCTAGGACTTCTGGAAATCCTGGGATATCATAAATGGGTTTTTTGGGATAAATTTCGGAACATTGGCCTCCTGGTTGGGGCAACGCATCTATTAAATGACATTTAAGCTGTAACAAACCTGCCTCAAAAACAGCAAAAAGACCCGTAGGTCCCGCTCCAATTATCAGTATATCGGTTTTAATCATTCAGAATCTTTTTTGGATATCTGCGCAACTTAGAATTTGTGTAAGGAAAGATTTATGATTTTTATCAGCTAGCTTACATTAATGACCTCTTCAATTTGAGGAACATATTTTTTTATGGTCATTTCCACGCCACTTTTAAGCGTCATTTGGTTAACGCTACAACCTATGCAATTGCCTTCTAGCTTTACCTTTACCGAGCTGTCGTTATCTATTGAAATCAATGAAATATCCCCGCCATCACTCTGCAAAAATGGTCGAATTTCATCCAAGGCCTTCTCAACATTTGTTTTAATCTCTTCTGATGTCATACTCATTTCTTTTTAACAGCAGCGCATCCCGCCATAGTTGTAATTTTTATTGCTTCTGTTGGGGGCAGATCTGTATTTCTTCTCACCAATTCCTGAACAACATTTTTAGTCAAGTCTTCAAAGTCTTCTTCTATTGGAGAAGCGGTCTGCATTGCGGCAGGTCTTCCAACATCTCCTGCCTCTCTAATACTTTGCACTAAAGGAATTTCACCCAAAAATGGTATTTCAAGATCTTCAGCAAGGTTTTTGGCACCACCTTTACCAAAGATATGGTATTTGTTGTTAGGCAGTTCTGCAGGGGTAAAGTAGGCCATATTTTCAACAATTCCCAATACTGGAACGCTTATTGCCTCCTGTTGGAACATGGCAACTCCCTTTCGGGCATCTGCCAGTGCTATTTCCTGTGGAGTACTTACCACAACGGCACCCGTTACCGGCAAGGACTGCATAATACTTAAATGGATATCTCCCGTTCCCGGGGGAAGGTCCAATAATAGAAAATCAAGTTCTCCCCAATGCGCATCAAAAATCATTTGGTTTAAAGCTTTGGACGCCATTGGGCCCCTCCAAATTACCGCTTGATTGGGCTGTGTAAAGAATCCTATTGAAAGTAGTTTCACACCATAGTTTTCAACAGGCTTCATTTTTGCCTTTCCGTCTACATTGATCGATAGTGGTTTTTCCAAAGCCACATCGAACATAATAGGCATGGATGGACCATAAATATCCGTATCCAGTAAACCTACCTTAAAACCCATTTTGGAAAGGGTAACTGCGATATTGGCCGTTACCGTAGATTTTCCAACACCTCCTTTTCCTGAAGCTATTGCAATTATATTTTGAATCCCGGGAATTGGATTTCCCTTGATCTGATTTACCTTAGGTTTTGATGAGGCCTCAACTTTAAGGTTGACTTGGATTTTTGCTTTTTGATAGACCTCGCTATGGATTATTTTTAAGATTTCAACCTCAGTTTTCTTTTTGGCCTGAAGACTTGGATTTTTAATCGTCACATCTACCTCAACCTCATCCCCAAATACCTGAACGTTGGTAACTGCTCCGCTTTGCACCAAATTTTGCCCTTCTCCAGGGGCGGAAATAAGTTCTAATGCTTTAAGAATATCTGCTTTGTTCAGCTTCATTAATCCAATTTTGTTTGCAGTCGTTTAAACCGATTCTAAATTACAAAGATACGCCCCAAAGCTTAGAATAAGAAACAGTTAGATTGAAAATGGAAATGACAGGATAGGTTTGCACTATATCCTGAAAAGAAATGATTTTGATGTAGAAAGATAAATTTTCACTTAACCGACTATATGACTTTGGCCAAGTCTTCAAATATTTTCCCTCCCCTACTTTTAATTTGATTGGGAGTGCCGTTTTCCTCTGGACAATTTGAAAAATCGACTTTTACAGTGGGCAAGGTATCTTCAACCACTTTGTTTACATAATCAATTTCGCACTGCGGGGCAAAACGTTCATTGGTAATCAAAATAAGTCCATCAATACTGCCATCAAATAACGTTTTTACCACTTTTTTTCTGTTCAATAAATCATTTTTGGATTGGTAGACTACAAGTTTATACCCTTTTTTTACAGCTGCTTCTTCAATACCTTCCATGATAAAGGCACAAAATATTTTTGAGAAGTTAGGTACGATAAGGCCTATGGAGTTTGTTTTCTTAGATTTTAGGGCCTTTGCTGAAAAATTAGGTTTATATCCATATTCTTTGGCTATTTTTCGAATTTTCAACTTGGTGTTTTCACTGATTTCCTTGCTATTGTTTATTGCCTTTGAAACGGTTGATTTTGAATATCCTGACAAATAGGAAATTTGGCTTATGTTGATTTCAGACTTCATGTGTTATTAAAATTCCTTTCTTAAGTGGGTTATAGCCATCCCCACCGCTAACATTTTTACTTCTGCTTATAGAATTAAAGACTAGTTTGGTTGCATAAAGTTACACTTAGACCTACCAATTTTTTCAATCTTAGGTCACTTTTACGAAATCGATTGAAATTTTCTCAAACCTTTGATAATCTGCCAGTTTAAAATTACTTTATCTTCTTTATGGAAATTTATTCAGAATATTCCTTCTTTCTGATTTAATACGGAAAATCTTCTTCATTTAGCTCGCTCGCGGGGTTCCAAAAATGTTTTTGAAAATCGACTATTTGATTGTCTTTGACAACGATTCCTTCATTTTCCAAAAGCTGCTGCATTAGGTTGGTTCCATCAAAATGATGCTTTCCAGTTAGTACACCAACTCGGTTCACTACTCGATGTGCAGGTACATCCTTGGCCAAAGAGTTGTTCATGGCCCACCCAACCATTCTTGCACTGCGCGCTGCTCCCAAATATTTAGCAATAGCTCCGTAAGAAGTAACTTTTCCGTAAGGAATTAATTTAGCAACCTCATATACCTTGTCAAAAAAGTTCTTATCCGCCATATTACCTATAAAAAATGCGAATTAAAGTGATTACCAACAAAACTAACATAAGCCCACTAAGAATATAGTTGGAGTTTTTAGAAAATCTATTTGTTTTGGTTTCTAATTTATTGAAGTAAAATGTATAGAGGTACAATACCGAAAAGGTGCCCGCACCAGCTGCCAAAACAAAAGTCAACGTATCTTTTAATTCAAACTTGATCCATCCAGCTTTGTTCCACATTGCATTTAAACCACTGTAATATGGTATGGTCAATAGGTTCACAGCGGCCAGGAGGATTCCTTTAAAAAAACTGTTCTTTTTACTAACCCTGACTTCTTTCGGCTTCTGCTTTTTATTTCTTTGGGCTGAGATAAAAAAATAAACTGCAAAAAAGGCAAATACCCACAATGCAATCTTTAATAATAGATCTATTACTTCAGGATTGTTATATAGGAATTTGGAAATAAGTACCGCAATATAGGCCTGGATCATTATCATTGAGGAAACCCCCAGACTGAAGATAATTCCATTCAACTTGCCCTTTTCCACGCTGGTTTTAGCTGCGTTCATATTAAGCAACCCAGGAGGCACAGTTGCCATAAAGGCAGCTGAAAAAGTGGCAAAGAACAGTATAAGTACGTGAATCATTGGCTAGTTTATCCTAAACTGGATGTACGTGATTGGTTTTCCTTTCTCAAGATACTGATTTTCATAAAAAGTCTGAATTTCCAGAACTTCTTTTGGGCTTCCTGCATTTTTATACACATCGTGGTTTGCATAAAGGATTTCATGACCTTCACCTTGTAAAAGTCCTAGGGTATATCCGTGCATAAATTCACTATCAGTCTTTAGGTTTACAACTCCTTTTGGCTTCAAAATGTGTTGATACTTTTTAAGGAACACAGGATTGGTAAGGCGATGTTTAGTTCGTTTATATTTAATCTGTGGATCTGGAAAGGTTATCCAGATTTCATCTACTTCATGCTCCCCAAAAAGGCCGTCCACCAGTTCAATTTGACTTCGGAGAAATGCAACATTAGTCAAGTTCGCTTCTTGGGCAGACTTTGCTCCACGCCAAAATCGAGCTCCTTTAATATCAATCCCTATAAAGTTCTTATCTGGGTTTTTCTCTGCAAGTCCCACGGTGTATTCCCCTTTTCCACAGCCTAATTCCACTACAATTGGGTTTTCGTTCTTAAAGAACGAAGCCCAACTTCCCTTGTACTTGAATCCAGCAATAACCTCTTCCCTTGAGGGCTGGATCACATTGGAGAAAGTTTCGTTCTCTTTAAATCGTTTTAGTTTATTTTTGCTTCCCACTTACCTTTTCTATTGACCAAAACTTAATGTTTTGACAAAACTAAGGAAATCCAAAAGCAATATTCATTTTGTTGCTTTGTAGTTGTGCAAAAATCCAAACGTATTTTAATAGCCCCATTAAACTGGGGACTTGGGCATGCCACCCGATGTATTCCTATCATTAATGCACTTTTGACACAGGGACACCAGCCTTTTATAGCTTCAGATGGTGTTGCACTTGCACTTTTACAAAAGGAGTTTCCAAATCTTCCGTCTTTTGAATTGCCTTCATATAAAATAACTTACGCCCAAAAGGCGAAGAATTTTAAAATCAAAATGATTTGGGACTCTCCCAAGGTTCTAAAAGCTATATCAAAGGAGAAAAGAGCCGTTAAAAAGTTGGTCAAGGAACACAATCTAGACGGTATTATTTCCGATAATCGATTAGGTGTTTTTTATAAGAGAATTCCATGCGTATTTATTACACATCAGCTTAACGTACTTTCGGGAAACACCACCTGGATGAGCTCCAAGGCACATCAAAAAATCATAAAAAAATTTGATGCCTGTTGGGTTCCAGATGTAAAGGAAAAACCCAATTTAACGGGAAAGCTTGGACACTTGAAAAAATCCAAAAGCAACATTACGTATTTAGGGCCTCTGAGTCGGTTCGAAAAAATAAAGGTTGAACTGGAATACAATCTTATGGTGCTTCTTTCAGGACCAGAACCTCAACGAACCTTTTTGGAAGAAAAGATTTTGAGAGAGCTATCCTCTTATCATGGAAATGTGCTTTTTGTGAAAGGAAAAATAGAAGATTCACAAACTAAGGAAATTCGGAGAATACCAAAAGGCAGAATTACGCTCTATAACTTTATGCAGTCCCAGGAATTGCAAATGGCATTGAACCAAAGTGCCCAGATACTTTGCCGATCAGGATATACGACTGTTATGGACTTGGCCAAATTGGAAAAGAAGGCCTTTTTTATTCCTACACCAGGACAATATGAACAAGAATATTTGGCGAAACGGCTGGAAAAGCAAAACCTGGTTCCCTATGCCGTACAGGACAGTTTTACTATTGAAGATTTAAATCGAATAGAGAATTTTAAGGGGTTAACATGCTTTGAATCCGAAATAACCTATTCAGAGCTATTCTCTGTTTTTTCCAAAGTGAAAGAGAACTCAGAGCCTACATCCACTTCACTTTCCACATAAATCTTCTCATCATGTGCCTCCATAATATGCTTTACAATGGAGAGGCCCAATCCTGAACCTCCTTCATCTCGACTGCCACTTTGATCTACTCGATAAAAACGCTCAAAAAGCCTAGGAATATGCTCTTGGGGGATACCTTCGCCATTATCAGTTACCCTGACAATCACCTTATTTTTAATTAGGTTTTCAACACTTACTTCGGTTGTTCCATTTGGATGGCCATATTTAATGGAGTTGACAAGAAGATTACTTATAACTTGCTGTATCTTCTCTTTGTCAGCATTCACATAAATTGGGGACATGTATTCTATATCGAACGTTAGACTGATTTCTTTTTTTGCGGCCTTCATTTCTAAAAGGTCAAATACGTTTTGAATGAGTTCAACTATATCAAAATCTTCTCGGTCCAATTTTAACCCTCCAACTTCAAGTTTGGTAATTAAATCAAGGTCTTTTACAATGTAAATCAACCGTTCCACTCCCTTGTTTGCGCGGGTCAAGTACTTTTCGCGAATTTTCTTATCGTTCATGGCACCATCCAATAGCGTTAGAATGTAGCCTTGTACTGTAAAAAGTGGGGTCTTTAATTCATGGGAAACGTTTCCTAGAAAATCCTTTCTGTATTCTTCACGGATCTTTAGGGTATCTATTTCAATTTTCTTGTCCTCGGCAAACTTTTCAATCTCCTGGGTCAAGGTTTTCATATCTGTTGTTACTGGTTTTGACGAAAATGAAGAGGACTCCAAAAGAGAAACATCATCATATATTTTTTTAACTCTCCTGTAGATAAATCGTTCTACCCTAATCTGCAGAATAACAAATGAAATAACGAAACAGGTCAGTGCAAACAAGAGAACAAACAACCAATCTTGTTGTTCTTTATAAATGAGAAATAAAATGAAAAACCCAGAAAGTAAAATAGTTATCAAAAAGGATGACCTTAAGGCAAACTTATAAGATTTCCTTAGCTTAATGGCCATTACAAGACAAACTTATAGCCTACGCCTTTGACTGTTTTAAAATGATGGTCGCCTATTTTCTCGCGTAGTTTCCTAATATGCACATCGATGGTTCTACCACCAACAACAACCTCATTTCCCCAAACCTTGTCTAAAATCACCTCCCGTTTAAATACCTTATTAGGTTTGGAAGTCAACAATGATAAAAGCTCAAATTCCTTTCTTGGGAGTATGATCTCTTTTCCATCATTAACAATTTTGTACTCCTCCCTATTGATGACAATATTGCCCACTTTTACAATATCTTCAACCTCTGCTTTGTCTTCTTTTAATCTTCTGAGCAATGCTTTCACCTTGCTGACCAATACTTTTGGTTTTATGGGTTTGGTGATATAATCATCTGCTCCTGCATCAAAACCGGCCACTTGGGAATAATCCTCTCCACGAGCTGTTAGAAAAGTTATTATTGTATTTTCCAAACCTGGGGTACTTCTAATAATCTCGCATGCCTCAATGCCATCCATCTCGGGCATCATTACATCCAAAATAATAAGATGAGGGCTTTTCTTTTTTGCTTTTGCGACCCCTTCTACTCCGTTTTTTGCTGTAAAAACTTCATACCCTTCCGAAGAAAGATTATAGCTCACAATTTCTAGAATATCCGGTTCATCATCAACAAGTAGAATCTTAATGTCCTTTGTTTTCATGGGATGGTATTTTTTGTGTTGATCGCCCAAATGTAAATATAATACTATAACGGCATTAATGCTTAACATTCATTTAATGTCATAACAATATTGTAACAGTTTTCAAATAAATACTTAACACGCACCTAACATCGCTTTTACAGGTCGTAACGTTCTTTGCCACCGAATTCTAATCCAACAGAACATTATATGAAAACTTATTTGATCTTACTCTTTTCGTTTTTCACTCTAGCTGGTTTTGCTCAAGAGAACGGTAGCATTGTAGGTAAGTTAACGGATAAAGAACTCAACAATGACCCATTACCTTTTGCCAACGTTATAATAAAAGGAACAACAAATGGCACAACTTCAGACTTTGACGGTCTATTTGAAATTACCAATGTTGAGCCTGGTACATACACCTTGGTATTTAGTTTCTTGGGATATGAAACGCTTGAGGTTCCCAATGTTCTTGTTGAAACTGGAAAGGTTACTGAAATAAATGCTGGTTTGGGCGCAAGCAGCGTGGGTTTGGATGAGGTTGTGGTAACAACAACCGCTAGAAAGGATTCCGAAGTCGCACTTTTACTACAACAGAAAAATGCTTTGGTAATTCAAGAAGCAATTAGTGCCGAAGCCTTAACCCTTAAAGGTATTGACGATGCGGCGGCAGCGGTTGCGCAAATTTCTGGTATTTCCAAACAACAAGGTTCTAGTAATGTTTATGTAAGGGGCTTGGGAGATCGCTACCAAAATACAACAATGAATGGGCTTTCGCTTCCTTCTAATGATGTCAGCAAAAAGAATATTGACCTTGATTTATTTTCTTCCAGTATTATAGAAAATGTATCTGTAAGTAAAGCATATAGCCCAACCTTTTATGGTGATTTTGCTGCAGGGAATGTAAATGTTGATTCCAAGGAATATACTGGAAATGGCTATTTTGAAATTTCCGTTGGAAGTGGTATAAATACCAATGCTTCAGGTGAAGATTTTGTGCGCAGTGAAGGACCAAGCAATTTTGGGTTCTACAACAGATATGATAATGATCCTTTTGCTATTGTATTGTCCCATGGTGTTGACCCTCAAGACGCATGGAGCCCTATAAATTTATCCCTGGCCGGTGAAGGTGGTTATTCTTTCAATTTTAATGACGACAAATCCAGACTAAGTTTTTTTGCAGCAGCAAGCTTTAACAATGGTTATGAGTTATGGGAGGGTCCAGCCAGAGATTTCACAAACGTTTTAAAAGTAGATTTTCCCAATGTAAAAGAGTTTGCCTATACTACGAACACTACTGCTTTGGGCAATATCACCTATAAAATAAACAATGAACACAAAGTTAAATATAGTTCCCTGTTTATAAACAGTTCTACCGATGCAGTTGGTTTCTATGGAGTCAATGGGTTGGGTACAAACAGGGATGCAATCATTACCACTGATGAAGGATTTTATGTAATGAACGTTCAGTTTAACCAAGATATGATTTTTGTAAACCAGTTGACGGGACAGCACATTTTTAATGAAAAATTGTCTTTGGATTGGGGAACAGGCTTTAATAAAGTCTTTTCTGATGAACCAGATAGAAAAAGGATTACATTGGAGAACTACCAACTTGCATTGGATGGCGATGATTCAACAAATCCAGTATTTTACACCAATATTCCATTTGACAACCAGCGGTTTTTTCAAAGTATTGAAGATGATGAATTAAATAGTTTTATCAATTTAGGTTATCAAGTATCAGAAAAGGTAAAATTTAACTTTGGATACAACGGCCGAAGAAAAGAACGTAGATTTAATAGTATACGCTATGGATATGAAATTCAGGACAGGAATAACACGCCAGTTACAGATGTCACTGATTTTAATACCATATTTGATGTAAGTAATATCAATATTCCAGCTGGTGAAGGTTTATGGGATTTGCTCGTCTTAAACCCAATAAATAATGACATTGGCAATCGAAACAGACCTGGATTAGCTGAGAACACATATAAAGGAAATCTTGGCATTCACGCGGTTTATGCAACAGCCGAACTAGAACTTAGTGAAAAATTAAGTGTTATACCTGGTATCAGAGCAGAATCATATAGTCAAAAGGTTGAATATGATGTAATCAACATTAGCGCCACGGATCCGGGGTTCAGGGATGTATATGAGAATATCTTCCTGCCAAGTTTAAATGTTCGTTATGCCCTAAATGACAATTCCAATCTTAGACTTGGTTTTAGTAAAACAGCATCCTTTCCAGAATTTAAAGAAGTTGCACCCTTTGTGTATGAATCCGTAACACAGCGTATAGGTGGTAACCCAGACCTCTTGGGCGGTTTAGATGGAAATGGACCAACTTACTCGGATATATTCAACTATGACCTAAAATATGAGTGGTTTTTAGAGCGTGGGGAAATAATTTCCATAGCCGCATTTGCAAAAACAATCAAAGACCCTGTAAACAGGGTAGTTGCTGCGGATGCTACAGGAACCCAACGTTATTTTAGAACTGGGGACCAAGCGGATGTATATGGAATAGAAATGGAAGTGAGAAAGAATCTCTATATGGATTCTGATGATAATGCAATACTATCCGTTGGCCTAAACGCAGCGTATACTAAAACTGATCAGGACCTTAAAGATATCCCCGGGGGTACAGAAAACACATTCGGAACGGCTTTCGACCGTGACTCAGACGAATTAGAAGGTGCATCACCTTTTATTATCAATACAGATTTGAATTATAGCCCTGTATTTGGTAATTACAAACCAAAAGCCACAATTGCTTTTTCCTATTTCTCAGATCGGATTTTCTCTTTGGGATCAGGAAGTCTAGGGAATATTGTGGAAAAAGCTGTTCCTACATTGAATTTTGTTTTGAAGAACTCATTTGGAGAGCACTTTGAAGCAAATCTTACAGCCAAAAACATTCTAGATCCAGATATTTCTTTTATAAGAGAAGGAACCGATATAGGAGATATTGTAATAAGAGAGTATAATCTTGGGGTTAACATTGGGCTAACCCTTAAATATAAATTTTAATTTTTTTTTTAAACTAAGGACAAATGAAAAACAAGTTTTTATTTTTAGGTATAGCCGCTGCTTTATTCATTGCTTGTGAGAGCGACGATACCTCAGACATTGTTATTAATGATAATAGTGTTACTACAACCAACAATAATTCTGGTGGAGAAACACCAACCGAGACAACGGTAAACCTTAATGGGCTATACACAACTAATCTTACTTTAGATCCAGATGTTGAGTATATCATTACCGGACCCGTACTTATGGCAAATGGTACTACGTTGACCATTCCCGCAGGTATGACAATAAAGGCAGAACCTATTGGAGTAAATGCATATATAGCTATTCAACAGGGGGCTAGAATCAATGCGATAGGCACAGCGAGCGAGCCAATCATACTTACTTCCAACGCTACTGTGCCTTCTTCAGGTGACTGGGGAGGTTTGGTTCTTTGTGGAAAGGCTCCTATCAACTCTACACCTGATGGTTCAGATGATATTGCTACATCAGAAGTTGGAGCTTTGGCTTTTGGAGGTAACATCCCTGCAGATAACTCTGGAAATGTTGAGTATGTACGTATTGAATATGCTGGTGGAGCAATTGACGGAAACGCAGAATTGAATGGTTTATCAGTTTATGGCGTTGGAACGGGTACTACAATTGATTATGTACAAGTTTTTGAAGGATCTGATGATGGTTTTGAATTCTTTGGAGGAACTGTAAATGCAAGTCATTTGGTTGTGGTAAACGCTGAAGATGACTCTATTGACTGGACAGAAGGTTTCGTGGGCACATTGACCGATGTTTATGTACAACATGGAACTTCGCACGACAAAGCTTTTGAATGTGATGGATTCAACACAGACTTTAGTAATGAGGCAGGTTATTTTTCCGCTCCAACAGTTACTAATGCAACTATTGTTGGAAATCCAGCTGATATTGCTAACGAAAGCGAGGCCATCAGACTTCGCGCCGGAACTAGGTTTACTTTTAACAATATTGTAATCAATGATTTTGATGAAGGTTTCGACTTGGACGATGCCGATACAGGCGTTGGTGTAGTAAACGATGATTCCAACATTATTGATGTAACCTTTAATACTGTTACAACTAACCTAAAAAATGATACTGGTTCAGTTTTTGACGAAGCTGATATTATCTCAGGAGTAGGTAACGGTACAGGTACGGATATTGCCACCTGGGGTGCCGGATGGACCGTGGGCATTAATTAATAAAAGGTATTATAGATAAAGAAAAGCCCCGCTTTGCGGGGCTTTTCTTTTGCATTTCATCGAAAAGTGTGGGTATTTTCCGTAAACAAAGATAATACAGACCCCATTTTTTTTATATTTGCGGCATAACCTTTGTAACCAATACTTTATGAAGCATATTTACCTTGTTGTATTATTCTTTTTTGTTTCTACCCTTGGATTTTCCCAAAATGCCCAGGCTAGTGCAGATATACAAGGTTTTAAATTGTTTCCCAATCCTGTTACCCAAGGAAAGGTTTTTATAGAGACTGCTGAAAATTCACCAAAGCAAATATTTATTTTTGATGTGCTGGGCACTAAAGTGCTTCAAACTACAATTTTAGGGAAAGAACTCAATCTTTCAGGTTTTGATAAGGGCGTTTATATCCTTCGAGTAATTGAAAATAACAATGTAGCTACTAGAAAGCTAATTATCAAATAATTATACTTTTCGTCCTGAAAAAGGGCCCAAAACACCTACTTTTCCCACTTTACCTACATAATTCTTTGTTTCACAACATTTTATAGCTAACTCCAACAGGTTTATTTACTTTTATATTGCTTATTATCCCAAATCAGCATGTATGAAGAAAATCTACTTTATTCTCATTATGGCGTTTCCTGTATTTAGCTTCGGTCAAGAATTGGTCAGTGTAAATACTGAACAAGCACAAGAACTTAAAGGTTTTAAGATGTATCCCAATCCTGTTTATGGTGATGAAGTCTATCTTACTACTGCCACTAATGGTAACAAACAAATTAAAATCTACGATGTTTTTGGAGAAGTCGTACTCACGGACAGAATTGCGACCAACACGTTGAACATATCCAGATTAGTTCCAGGAGTTTATGTACTCCAAGTAACGGAACAGAAAAAGACGATGACCCGAAAACTGGTCATTAAATAAGAATTGCTATCAAAAAAGCCCTTTTAATAAAAGGGCTTTTCTATTTTTGGGTACTTTTTATTGCCCAATGAACAACGTACAGATTCAAAATATCTTTTCAATTTCAACCCAGGCTGAATTTGAGTCGTTGGCACTGAAAATTTTTTCTTTTCAATTTGAAAATAATCCTGTTTACCAAACTTTTTGTCAATACGTAAAGAAGTCACCTTCAAATGTTCATCATGTTGAAGAAATTCCGTTTCTCCCCATTGAGTTTTTTAAGTCCCATAAAGTGATAGTAGCTTCCAACGAAGCTCCGCAAACAGTTTTTGAAAGTAGTGGAACAACCGGAAGTCTTACAAGTAAGCACTATGTGCACAACCTCTCCCTATACCAAAAAAGCTATCAAAAAGGATTTACTTCATTTTATGACCCTATTGAATCCTATTGTATTCTGGCCTTACTTCCTTCGTATCTTGAAAGAAAAGGTTCTTCTTTGCTATATATGGCAGATGATTTAGTGACCCAATCACAACACCCGTCAAGTGGATTTTATCTTTATGATTTTAAAGCGCTTTATGAAAAACTGCTGCAACTGGAAAAAGAAAAAACAAAGACCCTTTTAATTGGGGTTTCCTTTGCGCTTTTGGATTTGGCAGAACAATATCCGTTGCCTTTGAAACACACAACAATTATGGAAACTGGAGGAATGAAGGGAAGACGGAAGGAACTGATACGGGAAGAATTGCACAATATCCTTAAAACTTCATTTGGGGTTCCAAAAATACATTCAGAATATGGAATGACCGAATTACTTTCCCAAGCTTATTCCCAAGGTGATGGCTTGTTTAGAACTCCAAACTGGATGAAAATCCAAACTCGTGATACGGAAGACCCTTTCACCACACAATCTCATGGGAAAACCGGTGGGGTAAATGTTATTGATTTGGCCAATGTAAACTCCTGCTCTTTTATTGCCACACAAGATTTAGGCAAAACTTATGCAGATGGGTCTTTTGAAATTTTGGGAAGGTTTGACCAATCTGATGTTAGGGGCTGTAATTTAATGGCGCTATAACCTATTCTGAACTAAGTTTATACTCTAGGCCTGGTCCATCGCATGCATTCCAAGTACCATTTAAAGCACCTCTAGCATAAAAGAGAATTTCCTTTCCGTTGCCATAGCAACTGGCAATAAGGCTTTTCCCTGTTTCATAGGTAAGTTCATAATATTTGTTATCCCCTTCTTCCAATACCTCATATGTTCCCATTGCTTGAGTAATAACCTCATCTCTCTTTCTGGATTTAAAAAAGGTCCCGTTAGGATTAAAAAGATAATATTCTTGCCATTCCATATCCTCTCCAACGGTTTCAGAGTTGATAAAACTTCCGGTCATACGAACCAATTCCCATTTCTCTATTCCATTTTTTAATGGTACTTCTGCTTCATTATCAGAATTGGAATTACATGCACTTAGTAAAATAATCATGCAAAAAAAGAGTGTTGATGCCTTCATTATATCAGTTTTTCAGAACAAAGAGCAAAAAATTCCTTTTTGGTTGCGCAAATTGTTTGGAATTAACACTTAGTCCACCACCAACACAAAATAGTTTTTCTTGCCACGTTGGAGCAATACAAACTTGCCATTGATTAAATCAGAAGAGGTTATTGTATAATCTTCTTTTACCTTTTCCTTATTTACGGAAATGGAATTCTGTTTTAATTCTCTTCGTGCTTCACCATTTGAGCCTAAGAAACCCGTCTTTGCCGCTAAGGCGCCTATCATATCCAAACCAGCATCTATTTCATCCTTGGAAACCTGTGCTTGGGGTACACCATCAAAAACATCCAAAAAAGTTTTTTCATCCAATTGCTTCAAATCTTCCGAAGTTGATTTACCAAACAGAATGTTACTTGCTTTTATGGCATTTTCTAAATCGGATTTAGAATGCACCATAGTTGTAATTTCTTCCGCTAATCTTTTTTGAAGTGCTCTTTGGTGGGGAGCTTCTTGATGGGTGATTACCAAATCTTGAATTTCTTGTTGGCTTAAAAACGTAAAGATTTTTGTATACTTTTCGGCGTCTTCATCTGAAGTGTTCAACCAATATTGATAAAACTTATATGGTGAAGTTCTTTCCGCATCCAACCAAACATTTCCACCTTCGGTCTTCCCAAATTTAGTACCATCAGCCTTAGTAATTAAAGGGCAGGTCATGGCAAAGCCTTTACCTCCGCCTATTCTTCTGATAAGCTCGGTTCCTGTGGTGATATTTCCCCACTGATCGCTCCCACCCATTTGAAGGGTACAATTGTGGTTTTGGAACAGGTACAAGAAATCATATCCTTGCACCAATTGATAGGTGAACTCGGTAAATGACATACCTTCCTTGGCATCCGAAGAAAGGCGCTTTTTAACCGAATCCTTCGCCATCATGTAATTGACCGTAATATGTTTGCCAACATCGCGAATAAAATCAAGAAAGGAAAAATCTTTCATCCAATCGTAATTGTTCACCAGAACAGCTGCATTTGGTTCATCACTTTCAAAATCCAAAAACCGACCTAGTTGCGATTTTAGGGCTTCTTGGTTGTGCCGAAGTGTTTTTTCATCCAGCAGATTACGCTCGGCCGATTTTCCGGAAGGATCTCCAATCATACCCGTAGCTCCACCTACCAAGGCAAACGGCTTATGTCCTGCTAGTTGAAAATGCCGGAGCATCATAACACTTACCAAATGTCCAATGTGTAATGAATCAGCAGTTGGATCAATTCCAACATAAGCGGCTTGCATTTCTTTCATCAGATGTTCTTCCGCGCCAGGCATAATATCATGTACCATACCTCTCCATTGTAACTCTTGAACAAAATTCTTTGTCATGATAATCTTTTAGAATAGCTGCAAATATAAAATGAAGTTCTTACATCCCTTAATAAATCCATGGCAAATAGGTACTTTTATAGCATGATTTTGGTTACGGGAGGTACGGGTTTAATAGGTTCACATTTGTTGTTTCGTTTGGTCAAAAATGGAAAAAACGTAAAGGCCAGTTACCGAAATAAAGACAGACTACAGAATGTTTTAAAAGTCTTTGGATACTATACGGACAATCCATCCGAACTATTTAAAAAAATAGATTGGGTACAGGCTGATCTAGTAGATATTGGTTCACTTGAGCTTCTTTTTGATGGTGTTGAATATGTATATCACTGCGCAGCAATGATTTCTTTTGACCCCAGTGATTATCCTGCTTTGGTCAAAAATAACTCTGTGGGCACAGCCAATATTGTTAACCAATGTCTGGAACGCCGCATAAAAAAACTTTGCTATGTGAGTTCCATTGCCACAATTGGCCCGAGTGCTCCAGGAAAGGAAGCAAATGAGGAAAATGAATGGAATGATACCAATATTTCAGTCTACGGTCTTACAAAGCAAGATGCTGAGTTGGAGGTATGGCGTGGTTCCCAGGAGGGTTTGTCGGTAGTCATTGTTAACCCGGGAGTAGTTTTAGGGCCAGGGTTTTGGAAATCTGGAAGTGGTTCATTGTTCACTTATGCCTCCAAAGGCAAAAAGTCCTTTATCCCAGGCGGAACAGGTTTTGTGACCATTTCTGATGTAGCTTCTTCCATGGTGCAACTCATGGAGTCCAAAATTGAGGGTGAGCGGTTCATTCTAGTAAATGAAAATCTGACCTATCAAGAAATACTTCAAAAAATTGCCCCTAATTTAGGTTCAAAGGCCCCAATTAAAAGAATTCCTTTCTGGGTTTTGGAATGTTTTTGGCGTTTGGATTGGTTAAGAAGCAAGCTTTTTGGAAAAAGTAGAAAGCTTACAAAAAGCGTTACCAAAGGACTTTATAAAAGAGAAATATATACTAGTGAAAAAATAATAAAGGCTTTAGGTTTTAAATTCGAAAACCTAGATTCAGCAATAGGTTTTTGTTGTTCAAAATTTAAGGGTTAAGCGTCTGGAGCAGTTTTTTTCTTTTCTTTTGATTTACTGATGGAGTCCGCTTTCTTTTTTCTTGAGTTTGCAAGACTATCCTTTTTTCTCTTGGAAACATCTTCCAAAACCTTTACTCTTTCTTCCAACATTTCCTCCACTTTTTCATATATAGCTTGATATTCTAGAGGTATTGAAGCATAGTATAAATCACTTTGGGAAAATTGGGTGCTGTCTATTTGATGTTTTTGAAACAGAAACGGCATTGTTTCAATTTTATGTTCAGCAAGCAGGGTGCTGGAAGATGACTTTACGGAATTCAATATGGCCAAATCATGTAAAATAACAATCATTTTTTCCTTGGGTATAAGGTTTTTTGGCTTTTCCACTACCTCTTCACCGCATGAAAAAAGAAATACCGCAAACAAGGACAGAACTATCTTTTTCATTTTTATCTATTAAATGTAAGCCTTCGGGCGTTCTTTTTTTCAGAAAAAACACCCTTCTCATAACCCAAATGGCCATTGATAAAAGTACGTACCACTTCTGAATCAAAAGTAACCCCTTTAAATGGTGACCACCCACATTTATAAAAAATATTCGATTTTTTAACCTCAGTTTGGGAATTCTGGGTTACCTGAACCAAATCTGCATAATACCCTTCGCGAATAAACCCTCGTCTATCAATATCAAAAAGCTTTGCAGGATTATGGCACATTTTTTCCACAATCTTTTCAAGTTTTATCCTTCCTTCCTTCTCTTTTTGTAACATGGCCAACAGTGCATGCTGCACCAAAGGACCTCCTGAAGGTGCACTGGCATAGGGGTTGTCTTTTTCTGCTAAAGTGTGTGGGGCATGATCGGTTGCAATCACATCAATTCTATCATCCAAAAGTGCTTCCCAAAGTTTTTCCCTGTCCAAGGCTGTCTTCACGGCTGGGTTCCACTTTATCAAAGTCCCTTTCTCAGCATAGTCCTCATCTGAAAACCAAAGGTGGTGTATACATACTTCAGCTGTAATCTTCTTCTCCTCCAAGGGAATTGTATTGGTGAACAAATCAGTTTCAATTCCTGTGGAGACATGAAATACATGCAATCGTGCTCCGGTTTTTTTTGCCAAAGCAATTGCTTTTGAAGAGGACAAATAGCAAGCTTGTTCACTTCTTATTATTGGGTGGAATTTTATTGGAATATCATCCCCATACATTTTCTTATAGGTATCCATGTTTGCACGTATTGTTCCCTCATCTTCGCAATGGGTAGAGATGACCATATCGGTATTCCTAAAAATTTTCTCCAAAACAGCTTCATCATCAACTAACATATTTCCCGTAGATGACCCCAAGAACAATTTAACCCCTGAACATGCATTTTTATCCAATCGTTTTAATTCTTCCAAATTGTCATTGGTTCCACCAAAAAGAAATGAATAGTTGGCATAAGCATCTTTTGAAGCGATGGCAAACTTTTCCTCAAGTTTTTCTATGGTTGTGGTTTGCGGGTTCGTATTGGGCTGTTCCATAAAAGTAGTTATCCCACCCGCCAAAGCAGCTTTGCTTTCTGTGGCAATGGTTCCTTTATGTGTTAACCCCGGTTCCCTAAAATGTACCTGATCATCTATAATTCCAGGTAACAGATAATCTCCATCCAAATCTATTGTTCTAGCATTGGTATCTGAAATATCACCATCAATTCTGGTAATGAAATCTCCATCTACAAGTACATCTGTCTCCAAAATGTTGTTCTCATTTACAACTTTTGCATTCTTTAGTAGGGTTTTTGGCATTTTAAAATGTCTTTTTGAAAAATATACTTCTAAACTTCATGGCAACTACACCGAAAATGGCTTCTCGTATTATTGCTGAGTTCATTTTAGACTTTCCATTGATTCTATCCGTAAAAATAATGGATACTTCTTCTATCTTAAATCCTTTGAGATACGCCCTGTATTTCATTTCTATTTGAAATGCATAACCAATAAATCGTACTGCATCCAGGTTTATGCTCTCAAGCACTTCTCTCTTGTAGCAAACAAATCCCGCAGTGGGGTCATGAACTCGCATTCCCGTAATAATCTTCACATAAAATGATGCGCCATAGGATAGTAAAATTCTAAAAAGAGGCCAGTTCACTACGTTCACCCCTTTTTTATACCTAGACCCCACTGCAACATCGGCTCCATTCACACAGGCCCTGTGCAAACGGGATAAATCTGCAGGGCGATGGGAAAAATCAGCATCCATTTCAAAAATGTAGTCATACCCTTGTTTCAAAGCCCATTTAAAACCATGGATATAGGCCGTGCCCAATCCTGACTTCTCTTTTCTAACTTCAAGAAATAGACGATCAGAATATTGCTCTTGTAGAACTCTAACATTTTCTGCAGTTCCATCTGGTGAATTATCATCAACAACAAGAACATGGAAATCCTTTTTAAGATCGAAAACCGTTTTTATAATGGCTTCAATGTTTTCAATTTCATTGAAAGTGGGTATAATCACTAAACCGTCTGCCATTATCAAAAGATTAGAGCGCAAAAATAACGTTTTCTTGGTTCCTACCCCAAGTCATCTTTTGCACCGTTAAGCATCAAGTTGGTCAATATTTGTAACTTTGCCGCATCTAAAATTTATTTGATGACCCAAAAGTTTCCCAGGCTTTTTCTTATTCTTCTGGCTGTTCTTTTTGTTCTCAATCTTGTTCAAAGTTATTTTACAGAACTCATTTATGATGAAGCGTACTATTGGTATTACGCCCAAAATCTGGATTGGGGTTATTTTGACCATCCACCAATGGTTGCTTTTTTGATAAAGATAGGAAGCTTGTTTTTTGATGGTGAGCTAGGTGTTCGTCTTATGAGTTGTGTGCTCTCAGTAGGCACTTATTTAATTTTGTGGGAGCTTATTGAAAACCCGAAAAAGAAGGACTATATCATCCATTTTTTCCTGCTTGTATCCTCGTTCACATTAATGAATGCTTATGGGTTTTTGATGTTGCCAGACACTCCCCTTTTGTTTTTTACCGCACTTTTCTTGCTACTATATAAGCGTTTTTTGAACAATCCTTCCATTTGGATTTCCATCTTTATGGGAATTGTCATGGCAGCATTGATGTACAGTAAATATCATGCGGTTTTAGTAATCCTATTTGTCTTTTTTTCCAATCTGAAGCTTATAAAAAACTGGAAGGCTTGGTTGGCAGTCGCAATTGCACTCATCTGCTATACACCACACTTTTTATGGTTGTACCAAAACGATTTTGTGTCCATCACTTTTCATTTATATGAGCGGCCCAATCAGGCATATTCTTTTGAAAAATTCACTTTGGGTTATTTTTTGAACCTTATTGTAATTATAGGTTTACTTTTTTATTGGATATATTTTTCACTTTTTAAATACAAAGTGACCGATAAGTTTTCCAAGTCACTGTTATATTTAACATACGGGGTTATTATTTTCTTTTTCATTTCCAGTTTTAATAGACGGGTTCAGGCGCAATGGGCAATTGTTATTTCCATTCCAATGGCACTAATGGCTTTTAATCATCTAATTGAAAATGCGAGAAGCAGAAAATGGATGTACAGAATAGGAATTGTAAGTTTTGTATTACTTCTTTATGCAAGAGTGTGGCTTGTGCATAGGCCTTTGCTGCCTATGGTTTTTGAAACCCATGGCAATAAACAGTGGGTAAAGGAACTAAATTCAAAAGCTCGGGATATTCCCATAGTTTTTGATAATTCGTACAGACGTGCTGCTATGTATGAGTTTTATTCCAGGAAACCATCCTTTTCCCTTAACAATGGATTTTATAGAAAAAATCAATATTCCATTGATAATTCCGAGGAAAGGACACGTGGCAAAAAAGTTATGAACGTTACGAAATACAGCAACAGCGGTGATATTAACTATATGCATTTGGACAGTACCGTTTTTTATGGAAACTTTATAGACAACTTTCAATCCTACAGAAAGCTAAAATGTATTGTGGAAGATTCTAAAGATAGAGCCAACAGCATATTAAAAGTATATAATCCTTATGAGTTTGATATTCCACTTGATAACCTTAACTATACTATTGCCTTCTCCAATGCACATAAGCAAGTGAAGAAAATTATTCCCCTTAAAGTGGAACTATTGACAAAGAACCAAACTATGCTAAAATCAAAGGATACCACAATGTATACTTTTGAACCAATAAAGCCCAAAATGGAAAATATAGAGTATTTCAGGATTGGAATATCGGAAAACGACTTACTGCCAGGATTAAACGGCATGCCAATTAAAATAAAGGAATGAATCCTATTCACCACACAATTGAGTCTTTGGATTGGATGACATTAGTGCTTTTTTTAAGTATGGTAGTGCTTGCCCTTGTCAAATATCTGTTTGGAAACAGGTTTCTTAGTTTTATCATTTTGCCTTTCAACAATAAATATATTGTCCTGAATAGTAAAAAAGGGAGGAGGCTTCTAAACTGGTTTCATATCCTACTTACACTATTCCAACTAATAAATTTTTCTTTGTTTATTTTTTTGTTTCAAAAAACATTTTGGGGTATTCCAAGTTATGGCCAATTTTTCTTCTTTCTGATCACCATGGGTTTTTTAATTCTCTTCCAACTGCTTAAAATATTGCTCCAATATGGGAAAGGGGTTATTTTTAATACAACGGTTTTAATTTCTGATGTAATCTTCAATAAAAGTTCCTATTTTAACTACAGTAGCCTAATTATGTTTGTAAGCAATGTTATTCTTATATACATTCTAAAAGACTCAAAACCCTTGATTTATGTTACAATTATCTTAATTGTTTCCATTAATACGATTGGATTAATCAACCTGTTGAAGAACTATCAAAAAGCTATAATCCCCTATTTTTTCTATTTTATTTTGTACCTTTGCACACTCGAAATTGCACCCTTGGTCATAATTGGAAGCTATCTTAAAGATTGAAAGCTTATGAAAGTAAAAACAATTTTGGTTTCCCAACCAGAACCCAAAATAGAAAATTCTCCCTATTCAAGATTAATTGAAAAAGAAAAGGTAAAGGTAGATTTTAGACCTTTTATCCATGTTGAGGGAGTTGAAGCTAAAAATGTAAGGCAGCAAAAAATTGATTTAAATAATTTTACTGCTATAATCCTTACCAGCAGGAATTCTGTGGATCACTTTTTTAGAATTGCGGAAGAAATGCGATTCAAAGTGCCAGATTCCATGAAGTATTTCTGTCAATCAGAAGCCGTAGCCTATTATTTACAGAAATATGTGGTGTACAGAAAACGGAAAATATATGTAGGTAAAAGAACTTTTAATGAGCTTGTTCCACTTATTAAAAAATACAAGGATGAAAAGTTCTTGTTGCCGTCGTCAGATACTCTTAAAGAAATTGTTCCCCAAGCCCTAAACGAACTTAAATTAGATTGGAAACGTGGAATTTTTTATAAAACTGTCATCAGCGATCTTTCTGATTTAAGGGAAGTAACTTATGATGTTTTAGTTTTCTTTAGCCCATCTGGAATTGAGTCATTACTTAAAAACTTTCCAGATTTTGAACAAAACAGTACGCGCATTGCCGTATTTGGAAATAGCACTGTAAATGCTGCCACAGAAGCAGGATTACGAATAGACATAAAAGCTCCAACACCGGAGACTCCTTCAATGACAATGGCATTGCAGAAATACATAACCAGTGTAAATAAATAATTGGTTGCTAAAAATATAAAACAAAAGGCCCGGTCAATTGACCGGGCCTTTTGTTTTAGAAAGCATATCGTTGTGGTCCTCCCCTCCTAATTTCCTCACTGGCATGGGCTTCAAACTTTTTAAAGTTTTCCCTAAAAGCATTGGTCAATTTAAACGCTGTTTTATAATAGGCTTCATCATTGTTCCAAGTTGCCCTTGGGCTCAACACACTGGTAGGGACTCCAGGGCATTCTCTAGGTTGGGCTACGCCAAAAACAGAATGGATATGGTATTTGTCATAATTGTAAAGCCCAAGTTCTCCACTTAAGGCAGCACTGATCATGGCCCGTGTGTATTTTAGTTTCATTCGGGTTCCAACTCCATATGGCCCTCCAGTCCATCCTGTGTTTATCAACCAAACATCAACTCCAGATTCTTGCATTTTATTGCTTAACATTTCTGCATATTTAGTTGGATGTAATGGCATAAATGGCGCTCCAAAACATGCAGAAAACGAAGGTTGCGGTTCAACAACTCCAGCCTCGGTTCCGGCCACCTTTGCAGTATATCCAGAAATAAAATGATATGCAGCTTGAGCGGGAGTTAATTTAGAAATAGGAGGAAGAACCCCAAAGGCATCAGCAGTCAAAAAGAAAATATTCTTGACATTTTTGCCTATTGAAGGTTGCTGTATATTGTCAATATGATGAATGGGGTAACTAACCCGGGTATTTTGGGTAATGGAAGTATCTCCAAAGTCAACATCCCCATCAGCATTCATGATAACATTTTCCAAGATAGCCCCTTTCTTTATTGCTCCATAAATTTCTGGTTCCTGTTCCTTGGAAAGGTTTATTACTTTGGCATAACAACCTCCTTCAAAATTAAATACGGTATTGTCTGCTGTCCAACCATGTTCATCATCTCCGATCAATTTACGGTTTGGGTCCGTGGACAGAGTGGTTTTTCCCGTTCCCGAAAGGCCAAAGAAAATAGCAGTATCGCCAGCTTCTCCCACATTGGCCGAGCAATGCATGGGCAAGGTGTTTTTGAAAACAGGAAGGATAAAATTCAATGCAGAAAAAATCCCTTTTTTAATTTCACCGGTATACCCTGTACCACCAATCAGGGCAATTTTTCTGGAAAAATTAAGGATTGCAAAATTATGCTGTCGGGTTCCATCCAATTGGGCGTCTGCTATAAACCCGGGTGCATTGATTACAGTCCATTCTGGACTAAAAGCTGCCAATTCATCCTCTGTTGGCCTTAAAAACATATTGTACGCAAACATATTGGACCATGGATATTCATTTATTACCCTTATGTTCAACTTATAGGCAGCATCAGCACAAGCATAGCAATCGCGAACAAATAGTTCTTTTTCATTTAGATATGCTATTACCTTATCATAAAGTTTATCGAATTTTTCGGTTTCAAAAGGTATGTTTATATCCCCCCACCAAATCTTCTCTTCTGTAATAGAATCCTTCACGATAAAACGATCCATGGGAGACCTTCCAGTAAACTCACCCGTATTAACGGCCAAGGTGCCTGATGAGGCTTCTTTACCCATGTCCATTTCAATGGTAAGGTCATGCAATTGCTCAGAAGAAAGTTGGTAATGAATATGCTCGTTTTTTATCCCATATTCATTTAACGAAATCGTTTTCGTAATCGGAGTGGACGTATCCATAGTTTAGTTTTTTTAGTTGGTACAAAACTAGAAAAATATAATCTCTAAAAGGCTTTATTATAGTTTATTTAATCGATTTCTTGGTTAAAATGTAATACCCAAAAAGAAACCACCCTAAAATTAAAAAAGTGCCACCTATGGGAGTTAATATTGCTATTTTCATAAATTCAAAATTGAATAAACTATTGATAGACAGGGCATAAATTGAAAAAGAGAACAAAATAACACCCGTAAGAATCAAAATGAACACTGTTCTTTTCTGCTTTATACGAAGCCCATCCCAAACTCCCAAAATCAACAAAAAAAGTGCATGGTACATTTGATAGCGTACCCCAACTTCAAAGGTATCAATAGCATATCCAGTGATTAATTTCTCCAATCCATGTGCCCCAAAAGCACCCAAAAGAATTGCTAGCAGTCCTAGTAGTGTTGCGGTCAATAAAATTGTTTTGTTCATAACTTAAATTCCCTTTATTTTTAAAAATATAACAATTTGATACCTTAGTATTTCGTTTTAATCAAAAGTAACTAAAACCTATGGCCCGCACTATTTTGGTCTTTGGAGCAGGAAAATCTACCTCATATCTATTGGATTATATCCTAAAAAAATCAAAAGAGGAGAATCTTCATTTGTTAATTGGCGACATCAATCCTGAGAACATTTCAACCTCCATTTCCTCCCATAAGAATTGTACTGTCATTGCTTTGGACATATTTAATGATGACGAAAGAAGGAAGGCCATAGTATCAGCATCAATTGTGGTTTCAATGTTGCCCCCAAGACTACATATAAAAATAGCGGAGGGCTGTATCCACTATAAAAAGCATCTTGTTACTGCATCTTATATAAGCAAAGAGATTCAAAAACTGGACAATGACGCAAGAAAAAGCGGTCTTGTTTTTATGAATGAAATAGGGCTGGATCCTGGCATAGATCATATGAGTGCCATGGAAGTTATTGATCGTATTCGCAATCAGGGCGGAAAAATGTTACTTTTTGAATCTTTTACGGGTGGTTTGGTTGCCCCTGAACACGATTCAAATCTTTGGAACTATAAATTTACATGGAACCCAAGAAATGTGGTACTGGCCGGTCAAGGTGGAGCTGCAAAATTTATCCAAGAAGGATCCTATAAATATATTCCGTACCAAAAACTATTTCGCCGTACTGAACTTTTAAATATTGACGGGTATGGCTCTTTTGAGGTATATCCCAATAGGGATTCCTTAAAATATAGGGACGCTTACGGTCTTCAGGATGTTTTGACACTTTATCGCGGCACAATGCGCAGAGTGGGCTTCTCCAAAGCATGGCAAATGTTTGTGCTACTTGGCATGACGGATGATAGTTACAACATTGAAAATTCTGAGGGCATGTCTTACCGACAATTTGTGAATTTATTTTTACCCTACTCACCAACTGATTCAGTTGAATTGAAATTGCGCCATTACCTTAAAATTGACCAAGATGATATTAAATGGGGGAAACTATTGGAATTGAATCTTTTTGACGAAACGAAACGAATTCCATTAAAAAATGCCAGTCCGGCCCAAATGCTGCAATATATCCTTGAAGATAATTGGACCCTTGAAGCAGATGAGAAGGACATGATCGTTATGTACCACAAATTTGGTTATGAAATTGATGGTAAGAAAAAACAAATAGATGCCAACATGGTGGTATTGGGTGAAAATCAAAATTATACTGCAATGGCAAAAACCGTTGGCCTGCCCGTTGCGATGGCAGCGCTCCAAATTCTAAATGGGAAAATCAAGACTCCTGGCGTACAAATTCCAATAAAAAGCGAAGTTTACCGCCCCATACTTTCTGAACTAAAACAGTATGGAATTAACTTTAAGGAATACGAAGTGCCCTACCTAGGATACAACCCAAACTCTATTGGAAGTTAAAGTTTTATAGTTTCTAGGTATCTTTAACTACAATTTTCAATAATTCCTATGAAGACTCCTAACAGTTCGGTTAAAATTGATGGTATTGATAAAAAAATACTAAGGTATTTGATGGAAGATGCCCGTAGGCCCATTTTAGAAATTGCCCGAAACATCGGTATTTCTGGAGCCGCGATACATCAACGGCTACGTAAATTGGAAAAATCTGGATTGTTGGCAGGCTCTAAATTCATCATCAACCCCAAAGTTTTGGGATATACCACAATGGCTTACATTGGTGTTTTTCTGGACAAGGCAATGGCCAATCCTCAAGCAGTCAAAGCTTTGGAAAAAATTCCTGAAGTGCTGGAATGCCATTATACAACTGGAAACTGGTCTATTCTTATTAAGGTTTTATGCAAGGACAATGAACATTTGATGATGGTATTGAACAAAAAAATTCAACAAATCGATGGAGTTTCCAGAACTGAGACCTTTATTTCATTAAATCAGCAGATAGACCGACAGATTTCAATATAAAAAGCCCATTTGAATTGCTTCAAACGGGCTCATATTTTGTTCCAATAAATTTAGTCCCTTCCGCCAAAAACTTGGAAAGCCCAATACACCAATGAAGCCAAGGCTCCCAAAGCCGCAACCAAATAGGTTCTGGCCGCCCATTTTAAGGCATCTTCAGCACCGGCATACTCCTCTTGACTTACCATATTTTTTTGCTTTAGCCATGCCAATGCGCGGTTGCTTGCATCATATTCCACGGGTAAAGTGATAAAACTAAAAATTGTAGCAAAGCCCATCATTACCAAACCAGCAATGGCAATATAGTAGCCAATTCCAACTCCTGCTGCGGCACCTAGCATCAATCCACCAAAAACCACCCAAGTAGACATCCCAGACGTAACGCTAACCACAGGAACCAACTTAGATCGCATGGTCAGCCATTCATAGGCTTGGGCATGTTGCACGGCATGACCAACTTCATGCGCGGCAACCGCAGCTGCAGATGCATTGCGTTGGCTATACACCCCTTCGCTCAAGTTTACAGTTTTGTTTTTAGGATTGTAATGATCTGTGAGCATTCCAGCAGTGGAAATCACTTTGACATCCCTAATACCATGGTCATCAAGCATTTTTTGCGCAATTTCAGCTCCGCTCATACCATTACGAAGGTGAACCTTGGAATATTTTTTGAATTTACTTTTCAATCGACTGCTTACAACCCAGCTGATCAAGGCCACAGCACCAATCAATATATAATATGTCATCATAGTTTTAGCTTTTGAAATTATTTAAAGATACTAAACATTCCCATTTACACAGAAATATCATACCCATTGAAAAGCAAAAACCCCGCCATTTTTGGGCGGGGCTATTTTACTGACAAAATGCGTGTTAAGCAAATACAGGCTCCCAATTAAAGGCTTCTGTAATTTCTTTGTATACAATTTCTCCTTCAACAATGTTAAGCCCTTTAGAAAGGGCTTTATCCAAATTACAGGCACTTTGCCATCCCATGTTAGCTAATTTTAATACATAGGGCAGTGTTACATTAGTCAAGGCAACCGTAGATGTGTAAGGGACTGCCCCAGGCATATTAGCTACGCAATAGTGTACAATATCATCTATAATGTACACCGGGTCTTCATGGGTTGTGGCTTTTGTTGTTTCAATACAACCACCCTGGTCTACCGCAACATCCACAATTACGGTTCCCGGGCGCATTTCTTTAAGCATATCCCTAGTGATAAGGTTTGGTGCTTTTGCTCCTTTTAAGAGCACACCTCCTACAATAAGATCATGGGTTTTTATATGCTTTCTGATATTAAATTCATTTGAAAATTCGGTGACTACATGACTGGGCATTACATCATTGACATAGCGCAACCGTTTCATATTAACGTCCAATATGGTTACATGGGCACCCAATCCGGCTGCCATTTTAGCAGCTTGAATACCTACGGTACCTGCGCCCAATACCAAAACCCTTCCGGGTGCCACTCCAGGAACACCTCCTAAAAGCACTCCTCTACCTTTTACGGGTTTCTCCAAATATTTTGCTCCTTGTTGAATTGCCATTCTTCCAGCTACTTCCGACATTGGCGTTAGCAAGGGCAATGTTCCTTCAGCATCCTCAACTGTTTCATAGGCAATACAGACCGATTTACTATCAACCATAGCTTTGGTCAATCTTTCACTGGAAGCAAAATGGAAATAGGTAAACACAATCTGACCTTCTTTAATCAATCGATATTCTGTTTCGATGGGCTCCTTTACTTTTACGATCATATCGCTTGCAGCGTATACCTCATCTATTGTCTCTAAAATACTTGCACCAACCTGTTGATAATCCTGATTGAAAAAACCGCTACCTTCACCTGCTCCAGACTGCACATAAACGGTATGGTTATTCTTTACCAATTCAAAAACTCCAGCCGGAGTCATTCCAACTCGGCTTTCGTTATTCTTGATTTCTTTTGGAATACCTACAATCATTTTGTTGCTTTTTTTGATTTACACTTCAAAAGTGTTACAAAAAAAACAAACTACGAAATAATTTCGATAAAAAATAGGGGGTAATCGTTGAAAAAATACTTTTTTTATCATTTTACCCTAAAATCATAGGGGGTATATTAAAATATATATTCAATTATACATTTTATACCCTATTAATTATAGGGTTCATTTATATCTAAATTTTAAAAGAAGCATGAACAACACCAAAATTCCAGTAACGGCATTAGCCAAAATAATGGCCAGACTTTGGTATTGTATTCCGTAGTACAACCAAAGCATGGTCCCAACAAAAAATCCTATGTACATGGTAAAGGAAATGTCTTTGGTAGATTTGTATTTCCAGGTTTTATAGACTTGCGGGACAAACGAACTAGTGGTCAATGTTGCGGCCACAAGACCAATTATTTCAATGGTTTCCATAGTTGGTGGTATTTAATGTTCTTATACGGGGATACCTTTACTTCAACTCCAATAAAAGCTATGTTCCTATAATAAGGATTCCTTAGCCCACAATGTTCACAATCTTGCCAGGTACAACAATTACCTTTTTAGGCGTTCGCCCTTGCAATTGTGCTTGGGTTTTTTCATGGGCCATAACGGCAACCTCAATAGCATCTTTATCCAAATCTAAGGGAAGTTCCATGGTAAAACGCATTTTACCATTAAAAGAAATAGGATACTCTTTGCTACTTTCTACCAAATGTTTCTCTTCAAATATTGGAAACGGAGCTTCTGCAATAGATGTTGAATACCCCAACCTTTCCCAAAGCTCCTCGGAAATATGGGGAGCATAAGGTGAAACCAAGATGGCCAATGGCTCTAAAATTGCCTTGCTGGTACATTTTTGGGCTGTCAATTCATTTACACAGATCATAAAGGTGGATACCGAAGTATTGAAGGAGAAATTTTCAATATCCTCCTCCACTTTTTTGATGGTTTTGTGCAACGTTTTTAAATTTTCTGCTGATGGCTCTGAACCTTCATCAATAGCACTATATAACTTCCATAATTTTTTAAGGAAGGAATGCACGCCCGTAATCCCGGCGGTGTTCCAGGGTTTGGATTGCTCCAGAGGTCCCAAAAACATTTCATACAAGCGAAGGGAATCTGCCCCGTACTCCTCACAAATGGCATCTGGGTTAACGACATTGTATTTGGATTTGGACATTTTTTCGATTTCGCGAGAAACTTTCACAATTCCATTCTCATCAATGAATTTTGCATGTTTAAACTCCGGTTGCCAATTTCTAAATTTAGATATATCCAATTCATCTGATGAATTGACAAAATCCACATCAACACGAATTTCGTCAAATGAAAGTTCTTCAACAGATACTCCTGAAAGACTTTGAATCAATTTGAAAGCCTCTTTATTTGTGTTAATATCTAGGTATTTCTCAATAATTCCTTTCGACACAAAAACATCGGTTCTTTGAGCCACTCGATAAACAAATGCACTCGTCCCCGTAATCATCCCTTGATTAATCAACTTTTTGGCAAACTCATCCTTGGGGGCAATCCCGCGATCAAACAAGAACTTTTGCCAAAAACGGGAATACAACAAATGTCCCGTAGCATGCTCGCTACCTCCAATATATAAATCCACATCTTCCCAATAGTCAACCGCGTCTTGGGAGTAAATGGCTTCCTTATTGTGCGGGTCCATATACCGATTAAAGTATTGGGAACTCCCCGCCCAACCGGGCATGGTGTTCAATTCCAAAGGAAACACCGTTTTGTGATTGATCAATTCATTATTGACCACTGTACATTGTTCGGTGTCCCAAGCCCATACGGTAGCATTGCCCAAAGGCGGTTCACCCGTTTCCGTAGGAAGGTATTTTTCAACTTCAGGCAGTTCCAATGGCAAATGCTCATCAGCAATCATTTGCGGCATTCCATCTACATAATACACCGGAAAGGGTTCTCCCCAATACCGCTGGCGACTAAAAACGGCATCGCGCAAGCGGTAATTTATTTTTCCTTCTCCCTGACCTAACCGTTCCAACTCAAAAATCGCACGCTTAACCGCTTTTTTATAGGGCAACCCATTTAAAAAGTCAGAATTGGCAATGATGGTTTTTTCTTTATCAGCAAAGGCTTCTTCAGAAATATCTATCCCTTCAAAAATGTTGGGAATGAGAATCTTAAAGTGTTTTGCAAAATCGTAATCGCGTTGATCACCGCAGGGAACAGACATTACAGCCCCTGTTCCATATCCTGCAAGCACATAATCGCCAATCCAAATAGGAATGGGCTCTTTGGTAAAGGGATGTTCTGCATATGCCCCAGTGAAGGCTCCTGAAATGGTTTTTACATCGGCCATTCGGTCGCGCTCCGAGCGTTTTGCCGTAGCTTCCACGTAAGCTTCCACAGCTTCTTTCTGTTCTGGGGTGGTAATTTGCGACACCAACTCATGTTCTGGCGCCAAGGCCATAAAACTTACCCCAAAAATGGTATCGGGGCGGGTAGTGAACACTTCGATTTGATGAGATTCCTCGTCGCTTTGCTCTCTCGGAATGACATTAAAAATAGCAGAGGCTCCTTCGGAGCGACCTATCCAATTGGTTTGCGAATCTTTGAGTGGTTGTGGCCAATCAACGGTATTCAATCCATCCAACAAACGTTGGGCATAGGCAGTAATCCGCATGCTCCATTGCGTCATTTTCTTTCGGATAACGGGATGTCCTCCGCGTTCTGAAACGCCGTTCACGATTTCATCGTTGGCCAAAACAGTCCCCAAAGCGGGACACCAGTTTACTTCGGTATCCGCCAAATAGGTCAATCTATATTTTAGAAGTAGCTCTTGCTTGGTTTTTTCTGAAAAATTAGTCCAGTCTTCTGCACTGAACGTTAGCGTATCATCATCACAAGCAGCATGCACTGCCGCATTTCCTTCTTTTTCAAAAATGGAAATCAAGTCCGAAATAGATTCAGCCTTATCCGTATCCTTATTATACCATGAGTTGAACAATTGGATAAAAACCCATTGCGTCCATTTGTAATACTTGGGATCTGAGGTTCGCACTTCGCGATTCCAATCAAACGAAAAACCAAGTTGGTCCAACTGCTCTCGATACCTTTTTATATTGGTTTCTGTAGTAATTGCAGGGTGTTGTCCCGTTTGGATGGCATACTGTTCTGCTGGCAGACCAAAAGAATCGTATCCCATTGGATGCAATACATTAAACCCTTTATGCTTTTTGTAGCGGGCATAGATATCCGTAGCTATATAACCAAGCGGATGCCCCACGTGCAATCCCGCCCCTGAGGGGTAAGGAAACATGGAAAGCGCATAGAACTTTGGTTTATCTGAATTGTTTGAAGCCTTGAAGGTTTCGTTTTTCTTCCAATACTTCTGCCATTTCTCCTCGATTTTTTGAAAATCGTAGTTCATAGTACCATTCAATTTATAATGTCACATCGAGCGCAGTCGAGATGTCTCAAATTAACCCGAGAGATTTCTCGTTCCAATAGCATTGAAGCTCAAAATGACACCTATAGTGTCTAACTTTTCGAATTGCAAAAATAGCTTTAATCCCCTAATTACGATTTACTTTTCTATTTTTACATACTGATTTTGCTGTATGAGTCAATATATTGAACGATATCAACGTAGAAAGCTGATTTCCTCTTATTTTTCAGTGGTTTTGAGCATAGCTCTGGTCCTTTTCCTACTCGGGGTTTTGGGACTCCTTGTTTTGAACACCAAAAAATTGGCGGATCACTTTAAGGAGCAGATTACCATTTCCGTTTTTTTAAAGGATAATGCCAAGCCGGTGGAAATTGACCAGTTGCAGAAAAGTTTGGCGCTGGCGGATTATACAAAATCGGCCGACTATGTGTCCAAAGAGGATGCGGCTGAACAATATAGCGAGGATATCGGGGAAAATTTTACAGATTTTCTGGGATACAATCCATTAAAAAATGCAATTGATGTGAACCTTAAGGCCGACTTTGTTTCTCCTGAACAGATTGAAGAAATTGCCGCAAGTATCGCAGCTAAAACCTATGTGGATGAAGTAAGCTATGACAAACCCTTGATTTCATTGCTTACCAATAACGTTCGTAAAATAAGCCTATGGATTCTTGTTGCAAGTGCAATTTTCACCTTTATCGCCGTGCTGTTGATCAATAGTTCCATTCGACTTTCCATCTATTCCAAACGTTTTATCATAAAGACCATGCAAATGGTGGGTGCAACTAAGGTGTTCATTAGAAAACCTTTTATTTGGACAAACATTAAGCTGGGAATGTTTGGGGCCTCGTTGGCCCTGATTGCTTTGGCCATTGTATTGTATTACGTGAACAACAATTTTCCCGAATTGGATTTATTCAAGGATTTCGTTGTTCTAATCGCATTGTTTGTTGGTATTTTTGGCCTTGGAGTTGTTATTTCATGGGCGAGTACCCATATTGCAACACAGCGTTTCCTGAATTTAAGAACTGATGACCTTTATTATTAACTTTACAACATGAGTAAGAAAAATAAGAACGTACAAAAACCTAGCAAGGAATTTATTTTTCAAAAAAGAAACTATATGTTTCTCTTTATTGGACTCGCCTTTATTGCGTTGGGGTTTATTTTAATGAGTGGGGGGGGAAGTGATGACCCAAATGTGTTTAATCCGGATATCTACAATTTTAGAAGAATACGCTTGGCTCCTACCTTAATATTGATAGGTTTGGGGATACAGGTCTACGCCATTTTATTGAATCCTAACAAAAACAAAAAGTAATTTGGAAATCATTGATGCCATTATCCTTGGAATTATTCAAGGACTGACTGAGTTTTTACCAGTATCATCCAGCGGACATTTAGAATTGGGGAAAGCTATTCTAGGTGCGGATTCACTTCCTGAGGAAAGTCTTTTATTTACGGTTATTCTACATTTTGCAACTGCCTTAAGTACCATATTGGTTTTTAGAAAAGATGTTGCGGAAATTTTTAAAGGGCTTTTTCAATTTAAATGGAATGAAGAAACGCAATTCTCGCTCAAGATCATTATTTCAATGATTCCCGCCGCTTTGATCGGCTTTTTTTTACAGGATTTCCTAGAGGTCTTTTTTGATGGTGCAATCATTATTGTAGGCATCATGTTGCTCATTACCGCAATTCTTTTGTACTTGGCAGATTTGGCAAAAACTACGGACAAAGGTGTTTCTTATCGCAGTGCATTTGTTATTGGTATGGCACAGGCTGTAGCCATACTTCCAGGAATTTCAAGGAGTGGGGCTACCATTTCCGCAGCAGTGCTTTTGGGTGTTGACAAAACAAAATCTGCCCGTTTCTCATTTTTAATGGTGGTTCCCTTGATATTCGGAAAAGTGGCCAAGGACCTCTTAAGTGGCGACATCAATTTTGTTGGAGACCAGGCCATTGCCATGGGTGTTGGTTTTATTGCCGCCTTTATTACCGGTATTGCAGCCTGTACTTGGATGATTAAGTTGGTAAAACAAAGCAAGCTTACCTATTTTGCCATTTATTGTTTGATTATAGGTCTTATTGCCATTGCTTGGAGTGTTTGGGGGTAAGTTCTTTCAGAAAGTGATCCCTATTAATTTAAAATTCAATCCGGCTTGAAAACCAAAGAGGACTTTTTAAATGGTCAGATTTTATTGATTGACAAACCACTGGAATGGAGTTCTTTTCAGGCAGTCAATGCCTTAAAATGGGCCATTCGAAAAAAATTCAACCTAAAAAAATTTAAAATAGGGCATGCAGGCACCTTGGATCCGCTAGCCACCGGGCTTTTAATTATTTGCACCGGAAAATTCACCAAGAAAATCCCTGAACTTCAGGGGCAGGTCAAAGAATACACCGGAACTTTTACCTTGGGTACAACCACACCATCCTATGATCTGGAAACTGAAGTAGACCAAACCTTCCCAACAGAACATATAACCCCAGATGGCATTAAGCAGGCCACGGAACACTTTTTGGGTGAAATTGACCAAGTCCCGCCAATCTTTTCAGCCTTAAAAAAAGATGGCAAACGGTTGTATGAATTTGCACGCGAAGGAAAGGAAATTGAAATAAAATCCAGAAAAATTGAAATCCTGGAATTTGAAATTACCCAAGTAAATATGCCAAATGTGCATTTTAGGGTGGTTTGTAGCAAAGGCACCTACATTCGTTCTTTGGCGCATGACTTTGGGAAAACACTACAATCTGGCGCCCATTTATCTACCCTTAGAAGAACCAAAATAGGTGATTTCAACGTAAATAATGCCATTACCCCAACGGTTTTCAAGGAAAATCTGTCGTAAAGAAGTTAAATTCCTTTAAAAAAACAGATAAGGCATGAACATTGGGATAAAATATTTTTAAAAAAAAGCGGTTATAGTATCACCATGAACCTAAACAGGAACCAGTTATCTTTTTTAATAACTTTTTTCTCTATGTCTCTTGTGATTTTGTTGTTGTTCAACATTCATTTGGGAGGCATAAAAGAAGAAGAATATGTTATTGAAATGAGTTTGGCCGATGAGGATATCGAAGAACTGTTGCGGGAAGAAGAGGAACGGCTGGAAGAAATGGCAAATAACGACCCTATAAAAAGCCATATGGCCTTTAACGAAACGGCCAAACCATCTGTTGGAAATCCAGAACCCTTAAAAACATTGGAAGAATTATTGGAAGAACGCGCCTTGAACAATGATCAAGGGACTCCAAGTGATTCAGATGGGGAGTTCGCGGAACAATTAAAGGAATTGGCCGCCAAACGCGAAGAAAAAAAACAACTCTTAGGGGAGCGCGAAGCACAAAAAGAGGAGTTTACCAACAATTTAAAAGATAAGCGTACCTCCATTTCGTATTCCCTGATCGATAGAAATGCGTATTCTTTACCACCTCCAATTTATACCTGTATTGAAGGCGGAAAAGTTGTTATAAATATTAAGGTGGATGCTTCTGGCTATGTTACGGAGGCTGACTTTAATGACCAAAGTTCAGGGACCAGTAATGGCTGTTTGGTAGATAATGCAATCGCTTATGCCCTAAAAGCGAGATTTAACCCGGATTCCAAGGTTTCTCAAATTGGTACGATTACCTACCTATTCCAACGAAAATAGGGTATCAATTTTAGGTTTACCCCAACCCTAGTGGTTTAGTAATCCAAAGGATTTATATACTAATTTCCTTTTGAATCTTACGTTAAATTTCCCGAACTTCACTTGTCAGTCATTAAAGGAAATTAAAACAGTCCTTAGCTTAACGTTGTACGCAAACTGAAAAAAATGGAACTCAAACTTAATATTGGAATTGAAGACTTAAAGTTTGGTATGTTTCAAAAAATGGTTTATGGAACAATAGGAATACCAGATAAAATTCAAGAAGACGAAGAGGATTCAGACAATGTTTACTTAGAATACAATAATCAAAAATTAAGGCTAACCATTTACAAAAATGAGGACAACCGATTAGGATACATTTACTGCGCTAGTCCGCAATTGTCGTTCAACGGATTTAAAATAATTGACCAAGATGCCGATTCGATTAAAAATGAGGTTTTTGGGGATTTAGTGAAGAAATGGGAAATAGAAGAGTATGATTTCTGGTCGACTCACAGTGACGATGACAATTGGCTTACTCTTAATGTGGAATTTGGGAAGGTGAGCAGTGTAGAAATCGGGGCGCCTTGGAAAAATGAAGAAGAATACGATTGGCCAAATGATTTGACGATTAGTTAAATATCATTAGAAAATGATATGAAAGAGATCAAATTATTACTCCTCTTGCTAGTTGTTGGACTAGTTCCTTGGCTATTTAAACGTTGGAGTTTCAACTTAAAGCGAAAACGTCGTCGGAACTATTATCGTAATACTTATTTAAAATCTGACGAGTGGAAAAGAAAACGCTATGTTGTCTTAAAACGTGATAACTGGAAATGCGTTTACTGTGGAAAACGAGCAACACAAGTTCATCATAAAAGATATGCGAAGAAAAATATTGGAAAAGAACCTATTAAATGGTTAGTTTCAATTTGCAAATCATGTCATGACAAATTACATTAACAAAAAAGCCTGGGTTCAACACGGGCTATAATTTATAGCTACAATTCGTTAACTTGAAACATAGAAACCACCAAAAACTAGATTTACCACGCCCCAACGAAACCACAGCCGAGACCTATAAATGAACCCAAAAAATGCTTGCTAGAAAAGCAACCCCAACAAATCCTTTAAAATATCCTGGCCTTTATCTTTGTTATACCACAGCTGAAGGTCTTGTTTGAACTCTGAAGTAAGTGTGCCATGCTCTTTTTTATACGCTTCGGCCATTTCTGTGGCAATACTTGATCTAGGCCCCCACTCACCAACTATTTCTTCAGTCTCCCTGTCCAGAACAATCAATTTTGGAATAGACCGGGAACCATTCGTTAAGAACTCGTCCATCAACTCCAAGTTTTCATCCCTAAGTAGTATTCTTAATTCAATATTTGGGTTCAACTCAGCTATCTTGTTCATTACAGGCAAGCTGGGCGAAGCATCGCCACACCAACTTTCACTCAATACCAAAAGGGTAAGTCTTTTTTTACTATTGGAAATTTTGACTTCAATTTCTGGAGATAGTTTTAAGGTCTTGTCCCAACGGTTCATTCTACGGTCATTGAGCTCTGTATAATTGATAAGCGATTCCAACTGATCTTTGCCCGTGGTTTGCCTATTCTTGGCCAAATACTGCACCAAATCACGATATTCCCTATAATTCATGCTGCTTGAAATACCGTTTTGTATAAGTTGTAAACGTTCCTTCTTCGATTTTTTTTCAGCTACTTCCATAATCAATACTTTTTTCAAAATTAAGCCTCAAAATCAGCCTATAAGCTGATTTTTATCATTGGTTGTATTCTCTGTTGAAAACTTACAAGGCATTGTAGGTAAGTGAAAAAATAGCCTTCCTTATTAGTTCAGTAATCGTTTCTTTACCATGCCTCCTTTGGTGTCGTTTATACTATTCATGACCACAAAGGCATTGGCATCGATTTTATTGAGCTCAATATTCAATTTCCGTATCTCCAACCTTGTGATTACGGTATAGACAACGTCATATTCGTTATGCTCCCCTTTTTTTCCATAACCGCCACTTGCTTTATAGATGGTTAATCCCCTTCCCAACTTCTCTGTGATCATTACTCTGATTTCTTCGCTTTTTTCTGATATAATGGTAACCCCGGTATACTCTTCAATACCTTCAAGTACAAAATCCAAGGTTCTGGAGGCGGCCAAATAGGTCAACATGGAATATAAAGCGGCCTCAATCGATAATAGATACGCGGCAGCCAAAAAAATCAGAATATTGATTAAAATGATAACATCCCCTATTTTGGCTCCCATTTTTCTACTCAAAAAAATGGCCAAAACCTCTGTTCCGTCCAAGACGCTACCACCTCTAATGGAAAGTCCTATTCCCGCACCCAAAAAAAACCCGCCAAAAACGGCAACCAATAACTTGTCTTGGGTCACTTCTGGAAATTGAACAAATACCAATACCAAAGCCAATCCTAAAATTGCCAGAATAGCTTTAATGGTAAATTGCTTTCCCAATACGCGATACCCCAAAAACAGAAATGGAATATTCACCAAAATAATCAAAACCCATAACGGAACGGAAGTAAGTTCTGTAACCAAAAGTGAAATTCCAGTAGCACCGCCATCAATAAACCTATTGGGCAGCAAAAAACTTTCTAAGCCAAATGCAGCTGAAAAGATTCCTGTTACAATAAAAAAAGTATCTTTTATTATCGGGTTTACTCTCATTTTGCTTATGGTTAAAACTCCGTAGTTGCTTTAGTCTTGTGCTAAGTCAGCTATAGGGCTTCTGGGTTAATGGCCAAGCTCTTAAACAACAGAGCTTTTGTATAGAAAAATTTATTCTGCACCTCATTTTGTTTCAGGGATGAGTCTATGAGTTTGCTTTCCCGTGAATTGATCAAAAACAGTGAACTTTCCCCAAAACTGAATTTGCGTTCTTCAGCGGTCAAAAGTGTGTTATAATCCCTCACAATATTATCTATTAATTGGTTTTGGGTCGTGTAGGAATCCAACTCTCGATAAATTGCCACAACCTTATTTTGAATCTCGACCTGGGCATTGTCGCGGTCAAATTGCGCGTCTTGTAGTTTAAACTTTGCCAATTTAAGATCACCCCGTTCCTTTCTCAAAAAAAGTGGCAACCGAAAACTGAGTCCTCCCTTGTACTGGTCAATATCCAACGAATTGATTTGATCGGGAGATTCAGTCAAAAAATTATACTCCACATCCAACTTGGGCAATAACTTATTTGCCTTGAGCCTTTTGTCAACCACCAAACCGTCAATCTTGTATTCCAAAGACCTCAGCTTGGGATGGTTTTCCAAGGTAAAGCTATCTAAAGGTTTACCCATAATCTCCAAGGTCACATCAATGTCATTTTCCACATTCTCATCGGGAATAACTTGTGGCTGTAATTCAACAGGCACATCATTTATCCATAAAAAGTTGGAAAGTTCCAAAGACTTTTTCATCAGCTTTACTTTGGCCTGTTCCAAATTAAGTGCCCTGTCTTGCACTATAATTTTGGCCTCTACGGTATCTATAATAGCTATATCTCCAGAAAGTGCCCTTTGCTTTACTCCTTGAAAACGTATTTCGGCGTTTTGAAGAAAGTCATCAAAAATCAAGGCGTCTTTATACGCTCTTAACCAATCAAAATAAGCCAGGGAAGCATTATACAGTACCTCATTGACCAATAAATCTTGATCTGCTTTTGATTGTTCCCTAAAAAACTTGGCCTTTCTAAGAGTTGCCATGCGCTCATTGGCCCAAAAACCCTGACCCAATGACATGGATACACCTGCACTGTACAGTCCATCGTCAGGAAGTGATTCGTCAAGGTTTGTAAATGCTCCTTGATTTTGTTCAAAATTTCCTTTGAGCTCAATTCCGAACCATGTTGGAATTTTAAAGGTGGTATTGAGTCTATCCCAATATTCAATACCTTTAAATTCCTTTCTATCGTAATCCACTTCAATTTTAGGGTCAAAACCGCCTCTGGCCTTCATTAGATTGGCCTGCCCCATGGCTATAGTGAGCTGTGCCTGTTTTGCAATGGGATGGTATTTTTTTACATACCCCAAATACTCCTTAAAATTAAGCGCCAAGGTATCTTGCTGTGCATGAAGCCCAAAGACAGCTACAAATAAGAATACCCAAAGACAGATTCCATACTTATTTCTTTTTGACATTGGCCATTCCGTTTTCAGGTTGATAATAATTTGGGGGGAAACCATTCAATTGTCTCCAAAGTTCAAACCAAATGGGAACATCTTCCAATAGTGCCATTGTATTTGCTCCAGAGCCTACCCGAATATCTTTTGGCCATGCCCCATCTTCTTTATCCGGAGCCAACAATACCCTATACTTTCCATTGTCACTTATAAAAGTTTCTATGGCCACTACTTCACCTCCAAAAGTTCCGAAGGAAACATTGGGCCAACCGCTAAAAACTATTGCCGGCCAACCATCAAATTGTATCCGAACCTTTTCTCCAATATGAATCAACGGTAAATCTATGGGCTCTACAAAGGTTTCCACCGCCATATCATATTCAGAGGGCATAATTCCAACTAAACGATCTCCTTCTTTAAAGGTCTCACCAATACCAGATTGTATTGCCCTATTGATGAAGCCACTCTGGGGTGCTCTTATATAGAGCATGTTGTTACGCATTTCATAGTTGGTATAGGCATTCTCCAACTTGGTGACTTGTGCCTCTGAATCAAACTGATTGGATTGTGCGGTGAACATATCACTGCGTGCCTTGGAAATTTTATCAGTGTATGCCGCTTGCACCCTGTTGATTTCTACTTGGGCATTGATAACTTCATTCTTACTGGCCAACAACTTGTTTTCCTGGGAAATTAATTTGGCCTGCGTCTCTTGGAGCTTCAATCGTTTTTCCTCCACATCGGTAACCGCTTTTAAGCCTTCTTTCTGAAGTTGGTCTATTCGATTATATTGTCGCTCCGCGATAGAAATATTGGTCTTTGCCGCCTCAAAATCTATACTATCGCTCTGTACTTTTAACCTGGATTGAATGAGTTTGTTCTTGGCTTGTTCCAATTTTAAAACACGTTCATTGGACAGTGCACTAATTTGGGCATTCAGCGCTTTTACCTTTTCTTCATACGAGGTTACGGACATGGATTTTGCTCTAATTTGTTGACCTGTACGCTCAACCAAATTTGGATCAAAATATTCACTTTTCACTTCTGAAATAAAGAGGATGGTATCTCCTTTCTTTACATAATCCCCCTCTCTAACATACCATTTTTCTATTCGCCCTGGAATTGGCGATTGAATGGTCTGTGGGCGTTGGTCCGGCTTTAGGGTGGTTAAGTACCCTTTTCCAGTAATATTCTGCGTCCAAGGCAAGAACATTACAATAAAAGCAATGATAAAGAATGTTGCCAGAAGTCGATTAAAATGTTTGTAATGTGTTCTATAAAAGACTTTTTTGACCGCTTTATAGCCGCTCAGGTCAACTTTTTCATTCAACTTGTTTGGTGAAATATTTAACATGGCCTTATTATCTTTCGTTAATCAATTTTCCGTTCTCAATTGTAATAATACGCCCGCAACGTTCTATCCATTTAGGGTTTTCACTCACGATGACCAAGGCCCACCCATTGGATGGGTCCGTAATAAAATTCATTATTTTTTCAGCCTCTTTATCTCCAAATTGATCTAATGGGTCCTTAAGGATTAAAAGTTTGGGCTTTGTAACAATGCTTCGTGCCAAAACTATTTTCTTGGAAATGGTATATGGAATCTGTCTCCCTTCTGGGTACAAAACGGTTTTTAATCCCTTTGGCTGTTCTTTTACAAAACTGGTGAGTCCCGTTTTCTCCAAGGCCCAATACACATCTTCCTGGGAGATGTCCTTGTTTCCAAAAGTGATATTGTTTAGTATGGTTCCTTCGAATGGGGATTCCTCACTCAACGATTGCCCCAAATGTGAACGATAATAACTAAGGTTCAAACCTTGCAGGGCAATATTGTTTACAAAGATTTTACCGGCGTCCGGTTCCAATATTCCTGCGATAATCCTCAACAACGTAGATTTGCCGGAACCACTCGGGCCCTGCAATAAAATTTGACACGAGGGGGTAATGGTCATAGAAACATTGTCTATGATTTTTTTATCCCTGTCAGGTACATTATAGGAAACGTCTTGAAGTTCAACTGTAAATCCTTCATGCTCAGCAAAAGGTTTTTCCCCATCTTGTGGTTCCAACTCCTTATCCACTACTTGTCCCAATTTCTCCAATGAGGTCAATAGGTCATAGAAAGTTTCAAGACCCAATATCATTTTTTCAACAGAGCTAATGACCAAAAGAATAATGATTTCAGCAGCTACAAACTGCCCAATGTTCATTTCTTGATTAAGAACGAGTAATCCACCAATCAATAAAAGTCCGGCCGTAACCAAAACCTTAAAACCGATCATTTGGATAAACTGAATCACCAAAATTTTAAAATGACTTTCCCTGGCGTCTAAATAATTGGCCACCAAAGTGTCATTTTTATCAATGCCGTGTGTAGTTTTTCCTGAAAGTTTAAAGCTCACCAAAGATCTTGCTATTTCCTGAATCCAGTGTGCCACACGGTATTTGTTCTTAGATTCATCTAAACTGGTCTCCAGTCCTTTCTGTGCGGTAAATTTGAATACCACATATATAAGAAGAATCAAAAGCAATCCATATATGATAAAAAATGGATGGTAGAATGACAAAAGCAACAATCCAAAGACAATTTGTAGAAAAGCCGCCGGAAAATCAATCAATATTTTTGAAAGTCCTTTTTGTATTGTCAATGTATCAAAAAAGCGATTCGCCAGTTCTGGTGGGTAGAAATCGCGCAATTGGCTCATCTTTATTTTTGGAAATCGATACACAAACTCAAAGGATGCCCTGGTAAATATTTTTTGCTGAACGTTTTCAATAATACGTATTTGCATCAGTTGTAAGACCCCTACAAATGCAACACCCAAAGTAACCAAAACAACCAGGACAATCCATGAGGTACTTACTTGTGCGCCCTGTATTAGGTTTATTATTGCCTGAATCCCTAGAGGAAGTGAGAGATTTACCAAGCCAGCAAAAATGGCATAGTAAAAAACTTGCATCACATCTTTCTTATCCAGTGCCAGCATTCCCATTAGGCGTTGCCAGGCGGTAAGAATATTTTTTGACATAGGTTTATGAATTTAAAGTCTTGAAGACTAGGTCGGTGAAATAATGAGTTGGGGTTGTAGTTTTATTACAATCGGTTAACATTGGAAAATGTTCTCTAAGAAAATATTGGTGTAGCGAACCTTCTAAAATAGTACTTGCCAAACTTGAAGGGAACTCATATTCGCCGTCCATTGACACTATCATATCATGCAGGCGATTTACAAGTCTTTTATAAATAACAAAATAACCGTCCTTATTTTCTTGATCAACTTCTTTGGTCAAATACGATTTAGAGTATTCATTTATTACGATTTTATTCAGCAAAACCTCATTTATATGCGAAAACGAGACATCTTCTTCAACCGTTTGTGTCAAAATATCGATGGCTTTTCTAAGCTTTTCACTTGGATTTGATATTGCATTGGTGGCAAAGACCATTTTGTACTCCAACCACCCCCAGTACCACGAGGCCAAATAGAGCAATAATTTGTGCTTGTTTTCAAAATAGCGATAAATGGAACTTTCATTGGACTTTATGCGTTCCCCCAACTTTCTGAAGGTAAAGCTTTCAAAACCCATATCATCAATCATTAAAATACTTTGCTCAACAATCCTTTTTCCCAGATCGGATGATTCAGGGTCTTTCACATAGATTTTTTCGTTGATTCCTATTCGTATAGATTGCATTAATCTTTCCATATTATGTATGCCTTTAAATAATTTCAAAACAAATATAACAGTAATACTATTAAATTATAATAGTTTAACTACTTATTAACAATAGTAATGCTTTTTATTATGAGATTAATCCTATCTTTATAGTAAAGTTTTTAACTTAAAACCTAAGCCCATGAAACAATTTTTACCATTTTGCATATTCTGTATGCTGTTGTTAGGTTTTCAAACTATAGCTCAAGAAAAGACACAACACATAAAATTTAAACACTTTGTTGAGAGCCGGGGAGATAGTGAGTTGGGAATGCTCTTGGAAATCCCATATTCAGATATTGTAGTACTCAACAACTCCCTAAACTCATCATCGGGATTTGGCCTTACCATGAACTTTCATGGAAATATTGTTGTTATAGATCAAATGGATATAATGCCCGATGGAAGCACACAAGTTGTTTTGCGAAGGGAGGATGGCAGGAAGTTTTATGGCTATAAATCTACCATAAAAGCAATTTTGGTCAAAGAGAAAGCTGTAAATGAAAAATCAATGTAATTATGAAACCTTTCCTTTTTTTAGTAATCTTTTCCTTGCTAATCGGTAGCATAAATGCACAAAATCACCAAGATTTAGTGAAAATAGGTGATGAACTTGTCATAGGTAAGCCATCAGGTGTTATATATAAAAATATAAATGTTACACGTAAAAACTTTATTATCAAACGAGGTGGCATTGCCAATATCTCAACCTTAGAAAATTCTGTGGTTACAGTTACAAAAATATCTCATAGTGACAATCCGATAATTACGTTCAAAAAATCTAATGGAAGAAAGTTTTTTAGAGTATACAAAACTTTGACCGCAGAACTTAATGGAGCTATAAACACAGGTGAGATGGCATTATATACGCGATAATATTTAAGTTGATTAAAAATTAGTAAATGAAAAACTGGTTGCCTGTCTGGTTACGCTCCAATACACAAAACAAAAAAGTGCCAGTTGCCCAAACAAGCAAGACGGACTCTTTTCTGTTGATTGAAGGGGCCTTTACTCCCCTACAAGCAGCCGATATCCTATTATCGCTTATAAATGATAAAATCAAATTCCATACAGTTCAATTACTCAATCTTAAAGATATAAATCAAATAGATTTTTTAAATTCTGAACACAGAATACGTGAACTGAGGGAAACCAAAAACCAGATTACCAAGATTATATTGGATGCTAGAACCCAAGACAAACACCTAACAATCCACAGTAATATTGAAGTTTCTACTACAGATAAACTGAGTTAATATTTTTCAAACCAATCAAAATCTTCATGAATTATTTTGTCTTTCTCGTTCTCTAAATATTCCAAAAAAGCCGAAGCAACTGGAGAAAGCTTCTTTGACCTGAGCCAAACCAAATTCCATGTGGTTTGTATTGGGAGTTGTTTCTTTGGATAAATTTTTAAATCTCCATTTTTTAATTGATTTTTTATTCCAATCAACGGCATTATGGAACAACCTAATCCAGCAATAACTGCTTGTTTCACAGCTTCATTGGAGGTAAGTTCTATGCGCTTTCCAACCTGTATTTGCGATTTTTTTAGGTAATTTTCCATTGCAAAACGAGTTGCCGAACCCGGTTCTCTAAATATAAGTGGGGTATCTTTTACAAACATATTTTTAGACAACAAGATTCTTTTGAAATGATTCGGGTTTGCAACCAAGTACAACTTGTTCTTCATCAAACTTATTGTATTTAGTTTTAAGTGATCTGGCAATACGGAAACCAAGGCAAAGTCAACCTCATTGTTTTCAAGACTCTGTACCACACTAGCCTTGTTGGTCACGTCCATTCCCAAATCAATCCCCATATTGGACTTCATAAAACCAGACAGGAAGTAAGGCATAACATATTTTCCGGTAGAAACCACAGAGATTTTAAGTCGCCCGGCAAGTTTCCCATCATAAGATTGCATTTTGTAATTTATTTCATCCACTTCACTTAAAATACGCTCGGCTGCATGTGCTATTTCATTGCCAAAATCGGTTATAAAAAGCTTTCGGCCAACAATTTCGGTTAAGGGAATGGGAAATTGATCCTGAAAATTTTTGAGTTGAATAGACACCGCCGGTTGGGTCAAATAAAGTTCTTCCGAAGCTTTTGTAATACTCTGTTTTTCAGCAATCTTCAAAAAAATTCTCAACTGATGCAATGTATAATTCATAAATAATATTTATATAAAACATAATAAATATAAATAAAAATATATAAATTAAAGCGTACATCTTTGTAAAAAATTTACATCCATGTTACACAAACTCTCACAATCACAAAACCTCTTGGCCAAGAAAGAAAAGTCAGGAGATGTAGAAAAATTTTACCCTATTTACTATGCCTTAATGGGGTTTTTATTTACTGGTGTTTTAATACTTTCCGCACTTAACGGTTTTCTGTTTTTTGGATGGTTATGTATTTCAATGTCCATCATATTTGGTCTTTTGTCCATTAACCTAATGGGGAAAAAATTAACACGAAAAAATTAACGTAACCTTTAAAAAATTAACAAAATGGAAACTTTAATCGAAACAAAACAGAAAATTCAATTGGTAGATGGTTCTTTTACCCCATCTGAAGCATGTGATGTAATTACCTCACTACTAGACGAAAAAATAAACTTTCACAAACTGCAACGCCTATCTTGGTGCGAAGGAAATGGAGGGGCCAATACCAAATATCCTGACGACAGAATACAGGAACTGGAAAATGAAAAAGCCATCGCCAAAAATTTTATCAATAGCATTAGAAGTGAAGGTAAAAGATTGAGAATCGATGGAATCTTGAAAATCTCCTTGGAAGATTAAAACTTAATGGATTTACACCTTTTATTTGACAACCTGACCAACCCTGCTTTACTTTTCTTTTTTTTGGGAATCATTGCAGTACAATTGAAAAGTGATCTTGAAATTCCACAAAACTCATCAAAATTTATTTCCCTTTACCTACTTTTTGCCATTGGATTCAAGGGTGGCCTTGAACTCTCCCACAGCAATTTTAGTATGGAGATCATATGGTCCTTGCTGTTTGGTGTTTTTTTGGCCATTTCTGTACCCATTTTTGCCTATTTCATACTAAGAAGAAAGTTCAGTGTGGAAAATTCAGGTGCCATAGCCGCTGCATATGGATCAGTTAGTGCGGTCACATTTGTGACCGCTATTTCTTTTCTGGAAATTGAGAACATAGAATTTGGAGGACACATGGTAGCTGTTATGGCCTTAATGGAAGCTCCATCCATAATTATAGGAGTTCTGCTAATGGCATTTTTCAAAAAGAACAAAAAAGAAGAGAATAATTTTAAGAAAGTACTGCATCATTCTGTTACCAATGGCAGTGTTTTATTAATACTCGGTAGTTTGGCAATTGGTTTTCTGGCCAATGAACATCAGGCAGAGGGCATCAAACCTTTTACAACGGACATTTTTAAAGGATTTCTTGCAGTTTTCCTTTTAGATATGGGGATTACCAGCGGTAAAAAACTAAACGATTTTTTAAAGAAGGGATGGTTTGCCCTTATTTTCTCCATAGGATTACCCATTTTGAATGGGTGTGTTGTAGCCTGGTTCAGCCAATTTATAACGGAAAGCGTAGGAAATCGATTTCTGTTTTCCATTTTAGCTGCAAGCGCATCATACATTGCTGTCCCCGCCGCAATGCGCATAGCCGCTCCAAAGGCCAATCCAAGTTTATATGTACCTATGGCTTTGGCATTTACCTTTCCCTTCAATATAACACTGGGCATGCCTTTATATCTATTTATCATTCAATGTTTCAAACCCTAAATCACTTGTTTATGAAGAAGAAAGAATATCCAAACTTATTTCCGAAACTAGATACGTATGGGCCACCTAAAGAATCTATTAATAAACCATATTTGCTAAAGCTGGGAGCCTCCTTTAGAATAGGTATGCCAGCAAATCAATCCTACCTTTATATTCAGGAATCAATGACAAGGAAAAAATCCAACTTAAACGTGTTGCATCCAAAAAAACTGTTTAATCAAATTGTTGTTGCAACTGGGATTCTTGAACTTTCCAACTCCAAACAAAAAGCCATTCTGGAGCGAAAGGACAAAAACGATTTTTATGTGGGGCTACGGAGAATATATGTTGATATCAACGATGCCATTATTGCAAAAGAGGTAATCCCACTATAAAAAATCCTTTTCCAGTATCTTTAGACAAAAAACCAATAATGGATAAACATCGTTGTGGTTGGTGTGAAGGTGATTCATTATATGAAGCATATCATGATAAGGAATGGGGGATTCCGGTTAAGGATGATGACACTTTATTTGAATTCCTGATTTTGGAAACGTTTCAAGCTGGGTTAAGCTGGATAACCGTGCTGCGAAAAAGGGAGAATTTCAGAAATGCTTTTGACAATTTTGATTATCGTAAGATTGCCCGTTACAGTCAAGACAAAATTGACCAGCTTCTTGAAAATCCAGGAATTATCAGAAACAAATTGAAAGTGAACGCTACTGTTTCCAATGCCAAAGCCTTTATCGCAGTTCAAAAAGAGTTTGGAAGTTTTAGCAGCTATATATGGGGTTTTGTGGACGGAAAACCAATAAAAAACACACTGAAAAATTATAAAAACGCTCCGGCAAACACCCCTCTTTCTGATAAAATCAGCAAGGATTTAAAAAAACGCGGATTCAAGTTTGTTGGCAGCACAGTGGTTTATGCGCATATGCAGGCAACTGGAATGGTAAATGACCATGAAGTAAACTGTTTTAGGTATGATCAAGTGTAAACCTTTAATAAGCTTCCTTGCCCTTCTCTTCTGTTCTTCAATTTGGTCCCAGAACAAATATGAACAGGAGTATCGAATTTCCCAAACCGAATTTCCTTCCAATGCATATGAACTTATTTCGGAACAACTTAAATCTTCAAAACGGGTTCGCTATTATAAAGAAATAGACAGTATTAAGAAGAGTTTTGAAGTAAAATTCAAAAAAGGCCGATTACATTATAGTATTGAATTTGATGAACATGGAAAATTGGAAGATGTTGAGTTCAAAATTAAGGAAATAGATATTCCAGATGATAGTTGGGAAAAAATCAGTGACTATCTTAACAAGAGTTTTCAAAAAGTACGTATTGTAAAAATTCAGCAACAACATCCGGTAGGGGATTTAGCTCCAGAAAAAGTCATAAAACAAGCCCTGCAAAATCTCATACTACCCTACATTAATTATGAAATCGTTTTTACCTCTAAAAACAGTGGAGGCTATCAAAACTATGAGGCGCTTTTCAATGCAGATGGCAAGTTTCTAAACTTGCGTAAATCCCTCTCATCAACATATGATCATGTTTTGTATTAGATGGGTTTTGTTCTTCATTTGCTTCTTAGGGCTATCGTCCCTGAAAGCGCAAGACAACCTTACCGGATTTTTGCAACCACAGGTAGCAATCAATTACGATGTATCTAATACCTACTCGCATAATTTTTCATTGGCACATAGAGGTTATTTCATAAAAAATGGAGATTCTGGATATGAAGCAAGACAAATTGATTTAGTCCATTTTTCCAAATTTAGTCTTTCGGATAATCAAAGTTTGGCCTTTGGGGTGCAATATCGGTTTCGAAATATTTTTGAGGACGAGAGTGATGAAATTAGATTAACCCAACAGTTCAACTTCTCAAAAAGACCGTTTGTGGTCAGATTGGGGCATAGATTCCGAACAGAGCAACGAATTACCAAAGCATTGACAGTGCATAGATTTAGATATCGATTTGCTGTTGATTTCCCTTTAAAAGGTGAGGTTTTGAATATTGGGGAGCCATACTTTATTGGTACGTTTGAAAATTTATTAAGTGTGGCCAAAAGTAATTCACCAGAATACGATACCAGGATTAGCGGCCAAGTGGGATGGCAGCTTCAGGAAGGGCTAAAACTTCAAACAGGAATAGAATATCGCATGGAGGATTATGCTTCAGATTTTCCCCAAAATGTATTTTTCGTATTGACAAGCCTGCAATTATCCCTGTAAAATATTCATGAAATCTTCTCTTGATATCTGCTCTGCGCCTAAACTCTCCAAATGTTTTGTATGAACTTGGCAGTCTATTAGTCTATACTTCTCTTGCTCTAATTCCTGAGTCAATTTTATGAATGCAAACTTGGAAGCATTTGGAACGGTTGAAAACATGCTTTCTCCACAGAAAACATGACCTAAATCAATCCCATAAAGCCCGCCAACTAAATTATTTCCTTCCCATACTTCAAAAGATTTAGCAAAACCTTTTTCAAACAGGTCCAAATAAGCCAATTTCATTTTTGGTGTAATCCATGTTCCGTCCTGTCCTTTTCGCTGAACTTTTGCGCAATTGTCCAACACTTTTTCAAAACAAGTATTCTGCGTCAAGTTAAATTGTTCGGTTCTTATTACTTTTCGCATACTTTTTGAAATTTTGATTTTATTTGGGAATAAAACCATTCTTGGATTTGGACTCCACCATAAAATTAAGTTGTCTTCATTAAACCAAGGGAAGATGCCACTTTTGTATGCCAATAAGAGACGTTCTGGAGATAAATCACCACCTACTGCTAGAAGACCATCTTCATTAGCAGCTTCAACTGGAGGAAATTCCAATCTATCTCCCAAAAAAAATAGGGGAAGTTTTTTTGAGTCTTTTTCCAAGATGCAATTTTTGTTAAAATTACGGAAAAAGGTTATAAAATAAGGAGTCCTCCTATATAAACCAGACTTCCTATCAACATAAAAATTAAGGTATACGGTAAAATTTCCTTGGCCTTTAACTTAGTTATTCCCAAAAGGGGCAAAGCCCAAAAAGGTTGTAGCATATTTGTCACTTGATCGCCATAGGCCAAAGCCATAATTGCCTTTGGTAAAGGAACACCCAACTGTGTGGCAGATTCCAAAACAAGAGGTCCTTGAACGGCCCATTGACCTCCGCCACTTGGAACGAAAATATTAACAAGTCCTGCGCTCAAAAAGGTGAAAATAGGCAAGGTAACTGAGGTACTTATGGATACAAAAAAATCGGAAATGTCATTAATCATTCCACTACTTCCCATGATGCCCATAATTCCAAAATATAATGGAAACTGAATCAGGATACCAGCTGTGTCCCCAATTGCCTCTTCTATGGCAACCAAAAAACTTTTAAAACTTCCGTGAAGGATTATTGCCAAACCCAACATAAAAAAGTTGAGCATATTTGGAGTGATATTTAGGACTTTGAGCGAAGGCAAATACTGAAGTAAAAAAGCAATTAATATTAATGCTCCAAAGCAAGAGGCAACAATTTTTGAGTAATCCAATTTTTCTGCGCCTTGCAGATTTTCTCTGTCAACAGATTTAAATCCGTATTCTTTCAAAGCAATAGTTTTTGGCCTAACTTTTTTGCCCAAATAATACACTGTAATGGTAATTGACAAAGCCACAATAATAAATAACAGTACATTCCAATAACTAAACACCGTTAGCGAGGTGGAAATGGTTTCTGGTAATTGCGCCAACAACTCCACGTTGGAAATCCCCTCCAATAAGCTTTTAACATGTCCTGCTTCCGAAACCTTTATTGGTGCCGATCCGCTGATTCCCCCATGCCAGACCATTAAGCCCACATATCCAGATGCTCCTATTAATGGGTAATTGATGGGGATATTGTTCGCTTGGGCATATTCGCCTACTTTTCTTGCCAAAATAGCCCCGAATATGAGCCCAAGTCCCCAATTAAAGAAAGAAACCAACATTGTTGGCAATGCCACCAATACAGCTGCGTTAGAGGTATTTTTTACAAGTTTGGTAATTCCCAGAATAATCCGTTCCATGGGTTTGCTCAAAACCAATACGTGGCCCAGAACTAAAATGAGCATCATTTGGTACGCAAACACCAAAAGACCATTGTTCCAAATTCCATTTTCCCAATAGGAAAGAACAGCGGCCAAATGATTTTTATCCGAAGTGTTATCCGTAAAAATTAAGGCAAGTGCAACAGTCAGTACTGTTAAAAGTACTGCAATGGTAAAGGGTGAAGGTAAATACCTTCTAAATACATGTTCTATTACCTTGGTAAGACCCAATGCGGACTAGAATGGCAAATCGTCGTGGTCTTCCTCTTTAAGGTTATCAGCAGGTTCAAAAGCTTCCATTGGTGGTACTGGAGGCATGTTTTCGCCACTTGTTTCTTCTTGCAGATTTTCAATACGCCAACCTTGTATGGAATTAAAATATTTGGTCTCTCCCTGGGGGTTTACCCATTCCCTGCCTCTTAAATTAATGCTGACCTTTACCATCTGCCCAACACTATAATTGTTTAGTAAATCGCACTTGTCCTGTACAAATTCGACCAAAATATGCTGAGGATACTGTTCCTCTGTAGTAATTACCAACTCTCTTTTTCTGAAACCATTATTACCGTAGGTTTTGGTTTCGTCAATCATTTTAACTTTTCCTTGGACTTCCATCTATACTGCTTTTCAATAAGCATCAAAAATACACAAAATGAACCCTAATAAAAACCATGTGCAAGAACGAAGTATCAACATATTTTTACATTTTCTGCTATCTTTAATCACAATTGTACCAAAAAATGAACTTCAACCCCAAAAAGAAGGCTTCCAATATCATTCTGTTGATTTCGGCATTCGTTATAGTGAGCCTTATTCTTTGGAATACCAATAGCTTTTTTAAAAACTTTAAGGAAGAGGAGCGTTTGAAAATGGAAATCTGGGCAACCGCCCAACTAGAACTTATTCAATCTTCCGTAGATCAAGAATTAGGGAACTTAACCCTCAAGGTTATGGGGAACAACACCTCAACTCCCATGATTTTGGTAAATGAGGAAGGTTCTATAAAAACCCATAATATTTCTGCGGAAAAAGCGGCTGATAGTATTTATCTCCAGAGAAAAATAAGACAATTTGAAAGTGAAAATGAACCTATACATATTATCCAGGAAGGGGAATTATTGGAAACCCTTTATTATGGAAACTCAGAGGTTTTGAACAAGCTAAAATATTATCCTTTAGCCCTTCTCTTGATTATTTTTCTTTTTGGCGCGGTCATTTTCTTTTTCTTTAAAACCAACAAGGCCTCTGAACAAAATAAACTGTGGGCCGGAATGGCCAAGGAGACGGCCCATCAAATAGGAACTCCGTTAACTTCATTGTTAGGTTGGAACGAGCTATTAAAGTCTGAAAAAATCAATCAGGATATTACCAAAGAAATAGCAAAGGATATTACCCGACTGGAGACCATTACCGACCGTTTTTCAAAAATAGGATCTATCCCTGATTTGGAAGTTCATGACATAGTTTCTGAAACTGAAAAGGCCTATGAATATTTAAAACGAAGAAGCTCCAAGCTTATACATTTTTCGTTTACATCAGACATTGATGAGCTACCTGTTCTTTTAAATCCTCCGCTGTTCAACTGGAGTATTGAAAATTTGGTGAAAAATGGGATAGATGCCATGAAAGGAAGAGGGAACATCACCATTGAGATTGAAAAAAAAGGCCCTAATGTCCATATTTTGGTTTCTGATACAGGCCATGGTATTCCAAAAAGTAACTTCCAAAACATCTTTAACCCTGGCGTAACATCCAAAAAAAGGGGGTGGGGATTGGGATTGTCATTGGTAAAAAGAATAGTTGAAGAATACCATAAAGGAAAAATTAAAGTACTTTCGTCTAGTAAAGAAGGAACAATCATGCAAATTTCCCTCAAAGCAAATGTTTAATGAGCTATGGCAAAAGAGAAACAAATTGCGATAAAGGAAGCTGAGATTACCAACAATTGCCCCGAATGTTTTAACCAGGAGCTAAAGCTCACCTTTTATCAAAAGCACACCTACAATCCATTTTATCATAGGACGACCGATTTGGTTACCCATGAAATAAAATGCAAGAAATGCTATTCATTAATATATCCCGTAAATTGGACGGACGATATTGAAAGAGTCTTTGATTACTACAATAAGTTGGTCACCCCAGACAAAGCTTCTGTTAGGTTTACCACTCTCTTTTTTATAATCCTTATTTTGGTTTTGGGATTGATTGGGGCTGGTATTTACCTTAAAATGGAAGGGTTTATTTAAGCTTGTCCTGTATCTGTCCTGCTATCTCCTCAAATTCTTCTGTGCTGAAGCTTTCTTTATATTGAAAGGTAGCATTTTTCATACTATGCAATGGAATCAAATGCACATGAACATGGGGAACCTCTAAGCCAATAACCGACATCCCAACACGTTCACATGGGATAGCTGCTTCAATGGCCTTTCCTACCTTTCTGGAAAACTGCATAAGCTTAGTGTATGAGTCTTCATCAAGATCTAACAACCTATCTACCTCTTTTTTAGGCACACAGAGCGTATGTCCTTTTGAGTTTGGATTAATATCTAGAAAGGCAAAATTATCTGGGTCCTCCGCTATCTTATAACAAGGGATTTCTCCACTAATGATTTTGGTGAAAATACTGGGCATGCTTGGTTTGGTTTGGTTCTGAACAAAAAAATCCCGTTAGGAACGGGATTAAATATAAGGATTATAAGATCTTTCAATCCCGTGTAATCTCCAAAA